>JBJMKE010000072.1:0-42242 GCA_045806005.1 Gaiellaceae bacterium
GAACGCGACCCAGCCCTCGCCGAGGTTGACGGGCTCGGCGACGACCTTGCCGCCTCGCACCGGCGCCGGGATGCCGACGGACACGACGTCCCACGCCCAGCCGTCGACCGTGTCGAGGACTCCGGCGACCATCTGCTCGGCCGTCAGCGAGGGGCCGGACTCGAAGCGGCGCCGCTCGCTCTCCTTCGAGGTGAGCGCCTTCACGTGCGAGCCGCCGACGTCGACGGCGAGGACGATCCGATCCGTGGCCACGGAGGTGTCTTAGCATCGGTCGGCGTGGCGATCCAGGTTTCCGTCATCGGCAGCGGCGCGGAGCACGAGGAGCAGGCCGAGGTCGTGGGGCGGCTGCTCGCAGAGCGCGGGGCGACGGTCGTGACCGGTGGGCTCGGCGAGGTGATGGCCGCAGCCGCCCGCGGCGCGAAGCGAGCAGGCGGGACGACGATCGGGATCCTGCCGGGCGAGACGCGGGCGGGGGCGAACGAGTGGCTCGACCACGTCGTGGTCACCGGTATCGGCCACGGCCGCAACCTCGCCGTCGTCGCCTCGGGGGACGCCGTGATCGCGGTCGGCGGGCGCTACGGCACGCTCGCCGAGATCGGCTTCGCGCTGACCCTCGGGCGGCCGGTCGTCGTGCTCGAGCCGGGCTGGGAGGTGGAGGGCACGCAGCGGTCGGGCACGCCGGCCGAGGCGGTCGAGTTTGCGCTCGCGGCAATACGGAATACGGTCGCGACATGACGCACGTGCTCCTCCTCAACCTCGTCTTCTTCATCCCGGCGACGTGCGGCGCGACCGCGTTCGCGCTCTACGTCGTCCGCCTCCTGAAGAGCGCCCCACCGCCGGCGTCGCCTCCGCCGGGCGGCGGCAGCAAGAGGCCGCTGCCGGCCGCCGGACCGGACGACCTGGCCCGCTCCGCCTAGGACCGGGTGGACTCCGCGAGGCGACTCTGGAGGAAGCTGCGCTCGGTCTCGCTCGGTGCGAGCTCGAGCGCACGCGCGTAGGCGGCCGCCGCCTCGGCGTCCCGACCGAGCCGGTGGAGCAACTCGGCCCGGGTCGAGTGCCAGAGGTGGTACTCCTCGAGCCCTGTCAGCGCGTCCACGAGCTCCAGCGCCGACTCGGCGCCGTCGGCCATCGCGACGGCGACGGCGCGGTTGAGCTCCACGACCGGCGAACGGCTCAGCTCCGCCAGCCGGCCGTAGAGAAGTGCGATCTGCGGCCAGTCGGTCGGCTCCTCGTAATGGAGCGAGGCGATCGCGGCTTGCAGCTGGTACGCGCCCGGCGCGCGCAGGGCCAGCGCCCGCTCGAGTGCGTCCCGTCCCTGCTCGATCTCGTCGGCGTCCCAGAGGGCGCGATCCTGATCGTCGAGCAGGACGAGCTCGCCGGCCGCCGAGACCCGGGCGTCTCGCCGCGCGTCCTGCAGGAGAAGAAGCGCGTGAAGGCCGTGCGCCTCCGCCTCGTCGGGCATCAGGGTCGCGAGGACGGCCGCGAGGCGGATCGCCTCGCCGCACAGCTCGCGCCGCACGGGCGGCCCGTAGCCGGCGTTGAAGACGAGGTAGATCGTCGCCAGCACGAGCCGCAGCCGGTCCGGCAGGAGGTGCTCCGGCGGGACGCGCAGCGGGATGCCGGCGTCACGCACCTTCCGCTTCGCCCGGACGAGTCGCTGCGCGAGCGTCGGCTCGGGGACGAGGAAGGCGTGCGCGATCTCGCGCGTGGTCAGTCCGGCCACGAGGCTCAGGGTCAGGGCGACCTGCGCCTCTGGTGCGAGCGCCGGGTGGCAGCACGCGAAGATCAGCTCGAGTCGCTCGTCGGGAACGGTGGCCTCCTCGTCGGTCGGGAGCTCTTGCGCTCTTCCGAGCAGCTCCGTCTTGCGGGCCAGGGTCTGCTCGCGGCGGATCCGGTCGATCGCGCGGTTCCGCGCCGTCGCGACGATCCACGCGCCCGGGTTGTGCGGGATACCGTCGACCGGCCAGCGTTCGGCGGCCCGGACGAAGGCGTCCTGCACCGCGTCCTCGGCGAGGTCGAGGTCACCGAGGACGCGGCCGAGGATCGCGACGGACTTCGCGCGCTCGTCGCGGTAGGCAGCTGTGAGCTCGTCTATGCGACCGTCTCGTAGTCGGTGACGACGGGGCGCACCTCGATCGTGCCGTACTGCGCTCCGGGGATCTTCGCGCCCCACTCGAGCGCCTCGTCGAGCGTCTCGACGTCGATCAGGTAATAGCCGCCGAGCACTTCCTTCGTCTCGGCGAACGGGCCGTCGGTCGTGAGCGTCTCGCCGTCGCGGACACGGATCGAGGTCGCGGTCGTGATCGGCTGGAGGGCGTCGCCGGCCACCATCTTCCCGGCCCCGCGCAGCTCCTCGGTGAACCGGAAATACGCCTCGCCCATCTCGCGCTGCTGCTCGGGCGTCAGCTCGCTCCAGCTGTCGCCGGAGCCGTAGATCAGGAGCATGTACTGCATGGTTCCCTCCTTCGGGAGTCGTTGACGACTCTAAGACGAACGCGCTAGCCCGAATTCGACATCCGCGTGAGCAGCATGAGCGCGCCGCCCTTGTCGAGGAACTCGTTCAGGTTGCCGCACTTCGGGCTCTGGACGCAGGACGGGCAGCCGCGCTCGCACGGGCAGCCCTCGAGCAGGCGCACGGTGTCGGCGACCCAGCCCTCGAACTGCGCGAAGCCGCGCTCCGCGATGCCCACGCCGCCAGCGTGGCCGTCGTAGACGAAGACGGTCGGGGCCCCGGTGTCCAGGTGGAGGTTCGTCGAGAGACCGCCGATGTCCCAGCGGTCGCACATCGCCCACAGCGGCAGGAGCGCGATCAGCGAATGCTCCGCCGCGTGGAGGGACGAGAGGAGCAGCGGCATGGCCTCGAGGCCCTCAAGCTGGTGCGGCCGCGGCACGAACCAGACCGCCTCGGTGTCGAACGTCGTCGGCGGCAGGTCGAGCGGGACGGTGTCGAGGGTCGACCCGTCCGCGACCGCCTTCTTCTGGTAGCCGACCACCTGCTCGGTCACCGAGACGCGGCCGAAGGAGAGCTCGAGCCCGAGCCGGCGCTCGACCCGCAGCGGCTCCTCGATCGAGGTCTCGGTCTCCTTCTTGGCCTGCGTGTACCAGTCGCCGTCGAACGGCTCGACGAGCGCCCGCCGGGCGGCGAGATCGAGCTCGCGCACGAGGTACTGGCGGCCCAGGTGGAGGTAGACCGCCCCCTCGTGCACCGTCGAGTAGGCGCGCTCCCGCTCGGCCAGGCCCAGCACGTCCCCGCTCGAGGCGTCGACGACGAGGAACGAGTCGGGTGACGTCGAGCGGAGCGGGATGCGCGGCGCCGGCGCGTCCTTGCCGGCCCAGACCCAGCCGCGCGGTGTGTGCCGCAGCTCCGGGACGTGCGGTGCGCGCTCCAGTGCCTCGACGCCGAGCGTAGCGGCGTCGCTCTCATCGACCGGGGCCTCGAAGGCGGCGGCCGCGACGTGGCCGTCGAGGACGCGCGGGTTGGCGTGGTCGAGGATCGCCGCCTCGACCCGGCGCTCGAGCAGCGCCGGCGGCTCGCGCATGAAGTACTGGTCGAGCGCGTCCTCGGAGGCGACGAGGACGGCGAGCCCGTGCCCACGGCGCCCCGCGCGGCCCCACTGCTGGCGAAGGCTCGCGATCGTGCCCGGGAAGCCCACCGAGATCGCGCAGTCGAGGTCGCCGATGTCGATGCCGAGCTCCAGCGCGTCGGTCGACGTGACCCCGAGCAGGTCGCCCTCTACGAGGCGCCGCTCGATCTCCCTCCGCTGCTGCGGCGTGTAGCCGGCCCGGTACGGGGCGAGCCTGCGAGCGGTCGCTGCATCCAGCCGGTCGCTTGCGAAGCGGTGGATGAGCTCGGCCGACTTGCGGCTCTTCGCGAAGCAGATCGTGCGCAGCCCGCGCCCGGTGAGCGCCGCGAGCAGCCGCGACGCCTCGCCGAGCGCGCTCGCCCGCAGCCCGAGCTCGGCGTCGAGCAGCGGCGGGTTCCAGAGCGCGACCGTGCGCTCGGCGCGCGGCGCCGCGTCGTCCTCGACCACCGTCACGTCCTCGCCGATGAGCGCGAGGGCGAGCCCGCCCGCGTTCGCGATCGTCGCCGAGGCGAGGAGGAACTGCGGCTCGGAGCCGTAGATCCGCGCGAGGCGGCGCAGCCTCCGCAGGACGTTCGCCACGTGCGAGCCGAAGACTCCGCGGTAGACGTGCGCCTCGTCCACGACGACGAAGCGGAGGTTGTGCAGGAAGTCGCCCCATAGGTCGTGGCGCGGCAGCACCCCGATATGGAGCATGTCTGGGTTCGTGAGCACGAGGTTGGCCCAGCCGCGGATCTGCCGGCGCCGCTCGGTCGGCGTGTCGCCGTCGTAGATCGCCGCGCGGACTCCCGTCACGCCGAGCTCGCCGAGCGAGCGCGCCTGGTCCTGCGCCAGCGCCTTCGTCGGGTAGAGGTAGAGCGCGCGCGCGTGCCGGTCGGCGGCGAGCGCATCGAGCACGGGCAGGTTGAAGGCGAGCGTCTTGCCCGAGGCCGTGCCGGTGGTGACGATCAGGTTCCCGCCGGCCTGCGCTAACTCGTAGGCCTCAGCCTGGTGCGCGTAGAGCTCGGGGACGCCGCGCCGGGCGAGGGCTCCTCGCACCGCCGGCTGAAGCGAGCCGGGGACGGGCACAGTCCGCGCTTCGCGTGCGGGCTCGGTCGTGAGGTACGCGAGCTCGTCGCCGACGAGGAGCTCGTCCCAGAGAGCTGTGGCGGTCACCACGCCATTGAAGCGGTCTACGCCTCGCTGAACAGTGTCAGCTGCATCCCGTCCGGCGTGCGCAGCCGCGCGTTGCGGCCGCCCCACGGCGGGACGACCGGCTCGCCCTCGGCCACCGCGCCCGCCGCGACGAGGCGTTGCGCCGTGGCGTCGGTGTCCTCGACCTCGAGCGCGAGCCGCACCTGCCCGGAGACGCGCTTCCCGGCCTCGATCCGGTCGACGCTGTCCGCCTGGCGCTCGTCGAACAGCTCGAGTGTGGCGCGGCCGACGTCGAGCAGGATGACGTGGCCGTCCTCGCCGCTCCAGTCGGCCAGCTGCTCGAGCCCGAGCGTGTCGCGGTAGAAGGCGACGGCCTCGTCGAAGTCCGGAACGGTCAGGACGACGCGCAGGTTCACCGGCGCCACCGGAAGCCGAGCCCGAACGAATACTCGCGCTCGGCAGGCTCTTCGACCTGCTCGAGCCGCAGGCCGGCGTCGAGGAAGGTCTGCAGGAAGAGCCCGAGCGGCAGATGGCTCGCCCCGACCCTGATCCGCACGCCCGACCCTCGCCAGATCCCGGGCGCCTCGTCGTAGCGGCCCGTCCGGCGGTACCAACCCGAATGGAGATCCGGCGCGGCCCGGTCGAAGTCGTAGACCGAGTGTGGGCCGACGAAGCACGGATGGACGCCCACGTAGACGAACGGCGCGCTGGGCCGGAGCACGCGCACGACCTCTCCGACGACGCGGGCGAAGTCGTCGAGGTCCGTGTGCGTGAAGATCGAGATCGCGGCGTCGAAGGAGGCGTCGGCGAAGGGAAGCGCCGCAGCGTCGGCGCGCACCGTGCGCACGCCCTTCGCCTCGGCCCGCCGCAGCATGTCCTCCGAGACGTCGACGCCGGTCACGTCCCAGCCGAGCTCGGCGAGAGCCGCCGCGTACCCGCCGGTCCCGCAGCCGACGTCGATCAGCGAGCCGGCGGGATCCCCGAGCAGCCGGGCGAGCGTCTGCCACGTCTCGCTCTCGAGCGGCGCCGGCTGGAACTCGGTGTCGTACCAGTCGGCGATCCCGTCGTAGCGCGCGCCCGTGGTCATCTCTCCATTGAAGCGGCTCCGCGGTCGTCCACGAGGACGACCCTCGCCGCGTCGATCCCCTCCAGGTGCGCGTCCGCAGGTGCGACGACGGCGTCGAAGCGCCCCTCTGCCTGTTCGGCCACGTGGGCGCCACGTTGACGTGCCCGCTCGGCGTGGGCCGGGTCGGGCTCGACGACGACCACCTCCCAGCCGGCGAGCTCGAGCGGCCTCGCATGGATGCCTGCGAAGCCGAGCTCGAGCACGCGGCCGGGCCCGTCCCCGAGCAGCTCGAGGATCTGCGGCGTCGCGGCAGCGGCGAGAGCGGGTGGCAGCCTGCGCACGACTGCAGACGCTAACGTTGGCACACCGGGGTGCCCCGTCCGGGGCTGAGATCACACCCGTCGAACCTGATCCGGGTCATGCCGGCGAAGGGAGTGCGTTGGTTCCACGCTGCATCACGATCGCAGGCTCCGACTCGGGCGGCGGCGCCGGGATCCAGGCCGATCTCAAGGCGTTCGCCGCGGCGGGCGTGCACGGCATGTCCGCGATCGTCGCCCTCACGGCCCAGAACACGCGCGAGGTGACGGCGGTGCACGAGCTGCCGCCGGAGTTCGTGCGCGCCCAGCTCGACGCGGTCGCCGGCGACATCGGGATCGACGCCGCCAAGACGGGGATGCTCTTCTCCCGCCCGATCGTCGAGACAGTCGCCGACTGGCTCGCGGAGCATCCGCTGCCGCTCGTCGTCGACCCGGTGATGGTGGCGAGCTCGGGAGCGCGGCTGCTGGAGGAGGACGCCGTCGAGTCGCTCGTGACCCGGCTCTTCCCGCTCGCGACCGTCGTCACCCCGAACCTGCTCGAGGCGCAGGCCCTGACCGCAAGTAACACAGTGCTACAAGGTGAGCTCGCGGAGGCGATCGTGGCGCTCGGCGCTCCGGCGGCGCTCGTCACCGGCGGGCACGGCGAGGAGGCGGTCGACCACCTCTTCGACGGACAGGAGCACCACGAGATCCCGTTCGAGCGCCGCGCCGCGGTCGCGACGCACGGCGCCGGCTGTACCCACTCCGCGACGCTGGCCGCGCTCCTCGCCCGTGGCCTCTCGCTGGTGGACGCGGCGCGCGGCGCCGCGGCGGCGGCCTCGCGGGCGGTCGCGCAGGGGCTCGTGGAGATCGGCGGCGGCGAGGGGCCGGTCGACGTGCTGGGAGTGGCGGCGCGATGACCGCCTCTCCCGGAACGACGCTGCGGGAGCTCCGCGAGCGGAAGCCGCTCGTCCACCAGATCACGAACTACGTCGTCATGAACGAGACGGCCAACGCCACCCTTGCGATCGGCGCGCTGCCGGTCATGGCGCACGCGCCTCAGGAGGTCGAGGAGATGGTCGGTCTCGCCTCGGCGCTCGTCCTCAACATCGGCACGCTCTCGGAGCACTGGATCGAGGCGATGCTCCTTGCGGGCCGCGTCGCGACCGAGCGGGGGATTCCGGTCGTGCTCGACCCGGTCGGCGCCGGCGCGACGGCGTATCGCACCGACACGGCCCGGCGGATCCTCGAGCAGGTCGGCGTGACCGTGCTGCGCGGAAACGCGGGCGAGGTGGCGACGCTCGTCGGCGCGGACGCCGAGGTGCGCGGCGTCGAGTCGATCGCGAGCGGGCTCGAGCCGGCCGAGCTCGCGCGGGAGGCCGGGCGGCAGCTCGGGCTCGTCGCCTCCGTCACCGGCCCGGTCGACCACGTCTCGGACGGCGAGCGGACGCTCGCCGTCGCCAACGGCCACCCGCTGCTCGCCTCCGTGACGGGGACGGGCTGCATCTCGTCCGCCCTCAGCGGCTGCTTTCTCGCCGCGAAGCCGGAGGAGCCGCTCGAGGCCGCGGCCGAGGCGCTCGCCGCGCTCGGCGTCGCGGCCGAAGGTGCAGCGGCCGGAGCCGAAGGCCCGGGCACGTTCCACGCCCGGCTCTACGACGCGCTCGCCGCGCTCGACCCGGGCACGCTCGAAGGCCGGGCGAACCTCTCGGAGGTATGACGAGCCTCGGCGAGCTCGGGGAATTCGGGCTCCTCGCCGAGCTCGAGCGGCGCGGGCTCGTGCACGGGATCGAGCACGACGCGGCCGTCGTCGAAGGGCTCGTCGTGACGCAGGACGCGCTGGTCGAGGGCGTCCACTTCCGCTTCGACCTGCTCGGCTGGCGCGAGCTCGGCGCGCGTGCGGCCGCGGTCAACCTCAGCGACCTCGCGGCTTCGGGAGCGGAGCCGCTGGCGCTGCTCGTCTCGCTCGGGCTGCCGCCCGAGACGAAGCTCGCAGACGTGCTCGAGCTCTACGCCGGCCTGAACGAGCGCGGCGCGCCGGTGCGCGGCGGTGACACGACCGGCGCCGATCGCGTCGTCCTCTCGGTCACGGCCCTCGGGCGGGCCGAGCGCGTTCCGGGCCGTGCCGGGGCGCGTCCCGGCGATGCCGTGGTGGTGACCGGGCCGCTGGGCGGCGCGGGCGCCGCCTTCCGCGCGGGCCGCCTACTCCCGGTGCCGAACCGCCTGCATGAAGGGATGCGGCTGGCGCGCGTCGCGACCGCGATGCTCGACGTCTCGGACGGGCTCGCCGCCGACGCCGCCCACATCGCGGAGCGGTCGGCCGTCCGGATCCTGATCGAGCTCGAGCGCGTCCCGCTCGCCGAGGGCGCGGAGCTCGCCGACCTCGGCTTCGGCGAGGACTACGAGCTGCTCGCGACGACGCCGGACCCGCTGGAACTCCCGGTGATCGGCCGCGTGGAGGACGGAGAGGGCGTCGGGCTCACGCTCGGCGGCGAGCCGTACTCACTCGCCGGCTGGGAGCACTTCCGCTAGCCACTGCTCGAAATGCGCGCGCGGCCGCGCACCGACGACCGACCCCCGCGCCTCGCCGCCGGAGAAGAGGATCACGGTTGGGATCGAGAGCACCTCGTAGCGGGACGCGAGCCCCGGCTCCTCGTCGATGTTCACCCGCGCCACGTCGACGGGCAGCTCCTCGAGGATCGGCTCCACGGCCTTGCACGGCCGGCACCAGGGCGCCCAGAAATCCACGAGCACGGGCTCGCCCGCGATCGCCTCGTCGAACGTCGCCTCGTCGAGCTCCGTCACAGCCGTCCCCTCAATGCGTCCAACCGTAGCCGCGGCACCTTCCAGACCGCCTCGAACGCGACGGCCCGGCTCATCTTCGACCGGCCGGCGGTCCGGTCGACGAACACGATCGGCACCTCCACGACGCGGAAGCGCTTGCGCAGGGCCCGGTAGGTGGCCTCGACCTGGAAGCTGACCATTCCGGTCGCGTCGATCTTCTCCAGCTCGATCGACTCGAGGACCCGGCGACGAAAGCACTTGAACCCGCCGGTCGCGTCGTGGATGGGCATCAGCAGCACACGCGTGTAGAGGGAGGCGCAGCGCGAGAGCAGACGGCGGTGCAGACCCCAGTTCTCGATGCCTCCGCCGTCCACGTAGCGCGAGCCCAGGGCGACGTCTGCACCGGCGTGCACGGCGGCGATCAGCCGCGGCACGTCGGCAGGAGCGTGCGAGAAGTCGCAGTCCATCTGCAGCACGAGCTCCGCCCCGTCGGCGAGCGCCCGCCGGAAGCCGGCGATGTAGGCGGGGCCGAGCCCTTCCTTCTGCTTCCGGTGGAGCACGGAGACCCAGTCGCGCCCCGCCGCGAGGCGGTCCGCTAGCTCCCCGGTCCCGTCCGGGGAGTTGTCGTCGATCACGAGGACGCGGACGCCGAGGGGCTCGAGCGCCTCGATCATCCGCTCGAGGTTCTCGCGCTCGTTGTACGTCGGCAGGCAGACGACGGCCCCAGGCACGCTCATATCATCGCCCTGTGGCCGACCTGCCGCCCAATTCCGCCGTCGCCGACCAGATCGACCTCCTCGCCGACCTGCTCGAGCTGGAGGGCAAGGAAACCTTCCGCGTGGTCGCCTATCGCCGCGCGGCGACCCGGGTGCGCGAGACCTCGGGCTCCGTCGCGCAGCTCGCCCTCGACGGCCGCGCGAAGGAGCTGCAGGGGATCGGCAAGACGATCGAGGAGAAGATCGTCCAGATCGTCGAGGTCGGAGAGATCGAGGCGCTCACGAGGAAGAAGGCCGGCGTCCCGCCCGAGGTCGTCCTCTTCATGAAGCTGCCCGGGCTCGGGCCGAAGACGGCTGCGCGCATCTGGCGCGAGCTCGGGGTCGAGACGCTCGACGACCTCAAGGCGGCGGCCGAGTCGGAGCGGCTGCGCACGCTCGCCGGCCTCGGGCCCAAGAGCGAGGAGAAGATCCTTGCCGCTCTCGCGTACCAGGCCGAGAGCCCGGAGCCCGGGAGGCACCTGCTCGGCCGGGGGCTGCCCGCGGTGCAGGCGGTCGTGGCGGCGTTGCGAGAGCTCCCGGCGGCGCTCGCCGTCTCCGAGGCCGGGTCGGTGCGGCGGCGGAAGGAGACGTTCCGCGACCTCGACATCATCGCGAGCGCGACCGAGCCGGGCGAGCTGACGCAGCACTTCGCGAGCCTGAAGTGGGTCGTCGACGTGGCTGCGCAGGGCGACACGAAGGCGACAGTCGTCGCGCGCGACGGGCTCCGCTTCGACCTGCGCGTCGTCCCGCCCGAGTCGTTCGGCAACCTCCTGCAGCACTTCACCGGCGCCAAGGACCACAACGTCGCGATGCGCGAGGACGCGGTGCGGCGCGGGCTCTCGATCTCGGAGTACGGCGTGACGAACGTCGAGACGGGCGACGTCTTCAAGAGCGCCGAGGAGGACGCGGTCTACGAGTTCCTCGGCTACCAGCCGATTCCGCCCGAGCTGCGCGAGAACGCCGGCGAGCTCGAGGCGGCGCGCCGCGGCGAGCTGCCGCAGCTCGTCGAGCTGCACGACGTCCGCGGCGACCTGCACACGCACTCGCACTGGTCGGCCGACGGCAAGAGCACGCTCGAGGAGATGCTCGAAGGCGCGGCCGCGCGCGGCTACGAGTACTACGCCGTGACCGACCACTCGCACTACCTGCGGGAGGGGCGGCTGCAGGCGCAGCTCGAGGAGATCGAGCAGCTGCGGCGCCGTTTCCCGCAGCTCCGGGTCCTCGCGGGGGTCGAGGCGAACATCCGCTCGAGCGGCGAGGTCGACGTGGCGGGCGAGGATCTGGCGCTGCTCGACTGGGTCGTCGCGTCGGTGCACCAGGCGCCCGACTCGCGCCCCACCGAGCGCGTGCTCGAGGCGATGCAGAACCCGTACGTCGACTGCGTCGGCCATCTCACCGGGCGGCGGATCGGCAAGCGGCCGCCGCGCGACGTCGACGTCGAGAGGGTGATCGAGGCGGCGCTCGAGACCGGAACCCTGCTCGAGATCAACGGCCAGCCGGACCGGCTCGACCTGCGCGACGTCCACGCCCGCGCCGCGAAGGAGGCCGGGCTGAAGCTCGTCGTCTCCTCCGACGGGCACGAGGTTCGCTCGCAGGCGTACGTCGAGCTCGCGGTGGCCCAGGCGCGGCGCGGCTGGCTGACGAAGGCCGACGTCGCCAACACGCGCACCTGGAAGCAACTCGACAAGCTGCGGAAGAAGCGGCCGTGAGCGTAGGCTCGACGGAGCTCAACAAAGAGCGGAGGCGCCGGCGTGTACGGCGCCGGAGCGGGAAATGACGGATTTCCGGGAGGACGGCGCCGCCGCGCTCGAGTGGGCGGCGCGGTATCTCGAGCAGGTGTCGGAGCTGCCGGTGCTCGCGCAGGTCGCTCCCGGCGAGCTCTCCGCCAGGCTGCCGGCGTCGGCGCCCGAGCAGCCCGAGGCGTTCGCCAACGTCCTGCGCGACATGGACGAGCTGCTGCTGCCGGCGCTCACGAACTGGCAGAGCCCGCGCTTCTTCTCCTACTTCGCGGTCACCTCGTCGGAGCCGGCGATCCTCGCCGAGCTGCTCGCCGCGACGCTGAACCAGGTCGCGCTCGTCTGGCGCGCCTCGCCGGCGTCGACGGAGCTCGAGCTGCGCGTCGCGGACTGGGTGCGGCAGCTGCTCGGCCTCCCCGACGGCTGGCACGGCCACATCGAGGACACGGCCTCCACCTGCACGCTCGCCGCGCTGATCGCGGCGCGGCACGTCACCGGGCGCAACGTCGTCGTCTGCTCCGAGCACGCGCACTCCTCCGTCGAGAAGGACACGCGGATGCTCGGCATGGAGCTGCGCAAGGCGCCGGTCGACGAGGAGCTGCGGATGCGGGTCGACGGCTACGACCTCGCGCACGTCGCGGCGGTCGTGGCCACGGTCGGCACGACGTCCTTCGCCTCGGTCGATCCCGTCCGCGAGCTCGCTGAGCGCGCGCACGAGGCAGGCGCCTGGCTCCACGTCGACGCCGCCTACGCGGGGTCCTCGTGGATCTGCGAGGAGGAGCGCTGGTCGGCCGACGGCATCGAGCTCGCCGACTCCCTCGTCGTGAACCCGCACAAATGGATGCTGGTTCCCTCGGATTGCTCGCTCGTCTGGACGGCGCGGCCCGACGAGTGGCACGAGGCCTTCACGCTCGTTCCCGAGTACCTGCGCACGCCGGACGACGCGTATTCGCTGTCGGAGTACGGGCCGGCGCTCGGCCGCCGCTTCCGGTCGCTGAAGCTCTGGGCGGTGCTGCGCTGCTACGGCGCCGAGGGGCTGCGGGCGATCCTGCGCGAGCACATCCGGCTCGCGCGGCTCTTCGCGGACTGGGTCGAGGAGAGCGAGCAGTGGGATCTCGTCGCGCCGCGGCGCTTCTCGCTCGTCGTCTTCAGGCGTGTGGGGACGGACGAGGAGAACGAGCGGATCGAGGAGCGCGTGAACGCATCCGGCGAGATCTTCATCGGGCACACGAAGCTCGACGGGCGCTACGTCCTGCGGCTCGCGATCGGCAACGCGCGGACGACCGAGTCCGACGTGCGGCAGGCGTGGGAGGTTCTCAACAGGGAGGCAGGCGCCGGGTGACGCGGGCGGTCGTCTTCGACCTCTTCGAGACGCTCGTCGACTACGACGACCGGCGCTCGCGGGAGTTCAGCGCCGAGCTGGCCCGCCGCACGGGGCGCGAACCCGACGACTTCCACCGGATCTGGATCGAGGGCCGGCCCCTGCGTGAGACCGGTCCCATGGAGCCCTATCTCGTCTCGCTGGGGATCGACCAGGAGGCGATCCACGACTTCCTCGAGCTGCGCCGCTCGTTCACGCGCGAGGTTCTCGGCGGGGCACGTCCCGGGGCGGTCGAGACGCTGCGCGAGCTGCGGGCCCGCGGGATCCGCCTCGGGCTGATCACGGTTTGCAGCGAGGACACGGTGGACGTCTGGCCGGAGACGCCGTTCGCCGGGCTCTTCGACGCAGAGGTCTTCTCCTCCACCTGCGGCCTCCGCAAGCCCGATCCCCGGATCTACGAGCTCGTGCTCGAGCAGCTGGACGTGAAGCCGTCGGAAGCGCTCTTCGTCGGCGACGGCGCGAACGACGAGCTCGCGGGTGCCGAGCGGGTCGGGATGCGGGTAATCCTCGTCCACCGTCCGGGCGAGGAGCCGGCGTGGCCCGAGCTGCAGGACTGGTCGGGCCCCCGGATCTCGTCCATCCCCGAGGTCCTGCAGCTTCTCTAGACGCTGCGCCTTCTACAGGCGGCGGAGGAGCGTGAGGAACTCCTCCGTCGACTCGACGACGAGGTCGGCGGCATCGAGCAGGGCGGCGGGCGCTTCGGCAGACGTGACGGCCACACGCACCGCCACCTCCAGGCCGTCGAGAGCGGCGAAGGAGTCGATGTCGGTCGTGTCGTCGCCGGCCGCGAGTGCGCGCCGCAGTCCTCGCTCCTCGAGCAGGTGTTGCACCGCCGTTCCCTTGTTCGAGCCGACGGGCGGCAGCACTTCGAGGATCTTGCGGCCGTAGCGCGCGACCAGGCCCTGCTCCCGCGCCGAGTCCGCGATCGCGTCCAGACGGCGAACGGCTTCCCGCTCGTCGGGGTGGTCGCGGAAGTGGAACGCGACGGCCAGTGCCTTGACCTCGACGCCTTCCTGCGGCCACGGCGAGTCCGCCGCGAACGCCGCGAGCGTCCGGCGCCAGCGGTCGGCCTGCGGCTCGGCCTCCAGCCCGTGCGAGCCGACGTAGACGATGCCGCCGACCCCGAGCCGCGTCCGCACGTCCTCGCCGACGCGCCCGCTCACGACGGCGACGAGCGCGTACCGGCCGACCAGGCGCTCCAGCTCCGCGCGGGTCTCCGGCGGCGGGACCGCGTCCTCGGGCCGGTCCACGATCGGCGCGAGGACGCCGTCGAAGTCGAGGAAGAGCCCCGCTTCCTCCGGAGCGGCGGCGAGCCGCGCGAGAAGATCGTCTCGGGCGCCGGACACGAGGGCCTACGCTACTTCGCGGGCGGGCATAATCCGCCCGTGGCGGACATCGAAGAGCTCTGGATCCCGCTCGTGGACGAGCCGATCGGCGGAATCGTCGAGCGCATCGTGCGCGACGACCCCGCCCTCGCGGCCCGCGTCGAGACACCGCACCGCATCCTCGCGTTCAGGACGTTCGCGTACATCCGCACCGGGATCCTGCTCGGCCAGCTCCTCTTCGACCACGACGTCCCGGACTGGGACGGCTCTGAGAGCTGGGTCGACGCGTTGCTGCGCGAGCCCGCGCACCGCGCGGCGATCGAGCGCGAGGTGCACGCGGTCGCCGAGGAGATCGCCTCCGACCCGCAGTACGCCGACGACGAGCCCCTCGCGCCGGATGACGCCGCGCGCGACCGCTTCCGCGCTTTCGCGCGGGAGCGCCTCGGGCGCAGCTCCTAGCTACTCCGCCTTCGTGGGCGAGCCGTTGCCCTGGTAGACGAAGCCGTTGCCGCTGCCGAACAGCTTCTTGGCGAGCGCCCGCCGCACCGCCGGGCCCGTGATCGGGTTGAGCAGGATGCCGAGCGCGATGCCGAGCAGCAGGATCGTGCCGTTCCGCGCCGCGCGGGCCGGCTCTGTCGAGCCACGCCGGACGCCTTGGACGCGGGAGGCGGCATTCCGCAGCTCGTCGATCGCGTTCCGCAGCTCGCTCTGCACGTCCTGGTCGCTCGCGAGCTTGGTGGCGGCGTCCGAGATGCGGCGGCGGGACGAGAGCTCGTCGAAGACCGCACGGGCCGAGGTGTACGCGTTGCGGATGTTCTCGCGCAGCTCCTGGTCGCGGAGCGCACGCTCGACGTAGGGGCGCGCGTTCGCGGCTGCGTCGGCGACCCTTTCCTTCGTGTACGTCATCTTCCGATCCTTTCCGTCGTGGGTGGGAACGGTCCTTCTACCTTTTCGCAGTCGGTGCCCGCACGCGACCGTTCGTCCGGGCGCCGTTCGAGTCGAATGCCGCGGCGAACACTTCGCCGATCGAGTCGACGAGCACGAAGCCCACGGCGTCGCGGGTCTCCGCCGGCAGCTCGTCGAGGTCGTGCTCGTTCTCCCGCGGCAGGATCACGCGGTCGAGCCCGGCCCGCTGGGCGGCGAGCACTTTCTCGCGCACGCCGCCGATCGGCAGCACCTGGCCGGTCAGCGTGATCTCGCCCGTCATCGCGACGTCGTCGGCCACCGGCGTCTGGCGGACGAGGGACGCGATTGCCGTCGCCATCGCGATCCCCGCGGACGGGCCGTCCTTCGGGATCGCACCGGCGGGAACGTGGAGGTGGACGTCGTGGCGGGCGAACCACTTCTCGTCGAGCTCGAGCTCTCCCGTGTGCGAGCGCACCCACGAGAGCGCGGCCTGGGCCGACTCCTGCATCACCTCGCCGAGCTGCCCCGTGACGGTGAGCTTGCCGCGGCCGGGATACGCCTGCGCCTCGATGAAGAGGACGTCGCCGCCGACCGGCGTGTACGCGAGGCCGGTCGCCACGCCGGGATCCGCCGTGCGCCGCCGCGACTCGGCGGAGAACTGCCGTGGGCCGAGCCACTCGCGCACGAGCTTCTCGCTGACGCGGATCTTCTCTTCGTTGCCGCGCGCGACCTGGACCGCGGCCTTGCGACAGAGGTCGCCGATGCGGCGCTCGAGCGCGCGCACGCCGGCCTCGCGCGTGTACTCGCGGGCGAGCAGCCGTAGCACGCGCTCGCCGATCGAGATCCGGCCGGCGGTGAGCCCGTGCTCCTCGATCTGTCGCGGCACGAGGTAGCGCTGCGCGATCCCGAGCTTCTCCTCCTCGGTATAGCCGGAGAGCTGGATCACGTCCATGCGGTCGAGCAGCGGCGAGGGGATCGTGTCGGCGGTGTTCGCGGTGCAGATGAAGAGCGTCTTCGAGAGGTCGAACGGGAGGTCGAGGTAGTGATCGCGGAAGGTGCAGTTCTGCGCCGGGTCGAGCACCTCGAGCATCGCGCTCGCCGGGTCGCCGCGGGCGTCGGCGCCCATCTTGTCGATCTCGTCGATCAGCACCACCGGGTTCATCGACTCCGCGTCTCGGAAGGCGCGGATGATCGTGCCCGGCATCGCGCCGATGTACGTACGCCGGTGACCGCGGATCTCGGCCTCGTCGCGGACGCCGCCGACCGAGAGCCGGGCGAATTTCCTCCCGAGCGTCCGCGCGACCGACTTCCCGAGCGACGTCTTGCCGACGCCGGGCGGGCCGACGAAGCAGAGGATCTGGCCGGCGGGATCCTGCTTGAGCTTTGAGACCGCGAGATGCTCGACGATCCGCTCCTTGACCTTGTCGAGGTCGTAGTGGTCCTCGTCGAGGATCTGGCGCGCGCGGTCGAGGTCGAGGTCGTCGGGTGTCGTCATGCCCCAGGGCAGCGTCGCGATCCAGTCGAGGTAGGTGCGGATCACGCCGTACTCGGCCGCCGCCGCGGGGAGCCGCTCCAGCCGCAGGAGCTCGCGGTCGGCCGCCTTCCGCACCTCCTCCGGCAGCTCGAGCGCCTCGAGCCGCTCCCGCAGCTCGTTAGCCTCGGCCTGCTCGGGGTCGCCCTCGCCGAGCTCCTCCTGGATCGCCTTCAGCTGCTGGCGCAGGAAGAACTCGCGCTGCCCCTTCTCGAGCTCCGACTGCACCTGCGACTGGATCTTCGTGCCGAGCTCGAACACGTCGAGCTCGCGGCTGAGGATCCTCGTGACCTCGCGCAGCCGCTCCTCGGCGCCGGCGGTCTCGAGGATCTGCTGCTTCTCCTCGGTCTTGAGGCGGAGGGTCGACGCCACGAGGTTGCAAAGCGCGCCCGCGTCGTCGACGTTCGCGGCCGCGATCTGGAGCTCCTCGGGCAGGTACGGCGCGAGGCCGATGATCCGCCCGAAGAGGTTCTGCGCGTTGCGCATCAGCGCCTCGAGCTCCGTGCTCTGCTCCTCCTCGTCGGGCACGACGGAGAAGCGCGCGACGAGGTAGGGCTCGTCCGCGACCGGCTCATCGAGGTGGATCCGGCGCAGGCCCTGGACGAGGATCCGCAGCGTCCCGTCGGGGACGCGGATCATCTTGTGCACGATCGCCGCCGTGCCGATCTCGTGCAGGTCGGCCCAGCCCGGCGCCTCGACCTCGGGATCGCGCAGCGTGACGAGCGCGAGGAGGCGCTCGCCCCCGATCACGTCGTCGACGAGCCGGATCGAGCGCTCCTGGCCGATCGCGAGCGGCGTCATCGAGTCGGGAAAGACGACGGTGTCCTTGAGCGGCAGGACCGGCAGCTCGGCCGGCAGCTCTTCGACCTGCGTCGACGCCGTCTCGGTGAACTCGATCTCGTTCACCGCAGCGGCACCTCGAGCCGGAGCATCCCGGCCTCGTACGACGCGGTCACCGCCTCGGCGTCGACGTCCTCGACGAGCTCGATCCGCCGCTCGAAGGCGCCGTACTCGATCTCGACCTGGTGGTAGCGCGCGCCGCGCGGATCCGGCCGCTCGCGCACGCCGGAGACGACGAGCGCGGTGTCGCTGGCGACGACCCGCACGGCCGCGGGGTCGACACCGGGAAGCTCCACGACGAGATGCAGCGCCGGCGGGTCGTCCGTGCGGTAGCAGTCGCACTGCGGGCGGAAGCCGCGCCTCAAGCCCGAGAACCGCGAGACCTCCCAGAGGTCGGCGAAGAGATCCTGGATCTCGCCCTGGAGGTCGCCGAGATGCCGTGCACGCCCGGTCATGGTCGGGAAGTACCCTCCGCGCTGCGGTGGCAAGCATCGGCAGGCTGCTTGGGCTCGTCGGGGTGGGAGCCGTCTCGCTGCTCCGGCTCTGGTACCGCGCGGTCCTGCTGGCGCCTGAGGCGAAACGGCGGAAGGCGGCTAGGAGAGCTCGGCGCGCCTGAGCAGCGATTCGGCGAGCCGGCGCGATGCCTCGTCGACGAGCTCTCCGTCCAGCCGGGCCGCTCCGCGGGCGGTCTCGAGGATCCGCTTCGCGTGCTCGAGCTCCGCCGGCGACGGGGCGAAGACGAAGTTGACCGGCTCGATCTGGCTCGGGTGGATCACCCACTTCCCGTCGTAGCCGTGCTCGAGCGCCCGCCGCGCCGAGACGGCGAGTCCGAGGTCGTCGCCCAGCCGGGCGTGCGGCCCGTCCACCGCTTGCAGACCGAAGGCGCGCGCCGCGGCGATCACGCGCGCGAGCGCGGAGTCGGAGGCGCCGGCGCCGATCGTGAGCACCGGCACGCCGAGCGAGGCTGCGAGGTCGGCGGGGCCGAAGACGAGCGCCTCCAGCCCGTGGCCCGCGGAGGCGATCCACTCCGCCGCTGCGAGCCCGCGTGCGGTCTCGATCTGAGCCTCGATCCCGGTCCCGAGAGGAAGCAGCTCGGCCGCCGCGGCCACGTCCTGCGGGGACTCGACCTTCGGGAGTACGACGACGTCGGGACGAGCTTCCGCCGCCGCGCGCAGGTCGTCCTCCCACCACGGCGTGGTTCGCGCGTTGACGCGGAGCGCGGTCGTCCGCCCGAGCCTCCCTCCTCGTAACGCCGCGACCGCGAGCCGGCGCGCCTGCTCCTTCTCGACGGCGGGAACGGCGTCCTCGAGGTCGACGATCACCTCGTCCGCCGGCAGGGACGCCGCCTTCGCGAGCATCCGCTCGCTCGACGCCGGAACGGTCAGACAGGTGCGCCGCGCGCGGATTGCCACGCCGCAACGCTAACGCTCCCACGGCCGGTAGCAGCCACCATCAAGAAAGCGTGTCGATTGCGCTACGAAGCCGTGACCTCCCGCGGAGCCAAGCGACTGACGGCGTCACACTTCCGTGACGGTGGCTGCTACCGGCCGTTCGAGCGGCTGCGGCAGGTCCTCGAGCTCGGGCTCGGCGCCGTGGTGCGCGATCGCGCGCCCGAAGAGGCCGAGCGCCGGGACGATGGCGGCGGCGCCCGCCGCGAGGGCGGCCCGGATCCCCCACGCGTTCCCGATCACGCCGAGCACCGGTCCTCCAGCAGCCTGGCCGATCGCGTCGCCCTGGCCGGTGATCGAGAAGACCGTCGCGCGCACCCGCGAGTCGGTGACCTGGTCGTTGAGCCAGATCGTGTAGAGCGGGCTCGCGAGGTTGCGCGCGAGGAAGACCCCGAGCACGCCGGCGATCGCGACCCACGGCGACCAGGCGACGGCGAAGACGAGCATCGCGACCAGCTCGAACGCGGCGCAGCAGAGGAGCGAGGTGGAGACGGTCGCCAGCCCGCGCCGCTCGACGCGCCGTATGAGCAGCGTCGTGCCGACGAACGCGTTGGCCATCCCGACGAGGTAGAGGATCCCGAACCAGACCACCGGCGAGAGGCTTCCGATCGCAGGCAGCCCCACGTCGCGCAGGAAGTGCGCCTCCTTGAGCCGGTCGAACGCCTCGCTCGAGGCCCCAGTGAACACCGCGACGGCGATGAGGAGGAGGATGACCGGCGTCGCGCGCGCGTAGCGGGCGCCTGCGGCGGCCGTCGTGCGCATCTCCTTCAGGGGCGAGTACCGCTCCTCGCGGGGGCGGCGCCGAAAGCCGTGCTCATCCATCAGGAGAACACACGCGAGCCCGCACGCGATCGTGAACACGCCGCCGAGCGCGACCCCTGCCCGCAGCGACGCCGTGCCGACGGCGACCTGCAGCACGAGCCCGACCACGGCGCCGGCCTGTCCGATGCGCGCGGCCCGCAGGAACACCCGCGGGACCTTCTCGGCCCCGATCTCGTCCGCGATCCACGCCTGCTCCGCGCCGCTGGTGAAGGTGTACGAGATCCCCCACAGCGCCCACAGCACGATGGCGAGCCACGGCGCCGAGACGAAGGCGACGGCGAGCCACGCGACCCCCATGCCGAGGTAGCCGATGATGAGCGAGAGACGCCGGCTGTACGTGTCCGCGACGACCCCGGTCGGCACCTCGAAGAGGAACACCGCCGCCTCCATCGCCGTCCCCATCAGCACGAGCTGCAACGGCGTGAGGTGCAGGTCGCGCACGAGGAAGACGGCCACGACGACCCAGGTGGGCATGGAGAGGACGAACGTCAGGGAGTAGTAGAGCCGCTCGGCGCCCGGACGCCTCACCGCTTTTCCCAGACCGAGACGTGCTTCGTGCTCTCGGCCGTGAACGGGGAGCGGGCCCAGTCCGCCCAGCGCTCCCGTAGCTGCATCCCCGCCAGCCGCGCCATCAGGTCGAGCTCTGCCGGCGAGACCGAGCGAAACGGCATCGACACGCGCTCCCAGCGCCCGCCGACGAGCGTGAAGTGATGCGAGACGCTGTGCTGGGTGGCGGCGTCGTACTCGTCCACGCCGACGTGCGTCTCGCCGAGGTCGAACACCTCGAGCGGTTGAGTGTTCGGGACGCCGACCTCCACCACGAAGCAGCCGCCGGGCTCGAGGTGCGCCGCCGCGTTCGCGAACGTCGCGACCTGGCCGTCCTGCGTCGTGTTGTTGTTGATCGAGTTGAAGACGATGTAGGCGAGCGAGAACGTCCCCTCGACCCGCGTCGTCGCGTAGTCGCCGATCGCCACCGGAATCTCGTTCGTCTTCCGCCGCAGCTCCGCGACCATGTCCGGCGACAGGTCGATGCCCGCGACGCCGACGCCGCGCGCGGCGAGCGGCACGGCGATGCGGCCGGTGCCGATGGCCAGCTCGAGCGCACCGCCGCCGGCCAGCGGGAGCAGGAAGTCGACCACCGGCTCGACCGGCATGTCCGCAGTGTCCGCGTCGTAGCGCGCGGCGATCGGCCCGGCGAACCAGTCCTTCACAGCGGCAGCGCTCGCCGCACGGTGATCGAGACGTTGCGCGTGACGTAGCCGAGCCGCTCGTTCACCGCGCGCATGTTCTCGTTGCCGGTCTGCGTCCACGTGTAGATCTCGCGGATGCCGTGCGCCGCCGCCCACGCGATCGTGCTCTCCTTGAGCGCTCGGGCGAGGCCGCGGCCGCGCCGGTCGCGGCGCACCGTCGTGAGTGCGTTCTCGGCGCGATCCGGCCGGTCGGGGTCGTGGAGGAGCCCCGCCATGCCGACGATCTCGTCCCCGGCCAGCGCGACGAACGTCGCCTCGGGCCACGTCAGCCACTCCGCCTCCCATTGCTCGGGCGTGATCTCGACCTTGCTCGGCGTCGGCATGTCTTCGAACGCCTCCAGGGCGAGCTCGTGGTAGAGCCGAGCGAGCAGCTGGGGATCCTCGGCCACGGTGGTGACCTCGACGCCGTCGGGGAGGGTCGGCCAGGGCTCGTCGGCTGCTATTGGGCGCACCTGCTCGACCTGGCGGCCGGTCTCGGCGAAGCCGAACCGCTGCGCGAACGCGAGCGATCCCCCGTCGCCGACCATCGAGCCGACCTCGTCGTAGCCGTGCTCCTGGGAGTGGAGCGCGAGTCGCCGCAGCAAGGCGGTGCCGAGGCCGTGCCGGCGGTGCGCGGGCAGCACGCGCGGGGTCACGGCGCCCCCGCCCAGGTCGCTCTTCGACGCGCTGCCCGAGCCGGCCAGCTCGCCGTCGCGGAACGCGAGCAGCATGAAGCTGCCGCCGGAACGAAGCTCCGCGATCGAGGCCGTCCGCTCGTTGGGCAGCAGCGCCCTGCGCACGTCGCGCCAGAGCTCGAGCTCGGCGTCCGTCTCCGCGACGCGCAGCTCGATCATCCCGACCGCTTCAGCTTCCCGTGCCGCTTCGCGTAGCGCTCGCCGACCTTGAAGATCGCCAGGCCGATCGGCGTCGCGAGCACGGCGATGATCAGCAGCGGCCAGACGTTCGCCCACTGAAGCCCTGCGCCGTCGATGATCGACGTGCGGCAGCCCCGCAGCGCGTACGTCGCCGGCGAGATCTTCGCGATCCACTGCATCCACTCCGGCATCACGCTGACCGGGTAGTAGACGCCCGAGACGACGAGCATCAGGCCCTGCGCGACGAAGCCGAGCTGCGCGCCCTTCTCCGGGGAGATCAGCGGCAGGACCGAGGTCATGATCCCGACGCCGATAAAGGAGATCGACGCGAGCGCGAGCAGCGCCAGCGCCGCGCCGTAGTTCGCATCCGGCGCACGGATGCCGAGGAACGCCGCGACCACGAAGAAGAGGATCGTCGCCCGGACCAGGCCGTACAGCACCGCGAACGCGCCCTGCCCGAACAGGTGGACGAGCCGCGACAGCGGCGCCATGAACGTGTACTCGATCGTCCCCTCCCAACGCTCCCAGGCGACGGTCTCGGTCATGAACTCGAAGATGATCCCGAGAAACGCCCAGATCGTCGCGCCGACGAGCAGGGCCAACGCGAGCGTGTTCTCCTTGGCCGACGGCAGGTTCGCCGCGCGGGCGATGAACACGATCGTGAGCGTATTCGCGATCGTCCAGAACATGAACGCGATGTCCCAGAGGAAGTACCGCTTCGTGAGGTAGACGTTTCGCTCGACGATCCCGAACAGGCCGACGAGCTGGTTGCGCATCTCGATGGCGTACGCGCTCATCCGAACACCTCCCTGTACTCGTCGTCCTCATCGGAGCCCTCGTTCTCGAACTCGCGGCCGGTGGCGGCGAAGAACGCCTCCTCGAGCGTCTCGACGCCGTAGCGCCGCTTCACGTCCTCGACCGGCTCGAGGAAGAGCAGCCGGCCGCGGTCGAGGAGCCCGATCCGGTCCGCGAGCGTCTCCGCCTCGGCCATGTCGTGCGTGCAAAGGAGGATCGTCGCGTCGTGCTCCGAGCGCACCCGCCGGATGAACTCCTGCACCTCGAGCTTCGAGCGCGGGTCGAGCCCGGTCGTCGGCTCGTCGAGCAGGAGGAGGACGGGCGAGGTGAGCAGGGCCCGCGCAAGCGCCACCTTCTGCTGCATGCCGCGCGACAGGTTCTCCATCGACTCGCCGCGCCGCTCGGGCGGGAAGCCGACCCGGCCCAGGATCTCGGGCACGGACGTGCGAGTCTGGCGCGGGGTCATCCCATAGAAGCGGGCCGCGTACGACAGGTTCTCGGCGGCGGACATCTTCTTGAAGAAGCTCGCCTCGACCGAGACGCGGTTGACGAGCCGGCGGATCGTCGACGCGTCCTTGACGACGTCGTGGCCGAAGATCCGTGCCTCGCCGCCGTCGTCGATCAGCAGCGTCGAGAGTAGGCGGACGAGCGTCGACTTCCCGGAGCCGTTCTGCCCGAGAATCGCGACGCACTCGCCACGGGACATCGTGAAGCTGACGTCGTCGAGCGCCGGCCACGGACGCTTGCGCGCGAAGCGGCCTGCATGGCGGTCCTTGCGCCTGAACGTCTTCCGCAGGTCGCGCACCTCGACGGCGGGCGCGTCAGGGTCGAGACGTGAGGCGAGATCTGTTGTGGATGGTGCGACAGTGGACATGCTGCTCCTTCGGAACGAAAGGGAACGGAGGACGGAAGCCGCCACTACGGGCGGGGCGCGGACCTACAGGGCGCCGCGCACTCCGGTCGGGCGACCGCTACCGCCCACCAGAGTCCGGTCCATCACGTTCGTAAGCAACATGGCCCTCGCAGGCTAGGCGCTCGGAGCGCCCACGTCAAATCCCCGGCACGTACAGGCGCTTTTCGCCCTCGGCGCCCGCGTGCCAGCGGATCGAGTGCTGCCCCTCGTCGTACGTCACCCAGGCGGCGCGCTCGGCAAGGAACTCGAAGTAGTGCGAGTCCGGCGCGGGGCGCCACTGGATCATCTCCCAGAAGAGATCGTCGAGCTTGCCGCGCAGCCCCGCGTCCTCGAGCACCGCCGCGCGGCCGGCGAGCTTGAACTCCGGCGAGTCCTCCTTCGCGGTCACCGGCGCGTGGACGTAGACGCGCGGGTCGCGCAGGAGGTCGCGCGCCTTGAGCGAGCGTGGGATCATGTTCGCGAGCAGGTGGCCCTCGACGATGTACGCCTCGACAGGCGTGACCCGCGGCGAGCCGTCCTTCGTCAGCGTGCCGACGAGGACGAACTGGAAGCGCTCGATCAGCTCACGGCCGTGCGCGGCGATCTCGGGCGCCGCACGCTCCAGCTCTTCCCAGGTCAGCACGTGCGGAAGCGAAGCAGATGCCGCCGTCCGGTGCCGGCGCTAGCTTCGAGTCAGGCGGCGCGCCGGAGCAGGCGCCCGCCGGGGGCGAAGGAGCCTCGTGACCTCAGCGGTCGCGGGGCTTTTTTCGTGGTCCAGACCAAAGGAGCCGGATGGTCAAGGTCGAGGCGGTGATCGTGAGGGAGCGGGTCGAGACCGTGATCGACGCGGTCGAGGAGGAGACCGGCCACGTCGGCGTCACCGTCGTCGAGGCGATCGGGCACGGGCGCGAGCGCGGCGTGACGCACGAGTACCGCGGCCGCACCTTCGAGTCGCGCTTCCTCCCGAAGGCGCTGCTCACGTTCGTCGTCGAGGATGCGCTTGCCGAGAGGGTCGTCGGCGCGATCGCCGACGCTGCTCGCAGCGGCCATTCCTCCGGCGACGGCCTCTGCTGGACCACCCCCGTCGCCGACGTCGTCCACCACCGCACAGGGGAGCGCCTGAGATGACCCACCAGCAGCTGCTGATCGCCGCGAACACGATCTGGGTGGTCACCGCGGCCGTCCTCGTCATGTTCATGCAGGCCGGCTTCGCCTTCCTCGAGGCGGGCCTGACGCGGATGAAGAACGCCGCCCACATCGCCGGGAAGAACGTCCTCATCTTCGGCGTCGCCTCGCTCGTCTACTGGCTCGTCGGGTTCGGGCTGGCGTTCGGGGACGGAAACGGCCTCGTCGGCACGCACGGCTTCGCGCCCTCGGTGGACGCGCTGCTCGCGGTGGGAAAGGCGCCCTACGCCGCGTTTACGTCGATCCCGGGCGCCGCCGGCTGGCTGTTCGAGGTGGTCTTCGCCGGGGTCTCGCTCGCGATCGTCTGGGGCGCGATGGCCGAGCGCGCGAAGCTCTGGGTCTACTTCGCCTTCGGCGCGATCTTCACCGTCGTCTACTCGCTCGTCTCCCACTGGATCTGGGCGCCGGGCGGCTGGCTGCAGCGGTTCGGGATGCAGGACTTCGCCGGCTCGACGGTCGTCCACTACCAGGGCGCGCTCGCCGCGCTCGCCGGCGCGCTCCTGCTCGGCCCGCGGATCGGGAAGTTCGGCCAGGACGGGCGGGCGAACGCGATCCCCGGGCACAACATGCCGTACGCCGTGCTCGGGACGTTGATCCTCTGGTTCGGCTGGTTCGGCTTCAACGCGGGCTCGACGCTCGGCGTCGCGACGGGCGGCCACGTCGGCTTCTTCGGCTACGTCGCGCTGACGACGAACCTCGCCGCTGCGGCGGGCGGCGTCGGCGGGATCTGCGTGGCGTGGCTCGTCCTGCGCAAGCCGGACGTCTCGATGATGCTCAACGGCGTGCTCGCGGCGCTCGTCGCGGTCACGGCGGCCTGCGGCTTCGTCGCGCCGTGGGCGGCGGCGCTGATCGGGTTCGTGGCGGCCGGCATCGCGGTCGTCGCGGTTCCCCTCGTCGAGCGGCTCGGCATCGACGACCCCATCGGAGCCGTCGCCGTGCACGGCCTCGCCGGCGTCTGGGGGACGCTCGCGACCGGGCTCCTCGCGCTTCCCGCCCTCGCGGCGACGGTCGGCGTGGGCCGGGGCGGTCTCCTCTACACCGGCTCGCCGTACCAGCTCGGCGTGCAGGCGCTCGGCCTCGTCGCCGTCGGCGCCTTCACCTTCACCGCCTCGTTCGGCTCGCTCTGGACGCTGAACCGGCTGTGGGGGATCCGCGTCGAGGAGCACGTGGAGACGGCCGGGCTCGACGTCGCCGAGCACGGCATGTGGGGCTATCCCGAGTTCTACATCCCGGTCCCCGGCGGCTACGGGACCGAGAGCCACGGGCACCTGGTCGGGCATGTGCACCAGCTTCCCGAGCCGGAAGCCGAGGCCGCGTAGCCTCCGACGATGGTCACGGCCGACCTCGAGGGACGGCTCGCCGCGCTCGTCGGCGCGCAGCCCGTGGAGTGGACGCCGCGGGCCGGCGGCTATTCGACGGCCGAGCGTTACACGGTCGTGCTCGCCGGCGGCCGCCGCGTGTTCGTGAAGACCGCCGATGCGCAGCACATGGCAGCGTGGCTGCGCCGCGAGCTCGAGGTCTATGCGTCGCTGCGGGGCAGCTTCATCCCGGAGCTGATCGGGTTCGACGACGACCGCACGCGGCCGCTGCTCGTGATCGAGGACCTCGGCCACGCCGACTGGGCAGCGCGCTGGACGGCCGAGCGAGTCGCCCTCGTCCGCGCCGCGCTCGACGAGCTGCACGGCTGCCCGCCCCCGCCGAACACTCGCCCGGTGCGCGAGACGTACCGGGACTGGTTCGTGCGCTGGCACACCATCGCGGCGGATCCCGAGCCGTTCCTCTCGCTCGGCCTGCGCTCGCGCGCGTGGCTCGACGAGCGGCTGCCGGCGATCATCGAGGCGGCGGGCGCGGCGCCGCTCGACGGTGACGCGGTCATCCACCTCGACGTGCGCAGCGACAACCTCTGCACGCTCGAGGACCGAGCCGTCCTCGTCGACTGGAACTGGGTCTCGCTCGCGGCGCCGGAGCTCGACCTGGCCGGCTGGGCCTGCAGCCTTGCCCTCGAGGGAGGCCCGCAGCCCTGGGAGCTGCTGCCCGACAGTCCCGGCTTCGCGGCCGTCATCGCCGGGATCTTCGGCGCCACGGCCGGCCTGCCGCCTCCCGAGACGGCGCCCACGGTGCGCGAGTTCCAGGCGCGGCAGCTCGCGGTCGCCCTCGACTGGCTCGACCGGGAGATCTAACCTCGGTCGGGTGCCGTCTTCCTCGACCTACGCCGTCTTCCTCGCGACCGCGATCGCCCTGCTGCTCGTGCCCGGTCCTGCCGTGCTGTACGTCGTGACACGCAGCATCGAGATGGGACGCGCCGGCGGTCTGGCGTCGGTCGCCGGGATCACCACCGGAACGATCGCCTATGTCGCGCTCGCCGCGGCCGGGCTCTCGTCGCTCCTGCTGGCGTCGACCGCCGCCTTCGACGCCGTTCGCTACATCGGCGCCGCCTACCTCCTCTTCCTCGGCTTGCGACGCCTGCTCGGCCGCGGCCTCGAGCAGCCGGGCCGGGAAGCGGCGCCGCGGACGCGCCGGCGGGCCTACGCGCAGGGCGTCGTCGTCAACCTGACGAACCCGAAGACGATCGTCTTCGTGTTCGCGTTCCTGCCGCAGTTCGTCGACCCGGATGCGCAGCACGCCTGGCTGCAGGTGCTCGTGCTCGGGCTCAGCTTCACGCTGCTCGGGTTCCTCAGCGACAGCATGTACGCGCTCGCCGCCGGCACCGTCGCCGACCGGTTGCGGGGCTCGGCCGGGATCGCCGGCGTGCAGCGCTGGTTCGGCGGCGGCGTCCTCGTCGGGCTCGGGATCCTCGCCGCCGTTTGGTCGCCGAACCACGCTCGATGATCGTGCGGGATCTCCGCGCCGATGACTGGCCGGCGGTGCGGGCGATCTACGAAGTCGGGATCCGCAGCGGCAACGCGACCTTCGAGACGGAAGCGCCCTCGTGGGAGGACTGGGACGCGGCGCACCCCACGTTGCGGCTCGTCGCGGAGCGCGACGGCTCGGTCGTCGGCTGGGCCGCGCTGTCGCCGGCCTCGTCCCGGCCGTGCTATCGCGGCGTCGGCGGGGTGAGCGTCTACGTCGCGGCGGACGCGCGCGGCGAAGGCATCGGCCGCGCGCTCCTCGAACGGCTCGTCGAGCGCTCGGAGCAGGAGGGCTACTGGACACTGACCGCGGGGGTGTTCCCGGAGAACGAAGCCTCGCTTGGGCTCCACCGCGCGTGCGGCTTCCGAACGATGGGCGTGCGCGAGCGGATCGGCGAGTCGAGAGGCGTCTGGCGAGACGTGATCTGGCTCGAGCGCCGGTCGACGCTCGTCGGCTAGCTCCCCTGCGTGTAGCCGAGCTCCCTCAGCTTCGTGAGCGCCTCGTCGCCTTCCCGGCCGCCCCTCGAACCGCCGAGGCGCTGCAGGGACGTGAAGGCGTCCTGGACGGACTTGTACTTCGACAGCTTGGGCAAGAGCGCCCGGATCTCGTCCGCGTCGTCATGCTGGCCACGGGCCAGCTCCGCATTCGCCGCCTTGGCGTCGTTCGGCACCTTCAGCTTCGAGAGTTCGTCTCCGATCCGATCCTCCGCCCCGGCGAACCGTCTCAGCGCGGCCTGCAGCTGAGCGACCGTCGTTGCGGTCGGGCCGTCCCGCTCCAGCTGCGCGTGCGCCGTGCCGGCCTGCTTCGAGATCTTCGCCAGCTCGCTCCGGTATTCGTCCTTGGAGACCCCGTTACCGCCGCCGCCGCACGCCGCGAGCAGAAGCAGGATCGTCGTCGCCCCGGCCCAGCAGATCCGCATGGCGTCCGAATATAGCCTGACGGTTCGATGAGCTATCCCGTCCAGTTCGTGGATTGCCGGTGGGAGCTCGGGAACCCGGCGCGGGGACGGGAGCTCTATCTCGCCGGCCACGTGCCCGGCGCGTCGTTCCTCGACGTCGACGAGGACCTGTCCGATCTGTCGGTGCCGGACGCAGGACGGCATCCGCTGCCGCGGGCGGAGAAGTTCGCCGCCGCAGCCGGACGCGCCGGGATCGGCGCCGGAGTCTTCGTCGTCGCGTACGGCTCGCTGGGCGGCGCGGAGCGGCTCTGGTGGCTGCTGCGCCATTTCGGCCACGACGGCTGCGCCGTCCTGCTCGGCGGGATCGACGACTGGGGCGGCGAGCGGCGGGCGGGAGAAGAGGGGATCGAGCCGGTGCGCTTCGTCCCGCACGAGCGCGACGGCGACACGATCGACGCGGAGGAGATCGTCCGCCGCCTCGCCGACCCGTCACTCGCGGTCGTCGACGCGCGCACGGCCGACCGCTGGCGCGGCGAGCCGAACGAGATCGACGATCCGCCCGGCCGGATTCCCGGCGCGGCGAACGCGCCCTGGAACGAGCCGCTGCCGGAGCTGCCGCTCGGCGAGCTCGCCGTCTATTGCGGCTCCGGCGTCACCTCCTGCGTGACCCTCCACCGGGCCTGGCTCGCCGGGCGCGAGGGCCGCCTCTACCCCGGCTCGTGGAGCGAGTGGTCGAAGCGTGGATTACCGCTCGAGCGCGGCTAGCTAGCTACCGACGGATGCCGGCGCTCGCGGCGGTCAGCGCGAGCTTCGTCACCGCGGTCGGCCGCCGCGCGGCCTTGATCGTCGCGCGGAGCGCGTCCGCGAACTGCTCGACGTCCGCGTCGCTGAGGACGAGGGGCGGCAGGATCCGGATCACCGCCAGGTCGTGGCCGGCAACCTGGCTGAGGATGTGGTGCTTCGTGAAGAGCGGGACGACGACGAGCTGCGCGAAGAGGCCGCGCTGGGCCCGTTCCATCATCCGGTAGGTCCTGCGGCCGGATCCGTGCGGCTCGGCGAACTCGAGCGCCCACGCGAGCCCGAGCCCGCGCACGTCGCGCACGACCTCGAACTCGTCCGCGAGCGGCCGCGTCAGCTCGAGCAGCCGCTCGCCGAGCCGCGCGCTCTCCTCCACGAGTCGCTGCTCGCGCAGCTCGTGCAGCGTCGCGAGGCCCGCCGCCATCCCGAGCTCGTTCGGCGCGAAGGTCGAGCCGTGGGACAGCGCATGCGGCATCGAGTCGAAGACCGCCTCGTGCACCGAGCGGGCCATGAGCAGCGCGCCGACCGGGACGTAGCCGCCCGAGAGCGTCTTGGCGACCGTGACCAGGTCCGGCTCGAGCCCCCAGTGCTGGAAGGCGAACATCCGGCCGGTGCGGCCGAAGCCGGTCATCACCTCGTCGACGCAGAACAGCGTCCCGTAGCGGCGGCAGAGCTCCTGCGCGCCCTGGAGGTAGCTCTCCGGCGGCAGGTGGATGCCCTTCCCCTGCAGCGGCTCGACGACGAAGAGCGCCACGTCCTCGCGCCGCAGCTCGACCTCGAGTGCCTCGAGGTCGCCGAACGGGACGCGCTCGAAGCCGGGCAGGAGCGGCTGGAAGCGCGCCGTGAACTCCTCGTTCCCGTTCGCCGAGAGCGAGCCGAGCGTCAGCCCGTGGAAGCCGTGCTCGGCGGAGAGGACGCGCGTGCGCCCGGTCGCGGCGCGGCCGAGCTTGAGCGCGGCCTCGACCGACTCCGTGCCGGAGCTCGTGAACAGGCAGCGCTCGATCCGCCCGCCTGCGAGCTCGATCAGCTGCTCGGCGAGCAGGCCGGGGAGGAGCGTCGTGCCGAGCGCGAGCATCCCCGGCGTCCCGAGCTCGAGCGCCTCGACGAGCGCGGCGCGGACGCGCGGGTTGTTGCGGCCGACGCCGTACATCCCGAAGCCGCCGAGCAGGTCGAGGAAGCGCGTCCCGTCGGTGTCGTAGAGGTAGGCGCCCTCCGCGCGGGCCCACGTGCGGTCGAAGCCGATCGTCCGCAGCACCCGCACGAACTGCGGGTTGATCGTGCGCGCCCAGAGGTCGAGATCCTCGCCGCGCCGCGAGTCGAGCAGCGCCCCGAGGCTGAAGTCGCTCATCGACGCGGACTGTAACTCCTGCGTTTTCGGTTCCCGGCCTCGGGGTAGCCGCAGTTCGCGATGGGACTCGGCAAGCTCATGCTGCGGGCGACGCTCGGCGGCTACTTCTTCGGGCACGGGATGCAGAAACTCGCCGGCTGGTGGGGCGGCGCCGGCCCCGAAGGCACCGGCCAGTTCTTCGAGCAGGTCGGCCTGCGGCCGGGGCGCGAGAGCGCGCTGATCGCCGGCGCGGCCGAGGCGGGCGGCGGCTCGCTGCTCGCGCTGGGGCTCTTCACCCCGGCGGCCGTGAGCATGCTGACCGGCGTGATGACGAACGCGATCCGACACGTGCACTGGCAGAACGGCCTCTGGAACTCGGACGGCGGGATCGAGCTTCCCGTGGTCGTGCTCGGCGTCCTCGCCGCTCTTGCCGACAGCGGCCCCGGGCGGTTCTCCCTCGACGAGGCGCTCGGCGTCCGGCTGCGCGGCCCCGCGGTGATGCTGGCCGCGATGGGCGCCGGCGCCGCGGGCGCCGTGTACCTCGCGGAGCGAGGCGAGGAGCTTCTGACGAAGGTCGACGCCGATGCGGCCCTGAGCCGCTCGACGGAGCAGGCCGCGGCCGCGGGCTAGCGCGCGCCGAACTCGGCGAGCAGCCGCTCCGCGTACCAGTCCTCCCAGCGGTCCTCGCGGGGCTCGGCGGTGTAGTCCCGGTCGAGGTCGACGAGCGCGTGCACGAGGTGGCTGCGGACGGGAGCCGAGCCGAGCAGCTGCGGCAGCTCGGAGTGGTCGATGAGCCAGTCGGCGTACCAGGAGGCCCAGTCCGGGTCGTCGCCGTCGACGATGCGGTAGACCACATGGTGGGTCTCGCCCGCCTCGTGCAGGAGGTCGGCGATGGCAGCAGCGTCGCTCATCCCCACGATCCTTGCACACCGTCGCCTCCACCTCGCTTTGCGAGACCGTTTCCGCCACGCGGGGATCACGAAAATGGCTCAAACAGCCAAATCTTCGTGCTTGACTTTTGCCCGGGAACGTTTTAGGGTCGCGATGTTCCCAAAACGTTTTCGGAGGTCAATACGAGCACCATCCGGGAAGTAGCGAAGCTCAGCGGCGTCTCCGTCTCCACGGTCTCGCGTGTCTTCAACGGCTATGAGGACGTGAGCGCCACGACGCGGGAGCGCGTGCTGGAGACGGCACGCTCGCTGGACTACGCGCCGAGCGCAGCCGCGCGGACGCTCGTCAGGCGTCGCTCGCAACTCATCGGCGTCGTGCTCTTCACCGGCCGCGAGCATCCCGACATCGGCCACCCGTTCTTCCAGGACGTACTCGTGGGCCTGAAACACGGGATCGGGTCGCGCGGCTACGACGTGCTGCTGTTCGCCACGGAGCAGCCGGGCTCGGGCCAGGACGGCGCCCACTCCTACCTTCGGCGGGCGCGCCACCACCACGTCGACGGCGTCGTGCTCATGGGTGTCGATCGTCTCGACCCCGAGGTCGCGAAGCTCCTCGACGCCGAGATCCCTCTGATCGGCGTCGACCTCGACGTGACCGGCGCGACGGCGACCAACGTCGCGTCCGACAACGTCGGCGGCGCCCGCCTCGCGGTTCGGCACCTGCATGGGCTCGGGCATCGTCGGATCGCGACCATCACCGGCCCGCAGAACCACAAGCCGGGCATCGACCGGCTGGTCGGCTTTCGCGCCGAGCTGCAGGCACTCGGCGGCGAGATCCCCCCCGGGTACGAGCAGGCCGGCGACTGGTACACCGAGAGCGGCGAGCAGGCGATGCGGGCGTTGCTCGCGCTGCCGCAGCCGCCGACCGCAGTCTTCGCGGCGGCAGACCTGATGGCCGTCGGCGCGATGAAGGCGGCGCGTGAAGCCGGCCTCGACGTGCCCGGCGACCTGGCCGTCGTCGGCTTCGACGACATCCCGCTCGCGTCGCTGATCCACCCGGCGCTGACCACGATTCGCCAGGACAAAGTCGGCCTCGGCCGCGCGGCGGCCTGGGCTCTCCTGAAACAGATCGAAAACCCGGAATTGACTTCCGCCGCGCTGACGCTGCCCGTCGAGCTCGTCGTGCGTGCGTCGAGCGGCCCAGCAAGGGAGGTGGAAGCACCAGCAACGAGCAGGAGGGGTCCCAACGCGGCAAGTGCAAAAGGAGGAGAAGGGTGAAACGCATCCTTGCGCGGCGAGGTCGTATCGTCCTCGTCGTTTTCGTAGTCGCGGCTGTCGCAGCGGGCCTCTCGGTCACCGCCGCCTCGGCCTCGAAGAAGAGCAACATCACGCTGACGGTCGACGTCTTCGGCGACTTCGGGTACCACGACCTTTACAAGCAGTACGAGGCGTCGCATCCGGGGATCACCATCAAGGAAGACTCGGAGGGCTACGCGCCGCATCACACCGCGCTCGCGCAGCATCTCGCCACGGGTGCAGGGGCCGACGACATCGAGGCGATCGAGGTCGGCTTCGTCGGCACGTACACGTCGCAGCCGAGGTACTTCGTCGACCTGCGCAAGTACGGAGCCTCGGGCCTGAAGAAGCGTTATCCGGCGTGGAAATGGCAGCAGGCCGTCGCGCGCAACAAGGCGGTGATCGGTCTCGGTACCGACGTCGGCAGTCTCGGCATCTGCTACCGGAAAGACCTGTTCAAGAAGGCCGGTCTCCCGACGAGCCCGGCGAAGCTCGGGAAGATGTGGCCGACGTGGTCCCAGTTCCTCGCCGTCGGCAAGCGCTTCGAGAAGCACGCGCCGTCGGGCGTGAAGTTCATCGACTCCGGCAGCAACCTCTACAACGCCATCATCGCTCAGGCCAACCCCGCCTACTACTCGAAGAGCGGCAAGGTGATCGCCGCCTCGAATCCGAAGGTGAAGTCGGCCTGGAGCCTCACGATGCAGGCGATCAAGATGGGCGAGGACAAGGGCCTCACCGCCTTCGCCGCCGACTGGAACGCCGGCTTCAAGACGGGCACCTTCGCCACCGTGACCTGCCCGGCCTGGATGATGGGTTACATCCAGGGGCAGGCGCCGGCCACGAGCGGCAAGTGGAACATCGCGTCCGTTCCCGGCGGCGGCGGCAGCTGGGGCGGCTCGTTCCTGACCGTCACGACGCAGTCGCAGCATCCCGCCGAGGCGGCCGCTCTGGCCAAGTTCCTCACCTCGCCAAAGTCGGAGACGTACGTCTTCAAGCACACCGGGAACCTCCCGAGCGAGATCCCCGTGCTCAAGAGCCCGGCAGTGAAGAACTTCCGGAACCCGTTCTTCAGCAACGCCCGCGTCGGCAAGATCTTCGCCGGCTCGGCGCTGAACCTGAAGCCGCAGGTGCTCGGGCCGCACCAGGGCGACTACCAGACTGCGGCGACCAATGCGATCCTGCGGGTCGAGCAGCACAAGCAGTCACCCGCAGCATCCTGGAAGCAGTTCCTGAAGGACGTCAACAGCGTCACAGGCTGAGAGCCCTCCCTCAGCCAGGCCGGGCCGCGGGCCTCGACGTCCGCGGCCCGGCCTGAGACGATCAGGGGAGTCCCATGAGCGTTGTGTCCAGAACGGGAAGCGTCGGAGCGGCTGCCGCTCCCCGCGTGCCGACGAGCCGCAGGATCCTGCGGCGGCTCGACGAGAAGGTCTCGCCGTACCTCTTCATCAGCCCGTTCTTTCTCATCTTCGGTGTCTTCGGGCTCTTTCCGCTCGGCTACACCGCGTACGTCTCGCTCACCGACCGGAACCTGCTCGGGCCGGTCACGCACTACGTCGGGCTGGCCAACTACTCGGCGCTGCTCCACGACTCGTACTTCTGGAACGCCGTCGAGAACACGTTCGGGATCTGGTTCTTCTCGACCGTCCCGCAGCTCGCGCTCGCGCTCGCGATCGCCCACGTCCTGAACGCGAAGCTCCACGCCCGCACCTTCTTCCGCATGGCCGTCCTGCTGCCGCAGGTGACCTCGCTCGTCGCGGTCGCGCTCATCTTCACCCAGCTGTTCGCGCACGACTACGGCTTCGTCAACTATTTCCTCGGCGCCTTCGGCATCCATCACGTCAACTGGGAGGCGGGCCGCTTCAGCTCGTGGTTCGCGCTGTCGGTGATGGTGACGTGGCGCTGGACGGGTTACAACGCGCTCATCTACCTCGCGGCGATGCAGTCGATCCCCGAGGAGCTGTACGAGGCGGCGGCGGTCGACGGAGCGCGGGGCTTCAAGCAGTTCCTGCACGTGACGGTGCCGATGCTGCGGCCGACCATCATCTTCACCGTGATCATCTCGACGATCGGCGGGCTGCAGCTCTTCACCGAGGCGTACCTCTTCCAGCCCACGGTGAGCGGCGGCACGGGAGGCTCCAACCGCCAGTACCAGACGATCGTGATGTACCTCTACGAGAAGTTCCTCGGCTCGTCGCAGTTCAAGTTCGGCTATGCGGCCGCGATCGCGTGGTGTCTCGTCCTGCTGATCGCGCTGTTCGGGCTCCTCAACTACCTCCTCGTCAGCCGGATCAGATCGGCGGAGACGTAGATGAACGCCGTGTCCTCCGCAACTCCGCGCCGCAGGCGCTCGCAGCGGGCCGTCGCGCGCCGCTTCGACAGCGCCGGCCCCGGGACGTACCTCTTCCTGATCCTCGTCGTCTTGCTGTCGCTCTTCCCGCTCTACTGGTCGCTCGTCGTCGCTTCGCACGACAACGCGGCCGTCTACGCGTACCCGCCGAAGCTGTGGCCAGGGGCGAATCTCTTCCACAACATCCATCGCCTCTTCAACTCGGACCTCGTCACCGTCGACTTCGCGAAGGCGCTCGTCAACTCCGCGATCGTCTCCTCGGCCGTCACCGTCACCGTCGTCTTCTTCAGCGCGCTCGCGGGCTTCGCCTTCGCGAAACTCCAGTTCCGCGGGCGGAAGCTCCTCTTCCTCCTGGTGCTCGCGACGCTGCTCGTACCGGTGCAGCTCGGGCTGATCCCGCTCTACATCGAGATGATCCACTTCGGCTGGCTCAACAGCATCAAGGCCGTGGCCGCCCCGAACCTCGTCACCGCCTTCGGCGTCTTCCTCATGCGGCAGTACATCGTCGGAGCCGTGCCGAACGAGCTGATCGCGGCGGCGCGCGTGGACGGCTGCAACTCGTGGCGCGTCTTCTGGCACGTGGTCCTCCCGGCCGTGCGGCCGATCGCGGCCGTGCTCGGCCTCCTGACCTTCATGAACACGTGGAACGACTTCCTCTGGCCGTACATCGTCCTCAACGCGCGCAACCCGACCGTGCAGGTGGCGATCGCGGACATCGCGACGCCTGCGTTCCAGCCCGACTACTCCCTGATCCTCACCGCCTGCTTCGTCGCGATCCTGCCCCTGCTCCTCGTCTTCCTGGTACTGGGCCGGCAGATCGTCGGCGGGATCATGCAGGGGGCGGTCAAGGGATGAGCGGCAACTCGTTCGTCTGGGGAGCCGGGACGGCCGCGTTCCAGATCGAGGGCGCGACGCGGGTGGACGGGCGCGGGGAGTCGATCTGGGACCGCTTCGCCGCCGGCGCCGGGAACGTCGTGGACGGCGACACCGGCGAGCCCGCGTGCGAGCACTACTACCGCTGGCGCGAGGACCTCGACCTGATGCGCGAGCTGGGGATCCAGAGCTACCGCTTCTCGGTGGCGTGGCCGCGGGTGCAGCCGGACGGTCGCGGCCCCGCGAACCAGAAGGGGCTCGACTTCTACCGGCGCCTCGCCGAGGGCCTGCGCGAGCGCGGGATCACGCCCTTCGCGACGCTCTACCACTGGGACCTGCCCCAGGCTCTGCAGGACGAGGGCGGCTGGGCGGAGCGCGACGTCGTCGAGCGCTACGCGGAGTACGCGCGGCTTGTGCTCGACGGGCTCGAGGGCCTCGTCGACGAGTGGGTCACGCACAACGAGCCTTGGGTGACCTCGTTCCTCGGCTATGCGCTGGGGACGAAGGCGCCGGGCATCCGTGACTGGGCGGCCGGGATCAGAGCCGCGCACCATGCGCTGCTCGCGCACGGCGTCGTCGTGCGCGACTTCCGCGCAGCCGGACGGGAGGGCCGGATCGGGATCACCGTCAACCTGACGGTGGCCTATCCCGCCGACCAGTCGGAGGCCGCTGCGGCTGCGGCCCAGCGCCTCGACGGCTTCCAGAACCGCTGGTTCCTCGATCCCCTGCTGAGAGGCGCCTATCCCGCCGACATGGTCGAGCTCTACGAGCGAGAAGTCGGCCCGCTCGACGCGAACCGCGAGGGAGACCTCGAGACCATCGCGCAGCCGCTCGACTTCCTCGGTGTCAACTTCTACCGCCCGAACCTCCTGGCCGCCGGCGACAGCGCCGTCCTGGGCCTGCGCGAGGTCGCGCAGGACGCGGAGCGGACGGCGATGGACTGGCCGGTCGTGCCCGAGGCGCTGACCGAGCTGCTGCTGCGCGTCAGGCGCGACTACGGCGACCTGCCGCTGCTGATCACGGAGAACGGCGCCGCCTTCCAGGACCGGCTCGACGACGGGATCGTCGACGACGACCGCCGGCTCGACTACCTCCGGACGCACATCGACGCGGTCCTGAGTGCGCGCGAGCAGGGCGTGGACGTCCGCGGCTACTACGTCTGGTCGCTGCTCGACAACTTCGAGTGGGAGTGGGGCTACGACAAGCGCTTCGGGATCGTCTACGTCGACTACCCGACCCAACGGCGCATCCCGAAGCGGAGCGCGCTCTGGTATCGGGACCTGATCGCACGGAGAAACGGAGGCTGACGTGGCCGAGGTCGAGTTCCGCGGCTTGCGCAAGGCATTCCCCGACGGCACGGTGGCCGTCGACGACCTGAACCTCCTCGCGGCGGACGGCGAGTTCCTCGTCCTCGTCGGCCCGTCCGGATCGGGCAAGACGACGGTTCTGAGGGTGGCCGCGGGTCTCGAGCGCGCCACCGCCGGCGACGTGTTGATCGGCGGGGAGGTCGTGAACGACATCGCGCCGCCGGACCGCGACATCGCGATGGTCTTCCAGACCTACGCCCTCTATCCGCACATGACGGTGTACGAGAACATGGCCTTCGGGCTCAAGCTGCACAAGGTCGGCAAGAGCGAGATCCGGTCGCGTGTGGTCTCGGCGGCGAAGATGCTCGAGCTCGACGAGCTGCTGAAGCGAAAGCCGGCCCAGCTCTCCGGCGGCCAGAGGCAGCGGGTCGCGATGGGGCGCGCGATCGTGCGCGAGCCCGCCGCGTACCTCATGGACGAGCCGCTCTCGAATCTCGACGCGAAGCTGCGCGTCGAGATGCGCACGTACCTCGCGGCGCTGCACCAGCGACTGCGGACGACGACCCTCTACGTGACTCACGACCAGACCGAGGCGATGACGATGGGCGAACGCGTCGCGGTGATGCGAGACGGCCGCCTGCAGCAGGTCGACGTGCCGCAGGTGCTGTATGACCGCCCCGCCAACACCTTCGTGGCCGGCTTCATCGGCTCCCCGGCGATGAACCTCCTACGCACACGGCTCGGCGGCGAGGGTGCGCTCTCGGTCGAGCTCGGGGAGGCCGTGCTGCCGCTGCCGCGCTCGGTGCTCTCCCGGCGTCCGGGGCTGGCCCGCTATGTCGGCGAGGAGCTCGTCGTCGGGATCCGGCCGGAGGACATCGCCGACGCTGCGCTCGTCCCGTCGGCGAACGGCGCCTCCCTCCCGGTCCGCGTCACGCTCGCGGAAGCCCTCGGCGCCGAGGTGATCGCGCACTTCCCCCTCGCGGGCGACGTCGAGCCGGTGGCCGTCGCGGCAGCACCCGACTCCCCCGGGCTCGAAGCGGCGGCGGACGCAGGCCCACTCCTGACGGCGCGGCTGAGCCCGCGCAGCGCCGCCCGCTCGGGACAGCCCCTACGGGTGGTCATCGACGTGGAGCGCCTCCACTTCTTCGACCCGGAGACCGACGAGGCGATCTGGTGATCCAAGCTTAGAGCTCCTTTAGCGCTGCTATTCGCGCTCCCTGCGTCCTTGCATCGCACTCGCCCATCGCACCCAGGCAGCGCATGGTCATTCCGTTAGAAGCTCTTAGAGCGAGCGATACGAGACGGTCTCGCGCTGCCCGGTCCGGCCGGAGCGGACGATCATGTCGCAGACCTCGGAGGCGCGGTAGCCGTCCTCGAAGTCGGCGCCGTACGGTCGAACCTCGTGCTCCCCGGCGATCGCCGCGAGGAAGTGGTGCAGCTCGTGCACGAACGTGTCGCCCCAGCCGATGATGTGTCCCGGGGGCCACCAGCTTCTCCAGAACGGGTGGTCGGCTTCGGAGACGAGCACGGTCTTGAAGCCGCGGGCACGGTCGCCGTCGGGACGGAAGACCTGTAGCTCGTTGAGCCGCTCCATGTCGAAGGCGAGCGAGCCCTTCGTGCCGTTGATCTCCCACTGGAACGCGTTACGACGGCCGTGCGCGAAGCGCGTCGCCTCGAGCGTGCCGACGGATCCGTTGGCGAAGGCAACCGCGGCCTCGACCGCGTCGTCGACCTTCCGTCCCGGCAGGAACGTGTGGGTGAAGCCGGAGACCGTCTCGATCTCGCCGTTCAGGAAGCGCGCGAGGTCGACGACGTGCGTCATCAGGTCGCCGAGCGCACCGGAGCCCGCCGCGTCCGCGTCGAACCGCCAGGTGTCGAGCGACGGGTCGTCGCCCCAGTCCTGCAGGTAGCGACCGCGGAAATGGCGGACCTCGCCGAGCTCGCCGGCCTCCACCATCTCCCGCGCGAGCCTGACCGCCGGGACGAAGCGGTAGTTGAAAGCGCACATGTGACTGACGCCCGTCGCGGCCACCGCCTGCCAGATCTCGTAGCTCTCGTCCGCGTCGCGACCCAGCGGCTTCTCGCAGACGACGTGCTTGCCCGCCCGCGCCGCCGCGATCGTCGGCTCGGTGTGCAGCGAATTGGGGCCGCCGTTGTCGAACAGCCCGATCCGCTCGTCGGCCACGAGATCGCGCCAGTCGGTGGTCGCGTACTCCCAGCCGTAGCGCCGCGCCGCCTCGCCGACGGCCTCCTCGTCGCGCCCGGCGATCCCGATCAGCTCCGGCTCGAGAGGGGGCGGCCACGTGATGTAGGCGATCTTCCGGAAGGCGTTCGAATGGGCCTTGCCCATGAAGGCGTAGCCGAGCATCCCGACGCCGATCGGTGCCACCTGCGAGATAGTACGGCCGTGGCTGCACCAGTTACGTGGGGCATCGTCTCCACGGCCGACATCAACCGAAAGGTCATCCCCGGCGCGCACGCGTCGGGCAAGGTCGAGCTCGTCGCGGTGGCGAGTCGCACGCAGGAGCGCGCCGACCGCTACGCGCGCGAATGGGACATTCCGCGTGCCTATGGCTCATACGAGGCGCTGCTCGCCGATCCCGACGTCGAGGCGGTCTACATCTCGTTGCCGAACACGCTGCATGCCGAATGGTCGATCAAGGCGCTCGAGGCGGGCAAGCACGTGCTCTGCGAGAAGCCGTTCTCGCGCCATCCGGAGGAGGTGGAGGCGTCGTTCGACGCCGCCGAGCGAAGCGGTCGTCTGCTCAGTGAGGCGTTCATGTACCGGCACAACCCGCAGACCGCGAGACTCGTGGAGCTCGTCCGCGCCGGCGCCGTCGGCGAGCTCCGGCTGATCCGCTCCGCTTTTTCGTACGGGCTCTACGACCCTGAGAACATCCGTCTCCGCACCGATGTCGAGGGCGGGGCTCTGATGGACGTCGGCTGTTACAACGTCTCGGGCTCGCGGCTCCTGGGGGGCGAGCCCGAGCGAGTCTGGGGCGAGGCCTGGTACGGACCGTCGGGCACCGACTGGGTCTTCGCGGGGATGCTGCGGTTTCCCGGCGACGTGGTGGCGACGTTCGACTGCGGAACGGCTCTCCCGAACCGCGACGAGCTCGAGGTGATCGGCAGCGAGGGCTCGCTCTTCCTCGACGACCCGTGGCACTGCGTGCACCCGGTCATCGAGCTTCGCCGGGCCGACGGCAGCGAGCGGATCGAGCTCGAGCCCGTCGATTCGTACCGGCTGGAGCTCGAGAACCTCAGCGACGCGATCCGCGGCGAGGCCGAGCTGCTGCTCGGACGCGAGGACGCGCTGGGTCAGGCTCGTGCGCTCGAGGCGCTGCACCGGTCGGCGACGACCGGCGCGCCGGTCTCGCCGTAGCGGCCCGAGCCGGTTTTCAACCTTTCCCGAGCGGACTAGCATGGGGTGGGCGAATGAGCGCCCAGGCCGCACCCGCGCCTTCGGGCCCGACCTTCGTGATCCGCGGCCGGCCGTACCCGGTGCTGCTGCCGAAGCTCGCCGATCCGCGCCTCCATCTGGCCGCGGTGATCATCTCGCTCCAGGTAATCGGGCAGGTCGGCTTCCACTTCGAGCTCTCGATCGCGCAGATCCTCCTCGCGATCGGCACCTGCGCGGTGCTCGAGGTCGCGATCGCGATGCGCTCCCAGCACGTCATCCTCTGGCCGGCGAGCGCAATGCTCACCGGCAACGGCGTCGCGTTCGTCCTGCGTGTCCCGGGCACGGTGCACGGCGACTGGTGGAGCCTGCGCGGCTGGTGGATCTTCGCCGGGACCGCTGCGGTCTCGCTTCTCTCGAAGTACGTGATCCGCTGGCGCGGCGAGCACATCTTCAACCCGTCGAACATCGGTCTCGTCCTCTGCTTCCTACTGCTCCCCCGGACCCGCGCCGCGCCGCTCGACTTCTGGTGGGGCCCTATGTCGGTCTGGCTCGCGCTGGCGCTTGCGATCATCGTGGCGGGGGGCTTCGCGATCCTCCGGCGGCTGAAGCTGCTGCGGGTGGCGCTCGGCTTCTGGGTGACGTTCGCCGCGGCGATCGGCGTGCTCGCCCTCGCCGGCCACACGATGACCGCGCGCTGGCACCTCGGCCCGGTGTCGGGTTTCCAGCTGTGGTGGGTGCTCGTCACCTCGCCCGAGGTGCTCGTGTTCCTCTTCTTCATGATCACCGATCCGAAGACCGCTCCCCGCTCGCCGTGGGGCCGGCTCGCCTATGCGATCTCGCTCGGCCTGCTCGCGGGCGTGCTGATCGCGCCGACGACGACCGAGTACGCGGCAAAGGTGGCGCTGCTCGGCTCGCTCGCGCTCGTCTGTCTCGCTCTGCCGCTCGTGCGTCTCGTCCCGTGGCCGCTCAGCCGGCGGGTCGTGGTCGCCCTCGCCGCGGCAGCGGTCGCGGTGTCGGCGGCCGCGATCGTGGTCGGGAACGCGCCGGCGGTGGCGGATGCCTCACGCGCGGTGCCGCGCGGCACCCTGCCGCCGATCACGATCCTCCCCGGGCGGGGCGTCCAGACGAGGCTCGACCTCCACACGGCTCAACTGATCGCGCACGATCTGCTCGCCGCCAGGCCGTCTGTGACTCCCGGCCCGCTCCGGATCTGGCTCGTACAGGGCCTGGAGCAGGGCCCACCGACGGCGACGGTGCAGCTCGCGGGGCTCAGCTACGACTTGCACCAGACCGCGGACGGTCGCTGGGCGCTCCCCTCGACGATCCAGACCCGAGAGGTCGAGCCCGCGCCGGTGAGCACGGTGCTTCGCGGCGTCCGGCTGAAGAACGTCGCGCCCGCCGTCGGTCTCGACTTCCGGCAGGGCTCCTTCCGGTACGGCGCCTCGAAGGAGAACACGGCGATGATGGGCGGCGGGGTCTGCTGGCTCGACTACAACGGCGACGGCTGGCAGGACCTGTTCGCCGTCAACTCGTACGCGAGCGTCGACACGGCGCGCTGGGAGGCCCACGGCGGGCTGCCGCGCACGCAGCTGTTCGAGAACGTTCACGGGCACTTCCGCAACGTCACCGCGACGGCCCGCGCCGGCCTGCGGGTGCAAGGCGACGGCTGCGCGGCGGC
>JBJMKE010000073.1:0-12966 GCA_045806005.1 Gaiellaceae bacterium
CGTCAGGGCCGCCTGCCGGCTCGCGCTCGGGGCGAGGATCTCGGAGCTCGGCCTGCCGCCCGAGCGGCCGCCGCGCCAGTGGAGCGTCAAGGCGGCGGTGCTGCCGTTCGCGCGCTTCCCGGGAAGCGACCCGGTGCTCGGACCCGAGATGCGCTCGACCGGCGAGGTGATGGCGAGCGCAACCGACCTTTCGACCGCGCTCGACAAGGCAGAGCGGGCGGCGGGGCGCAGGCTGCCGCGCTCCGGCTCCGTCTTCATCTCCATCCGCGAGCCCGACCACCAGCAGGCCGTGCCGATCGCGGCGACGCTGGTCGGTCTCGGCTTCGAGCTGTACGCGACGGAGGGGACGGCCGCGACCCTCGCCGCCGCCGGCATCGCCGTCGAGCCGGTGCGGAAGCTGAGCGAGGCGCGGGACGGCGAGCCGACGGTCGTCGACCTGATCCGGCGGGGACGCTGCGACCTCGTGATCAACACGCCCGAGGGCCGCAACGCGCGTTCGGACGGCTACGCGATCCGCGAGGCGGCGCTGGCGCGGCGGGTGCCGTGCATCACGACGCTCTCGGGCGCGGCCGCGGCCGTGCACGCGATCGCGACCGCCAGGGCCGAGCAGGCGGTCTCTCTCCAGGAACGGATCGATGCCGAGCTTGGCGCCACGCAGTCGGCATAGGGTCACCGGCTCCGAGCGCGTCGGGCCGTACACGCTGCTGCGACTCGAGCGCGGCGGCGTCGACCCGGGCATCCCCGGCCAGTTCTTCATGCTCGAGGCGCCGGGGCGGCTGCTGCCGCGGCCCTTCTCGCTCTGCCTCGCCCCGCCCGGCGAGCTCGCCTTCCTCTTCGATCCCGTCGGCCCCGGGACGGTGGCCCTGTGCGCGCTGCGGGAGGGCGACGAGATCGCCGTGCTCGGGCCGCTCGGTCACGGCTACCGCCTCGACGCCGAGCGGCCGCTGCTCGTCGGCGGCGGGATCGGCATCGCCCCGCTGCCGTACCTCGCCGAGACGCTCGGCGGCTCGCCGCCCGTCGTGCTCGGCTTCCGCAGCTCGGAGCACGCCGAGGCGGCCGCGCTGCTGCCGGGAGCGGAGGTCGCGATCGACCCCGTGCTCGTGACCGAGCTGATCGATCCGGGCTTCGACGTCCTCGCGTGCGGCCCGGAGCCGATGCTCCACGCGGTCGCCGCACTGTGCCCGAGCGCGCAGCTCGCGTGGGAAGCGCCGATGGCGTGCGGCTACGGCGCCTGCTACGGCTGCGTCGTCGAGATCGACGGCGCCCTCCAGCGCCTCTGCCTCGAGGGGCCGGTGCTCGGCGCCGCGCGCGTGACGGAATCGCGCGCTAGTGACAAGTTGTTACAAGGTGCGGAGGCGTGAGGATCCTCAACGCCAGCGGCTGCCTCGACGCGCTCGCCGCGCCCGAGGTCGCCCGCGAGCTCGATGCGTTCGTGACGAAGACGGTCACGCCGCTGCCGCGCGAGGGGAACGCGCCGCCGCGGATCGCCGAGACCGCGTACGGGATGCTCAACGCCATCGGCCTCGCCAACCCGGGACGCGAGCGCTTCCTGGCAGAGCACCTGCCGCGTCTCCGCGAGCTCGGCATCCCGCTCTGGGTCAGCGTCGGAGGCTTCTGCGCCGAGGACTACGCCGAGACCTGCTCGGTCCTGGCCGACATCGAGGCGATCGAGCTCAACCTCTCGTGTCCCAACGTCGACGAGGCGGCCGACTCCGCCGCGGAGATCGTCGCCGCCTGCCGCCGCACCACCGAGCTGCCGCTCTACGCGAAGCTCTCGGCCGCGCACCCGGACGTCGCGGAGGTCGCGAGCGCCGTCGCGGCGGCCGGGGCGGACGGGCTCTCGCTCGTCAACACGCTCCGCGCCCTCGCGCTCGACAGGCAGCTCCGCCCGACGCTCGCGCGAGGCAGCGGCGGCCTCTCCGGCGCCGCGTTGAAGCCGGTCGCGCTCCACGCCGTGAGCGTCTGCCACAAGGCGACGAGCCTGCCGATCGTCGGGATGGGAGGGATCGAATCCGGCCGCGACGCGCTCGAGTTCGCCGCCTGCGGTGCCCGCGACGTCGCGCTCGGAACGGTGCTCTTCTCCGATCCCGGTGCACCCTCGCGCGTCAGGGCCGAGCTCGCCGTCGCATGCGCGGAAGCGGGCGTTGCCAAACCGGAAGACGCGGCGAACCTCAAAAAAAGGCCGGAAACAGAGGAAAAAGTCCCCGCTTGAAGCTCGCGGGCGCATTGGTAAGATCGGCCGGCCGTGAGTCCGACCAAGACGCAGGCGCATGCTCCGCTTCGTTCCCTCGACCAGCGGATGGACGCCCTCAAGAGAGCGAACGACGTCCGCGTCAAGCGCGCGAAGCTCAAGAAGGACCTCAAGGACGGCAGGGTCAAGATCGAGACGATCCTCGGTAACCCGCCCGAGTACGTCTCGACGGCGAAGGTCATCGACATCCTCATGGCCGTGCCGAAGTTCGGCCGGGTCAAGGCCGCACGGTTCCTCAACACGTGCCGGATCAGCCAGTCGAAGACGGTGGGCGGGCTGTCCGACCGGCAGCGCGCAGAGCTGATCGGCCTCTTCAACGCCCGCTAGTGGACGAGCGGCGGCCGACGGTGCTCGTCGTGACGGGGCCGTCGGGCGCAGGCAAGGGCACGCTGATCCGCGAGCTCCTCGCGCGCGTCCCCGAGATCGAGGTGACCGTCTCCGCCACGACACGCGACCGGCGGCGCGGGGAGGAGGACGGCCGCGAGTACTGGTTCCTCACCGACGAAGACTTCCTGGCCGGCGTCGCCCGCGGCGAGTTCCTCGAGCACGTGGAGTACGTCTCGGGCCACCGGTACGGGACGCTCCGCTCCGAGCTGCGACGGATCGCGGAGCGGGGGCACGTGCCGCTGCTCGAGCTAGAGACCGAGGGCGCGCTCCGCGTCAAGCGCGAGCTGCCCGGCGCGGTGACGATCTTCATCTCCGCGCGGGTAGAGGAGCTCGAGCGTCGTCTCCGCGAGCGCGCCACCGAGAGCACCGGCGAGATCGGCGAGCGCATCGCGCTCGCCCGCAAGCAGCTCGAGCAGGCCGGCGAGTTCGACTACGAGATCGAGAACGACGAGCTCGAGCGGGCGGTCGAGGAGCTGACCGCGCTGGTGCGCCGGTTTCTGAACCCGGCAGCTACCATGCCCCGGAGATGATCGAACCTCGCGTCGACGACCTGCTGGAGAACGTGGACTCGCGCTACGCGCTCGTGATCGTGGCGGCCAAGCGCGCCCGGCAGATCAACAACTACCACCACCAGCTCGGCGAGGGCACCTTCGGCGACAACCTGCCGCCGCTCGTCGAGAGCCGGTCGAAGAACTACTTGACCATGGCCATGGAGGAAGTCTCCGACGGCATGCTCAAGTACGACTACCCGGCGTAACACGATCCGCCGCTAGGCCCTCTCCGCTTCGGGCAGGCATCATTTCGGCATGGCCCGAGTCCTGCTGGGGGTGTCGGGAGGCATTGCCGCCTACAAGGCGTGTGAGCTGTGCCGCCTGCTCGTGAAGGAGGGGCACGACGTCGTGCCTCTCGCCACGCCGGGCGCCGAGCGCTTCGTCACCGCCGAGACGTTCCGCGCGCTCGCCCGCAGGCAGGACGATGTCTACCTCCACCTGACGCGCGCCGACCTGCTCGTCGTCGCGCCGTGCACGGCGAACACGCTTGCGAAGCTCGCGCACGGGCTCGCCGACAACGTCCTCACCGAGGCCGCCCTCGCGCACCGCGGCCCCGTCCTCGTCGCGCCGGCCATGAACCCGCGCATGTGGTCGCATCCCGCGACGCGCGCCAACGCCGAGGAGCTGCGCACCCGCGGCGTCGTCCTCGTCGGGCCCGACGAGGGCGAGACGGCCGAGGGCGAGCTGGGCGTGGGGAGGATGGCCGAGCCCGAGGAGATCTTTCGCGCCGCACTCGCGCTCCTCTCCCCAAGTAACACTGTGTTACGAGGAAAGACAGTGCTCGTTTCGGCCGGGGGGACACGCGAGCCGCTCGATGCTGTCCGCTTCGTCGGCAATCGCTCGTCCGGCCGGATGGGGGTCGCGCTCGCCGCCGAGGCCCGCCGGCGTGGCGCCGAGGTGACGCTGCTCGCGGCGAACCTCGCCGTGCCCGCCCCGGCCGGAGTCGAGCTCGTCGAGACGCCGACGGCGGCCGATCTCGAGCGCGAGGCGCTCGCCCGCGCTGCGGAGGCCGACGTCGTCGTCATGGCCGCGGCCGTCGCCGACTACCGCCCCGCGGAGGCTCTGGCGGCGAAGCGGCCGAAGGACGCCGCGGCGTGGACGCTCGAGCTCGAGCCGACGGTCGACGTCCTCTCCGCCCTCGGCGCGGACCGTCGCGAGGGTCGCCTCCTCGTCGGCTTCGCGGCCGAGACGGGACCGGACGGGATCGAGCGCGCACGCGAGAAGCTCGCCCGCAAGGGCGCCGACCTGTTCGTGCTCAACGACGTCTCGCGATCCGACATCGGCTTCGACGCGTACGAGAACGAGGTGACACTGCTCACCGCCACCGGCGAGCGCACCGCTGCGAAGGCGCCGAAGGACGAGATTGCGGCGGCCGTCCTGGACGAGGTCGAGAGGCTGATCCAGGGTGGCTGAGCGCGCGCTCGTTCCCAGCCCGAGCACGCAGATCTCGACCATCATCGACAACCTCGGCCGCGTCCTCCACGCGCCGGACGAGACCCTGCGGCTCGTCGTCCTCTGCCTCGTCGCCGAGGGGCACGCAATCATCGAGGACTTCCCGGGCGTCGGGAAGACGATGCTCGCGAAGGCGCTCGCCCGCTCGCTCGACTGCAGCTTCTCTCGCCTCCAGTTCACGCCCGACCTCCTGCCCTCCGACGTGACCGGCGTCAACGTCTTCAACCAGCAGCGGAACGAGTTCGAGTTCAGGGCAGGGCCCGTGTTCGCGAACCTTCTGCTCGTCGACGAGGTGAACCGCGCCTCGCCGAAGACGCAGGCCGCGCTGCTCGAGTGCATGGAGGAGCGCCAGGTGTCGGTCGACGGCGTCACGTACGGGCTCGAGCCGCCGTTCATGGTCATGGCGACGCAGAACCCGATCGAGTACGAGGGGACGTACCCGCTGCCCGAGGCGCAGCTCGACCGCTTCACGATGCGCCTCTCGCTCGGCTATCCGCCGCTCGTCGAGGAGGCACGGATGCTCGACGAGCAGACGAGTGCGCCCCCGCTCGAGTCGCTGCAGGCGGTGGCGGGCGCGACCGACGTGCTCCAGCTCGTCGAGGCCGCGCGGGGCGTCTACGTCGAGGAGAGCCTCGGCCGCTACGTCGTCGCCGTGCTCCGGCAGACGCGCGGCGACCCCCGTGTCTACCTCGGAGCCAGCCCGCGCGCCGGCATCGCCCTGCTGCGGGTGGCCAAGGCGCGGGCACTGGCCGAGGGGCGCGACTACGTCATGCCCGACGACGTGAAGGCCGTCGCCGCGCCCGTCCTCGCCCACCGACTCATCCTCGCGCCCGAGGCCCGCACCGCGGGGCTGGGCGCCGAGGAGCTCGTCGCGGACGCGCTCGCGCGGACCCCGGTTCCGGTCTGATGCTCAGCGCACGGGGCCGGGTGGTACTGGCTCTCGGCGCCTTCTGCTGGTTCGCCGCCGTCTTCTTCGGCTCGCTTGCGCTCTACCCGGTCGCCGCGGGCCTCGTGCTCGCAGTGCCGCTGGCGCTCGCCTGGGTGCGGGTCTCGGTGCGGCGGCCGGAGGTGCGGAGGCGCTGGTCGCGCGAGGACCTGGTCGAGGGGGACGACGTGAGGGTCGAGCTCGTGCTCGCGCGGGACTCCCGGGCACCGCTGCCGGACGTCGTCGCGCACGAGAGCGTCGGCAGGCTCGGCGACCGGGAGGTCGCGTTGCGGCCCCGCGGCCGCGGCGGCTACGTCGGCCGCTACCGGCTCGACCGCGTGCCCCGCGGGCGTCATCGCTTTGCCCCCGTGCGCTTCGCGGTCGCCGACCCGTTCGGCCTGGCCGAGGCGACGCTCGCTGTGGACGAGCAGCAGGCCCTCGTCGTCTACCCGCGCCTGACCGAGCTCGAGCGCCTGTTCTTCGACGGCGGTGTCGGCCCGAACGACGGCCACCGGCTCCTGCTGCGCCGGCCGGTCGGTTACGAGCTCCACAGCGTGCGTGAGCACCAGCAGGGCGAGTCCCTGCGGCGCGTCCACTGGCCGTCCACCGCCCATCGCGGGGTATTGATGGTGAAGGAGCTCGAGGATGCGCCGCGCGACGAGGTGGCGGTGCTGCTCGACGGAGACGCAGCCGGAGTGGCCGGAAGGCCGCCGGACTCGTCGTTCGACGCCGCCGTGCGAGCGGCCGGCTCGATCCTGCTCGCGCAGGTCCGGCGCGGTCGCCGCTCGATCCTGGCTCTCAACACGGCCGGCCGCGAGACGCAGGCCGTCACGTCCGACGGGCCCGAGTGGCAGCGCGCGCTCGAGCTACTCGCCGCGGCCGAACCCGACGCCCGGACCCCGGCGGCGGGGCTGCTCGACTCGGGGGTCGGCCCGGCGGCGCGGTCACTCGAGCTCGTCGTCGTCACCTCCCGGATCGAGCCGGGCCTCGTGAGCCGGCTGCTGGAGCGCGCGCTCACGCGACGCCCCGTCGCGCTCGTCCACGTCGATGCCGCGAGCTTCGCCCACGGCCCGCGCCGGCCAGAACCGGGCCTTCTGCGCCTGCAGGCCGCCGGGGTGCCCATCGCCGTCGTGCGGCACGGGGACCATCTCGCGGAAGCGCTGAAGGGTGCGCGCGCACCGGACGACTCCAAGCGCCACAACGTCACGGAGGCGGCGGGTGCGTAGCGGGGCGCGGACGGCGGCGGTCACGGCGCCCGCCCTGGTGGTCGTCTCCGTCGCCTGGCTGCGGCTCGAGAGCCCGGTCGGGCCGCTGTGGCGCCCGCTCGCGCTCGTGGCACTCGCGCTCGCCGCCGCCGTGCCGCAGCGCCGCTCGTTACGCCTCCTCGGCGCCGTGCTCGCGACGCTCGCCGCGGCGCGAATCGCAGTCGGCGTCGACCTCGTCCCCGGCTTCGGCGTCGCGCGCGGGACCTCCGCGCTGGGGACGCGGTTCGGAGACGGCTTCTCCGACTTCTACAGCACGCACCTCCCGTTCGACCCACGCGTGCACGTCGCGATGGCCGACCTCGTGCTGGCCGGCGTCTTTGCCTTCTCGCTCGCCGTCGCCCTGCTCGCGGCGGAGCGGGAGCCGGTCGCAGCGGCCGTCGTCGTCCTGCTGGGGGCCGGCTGGCCCGCGACGCTCCTCGGGCCTTCGCACGGTCTCGCGATGGGCGCCGCGATTCTCGGCGCCGCGCTGCTCGTGCTCGCCGGCCTCGGCTCGCGCCGCCTCCCGGCTCTCGCGCTGCCGGCGGTCGTCGTGGTGGCGGCAGGAGCGGTCGCGGTCGGCTCGGCGACGGCGGCGCGGCACGGCCTCGTGCACTGGCAGACCTGGAACCTCGCGCACGTGGCGACGGGCCCGGTCGGCGTCGGCTTCGTCTGGGACGCCCAGTACGGCGGCCTCGAGTGGCCGGCCCACCCGTCGGTCGTGCTGGAGGTCCAGTCGGAGCAGAGACCCGCCTACCTGCGGGCGACCGTCCTCGACGACTTCGTCGGCGACCGGTGGTCAGTCGGGTTGCCCCGCCCCGCCGACTCGCTCGAGCCGGCGGCTGCGCTGCAGCCGCGCAACCAGACGCGCGAGTCCGTGACGGTGGAGGGTCTCGCCGACAACCACCTCGTGGGAGGCAGCGTCCCGATCCGCTTCTCGGCCGGCACCGCGCCGCTCTACGTGCCGGAGCGCGGCTTTGCCTCGCTCGGCCAGAACCTCCCGCGCGGCTTCGCGTACACGGTGTCGAGCTACAGCCCGCGGCCCACCGCGGCCGAGCTGCGCCGCTCGCCGCCGCAGTATCCGGCGCTGCTCTCGGACGACGACCTGTTCGACGTCGGCCGCGGGGTGAGCATGCCCCCGTTCGGAGCCCCGGACCGGGCCGGCACGGAGGAGGCGCTGCTCACGGTCAACCCCGACCTCAACTCCTACGTCCAGCTCGCCCGTCTCGCCGACGATGTGGCCGGCAGCGCCCCGACGCCGTATGACGCGGTCGCGCGCCTCGAGAGCTGGTTCGTCTCCTCCGGCGGCTTCCGCTATTCGAACCGCCCGACCGTCATCCAGCCGGCGCTCGTCGGCTTCGTCACCCGGACGCGCGCGGGCTATTGCCAGTACTTCGCCGGCGCGATGGCCCTCATGCTCCGCTACCTCGGCATCCCATCCCGGGTCGCCGTCGGCTTCGCCGGAGGGACGTACAGCGCAAAGGGCCGTGCCTGGCTCGTCACCGACCGGGACGCTCATGCCTGGGTCGAGGTCTGGTTCAAGGGATACGGCTGGCTTCCGTTCGACCCGACGCCGGCGGCGCCCGGGTTCTCGCGGCATCCCACTCTCGCCGGCAACTACGCGGTACCCGCAGATGGGGCGAAGGGCGGCCCGGGCAGCTCTGCGCAAGGAACCCGGGGCGGCCGGGGCTCGGGGGCGATCGCCGACAAGCTGAGCCGCCAGAACGGGCTCGTCCGGCCGCACTCGCGAGTCAGGGCCAACGTCCCGGTGGTGACGGCGGGTGGTGGCGGCAGCGACCGCCGCCGCGCGGTGCTCTTTCTCCTGCTGGCCGCCGCCGTCGCCGTGGGAGGGATCGTCGCGGCGAAAGCCGGAGCCCGGCTGCTTCGGGGGCGGCACCGCGACCCGCGTCGCGCCGCCGCGGCCTGCCGCGAGGAGCTCGTCGCCTTCCTCGTCGACCAGCGGATCGAGGTGCCGCGCAGCGCCACGCTGCACGAGCTCGGGGAGCTCGTGCGGCGGGAGTTCGGCGCCGACCCCGGGCCGTTCGTCGCTGCGGCGGCCGCGGCGCGCTTCGGGCGCGCCGATCCCGCCGGCGCCCGTGCCGCCCGCCGCGAGCTCGGCCTGCTCCTGACCGCGATGCGGCGCGGCCTCACCTCCCGCGACCGGCTGCGTGGGCTCCTCTCGCTCCGCTCCCTCGGCCGCCCACCGGCGGCGGTTCCACGGTCCGCTTCACTGGGTAGCGGAATGGCGGAGAGCGCGTGAGCGAGTCGACCTACACCCTCTTCCAGCGCGGCCGCAAGCATCTGCGCGCGGGCATGGCCGCGCAGGCGACGGTCTCGCTCGAGAAGGCGAAGCGGCGCGAGCCGGACAAGGCCTCGATCCGCGAGGCGCTCGGGATCGCCTACTTCCGGATCCGCCGCTGGAGCGAGGCGGAGGCCGAGTTCCGCAAGCTGCTGGAGCTCTCGCCGGTCAACGACTACGCGCACTACGCGCTCGGCCGCACCCTCGAGAAGCAGGGGCGGATCGCCGAGGCGAACCGGCACTACAAGCTCGCGAGCTCGCTCGACCCGGGCTCCGACCAGTACCGCGCCCGGATCCGCGACCTCGACTAGTGCGAGCGGTCGTGCAGCGCGTCGCGCGCGCGCGCGTCACGCCGGGCGGCGAGATCGGCCGCGGCCTCTGCATCCTGCTCGGCGTCGCGCGCGGCGACGGGGAGCAAGAGGCGGAGCGGCTCGCGGGCAAGATCGCGCGCCTGCGGATCTTCCCGGACGGCGAAGGCCGCTTCGACCGCTCCGTCCTCGACGTCGGCGGGGCGGCGCTGGTCGTCTCGCAGTTCACCCTCGTCGCGGACACCGCTAAGGGGAACCGGCCGAGCTTCGCCGCGGCCGCCCCGCCCGAAGAGGCGGAGCCGCTCTACGCGCGTTTCTGCGCAGGGCTGCGCGCGCTTGGCGTGCCGGTGGAGACCGGCGTCTTCGGCGCGAAGATGGAGGTCGAGCTCGTGAACGACGGCCCGGTCACGATCGTTCTCGACCCATGACGACGCTGGCCGAGCTCGAGGAGCGCAGGGCGTACGAGTGCCGCTTGACGCCCGACCGCGCGCTCGGGACGCTCGACGAGGCCGAGGAGTTCCTCCGCGACCGCGGGCTGCTCACGCGCGCCGCGGACTCGGCGCTGCCGAGCCTGTTCGAGGCGTGTCACGAGGAGCCGTACGCACGCGAGAGCTCCGGCTTCGGCCGGTGGCCGGCGACGAAGTTCCCCTGGTTCGGACTGCTCGGCGCGCGCGGCAACCTCGTCCTCGCGATCCACCGCGGCAAGAGCCTCCTCGTGACGGACGAGGTCGCAGCCCTCCTCGATCCGATCTGCCGGGCCGAGCTGGCGCGGATGGAGGCGGCGGACGAAGGCTGGGGACGGCTGCTCCACCATCTCGCGGCCGCCGGCCCGTCCGAGCTCGAGGACCTGCAGACGGAGCTGTCGCTGACACCGAAGGAGCTGAAGAGCCTCCGCTCGCCGCTCGAGCGCTGCGGGGCCGTGATGGCGCGCTCGATCGTGTACGAGGAACCGCACCGGCACACGAGCCTGCTCGCCCGCTGGGACCAGGTGCACCCGGAGCAAGAGGGCGGAGGCGACCCCGGGCGCGCCCTCGGCGAGCTCCTCTGCGCCGGCGTCCGTGCCGCCGTGGTCGCGCCCGAGCGGGAGCTGGCTCGCTGGTTCTCGTGGCGCTGGTACTGGGGCGACGGGCTGGTGGACGGGCTCGTCCATGACGGCCGGCTCGCAAGGCTCGACGGCCACGTCGCGCTGCGGTGACCGGCAGCAGCGGAGGCGGCTCCATTCTCTCGGACGGAGCCGCCTCCCACGGTAGGCCTAGTGCGCGGCGAACTCCTCCCGCGAGGCGAGAGAGCTCTCCTCCAGCTGCTCGTGAACCACCGACAGCAGCGCTTCGTACAGGCCGTGCTGCACCTTCGCCCGAGCGTGCGGGCTCGTGATGGCCCTGCTCGCGTCGATGAGGCTGGCGATCTGCGCGGCTTCGCCCTGCTCGCGGATCAGCTGCTGGATGCCCTCGACCGGGCTGTTCTTCAGCCACCACCACGGGTCGTAGGCGATCGGCACGCGCGGGAACTTGTGGTGCCGCCGGCGCGCCGGGTCGACGTAGACGGCGACGGCGTAGCCGCTCGTGTCCACGTCCTGGGTGAGCTGCTCGGGGTCCCCGATCGTGACGTGCTGATGGCTCGAGTCGAACAGGAGCCAGCCGTCGAAGACGAGCCCGGTCCCCGGGAAGTGCCCCAGCGCGGTGACGACGGCAGGAGCATCGGTCGTGACTGTCTCGTCGTCGGCGTCGGGCCCCGGCTGCCGGTCGCCGCTCGTGACCGTGAACGGATCGTTCGTGCCGTCCCAGTCGAGCCAGTCGTCCGCGGTCGCGTCGAAGGCGTCGAACAGGAGGTTCGGCGGTCCGGGCAGACCGTTGCCGCCTCGGTCGATGTACCACGCGATCACCGAAGCGGGATCCCCGCCGGCCGGGAACGAGGGCGCCACCGAGGTCTGGCCGGCGTCGTAGGTGAAGTCTCCGCTCGTCGTTCCCGACGCCGCCCAGAACAGGAACTCGTAGTCCCCGATCTGCGCCGGGGCGACCTGCGGGTCCGAGCCCGTGACGTTGGACGGCCCGTCCGGACCGAAGATCCACTCCGTGCCGCCGCTGTGGTGATGCCTGTGGGTGTGCGGGACCCAAGTCTCCGCTCCACTCGTGACCTGCGCCATAGGAAGCCTCCCTTCCCGAGGGGGCACGGACGCCAGGCCGCTGCGATCATCCCACCGGGAGAGCCGCTGCGCAAGGACGCGAGCGGGCTTGCTACCATCGTGAAACCACATTTCACCGGATCGGAGAAATGGGCCTGCGGGCCCATTTTTTATGACGGAGACGAGCACCATGCCGACGACATTCGAGAGGGAGCGCCAGTTGCAGGAGGAGATCGCACCGCGGGTCGAGCACGATCTGCCGGGCGTCGACGTGCTCGCAGTCGAGCTGCTGGCGCCCTCGCGCTTCTGCGTCTACGTCGACCATCCGGAAGGAGTCGACCACGCCCTCTGCCAGCGCGTGAGCGACCTCCTGCGCGACTACCTGCGCGAGTACAGCGTCGAGGTCTCCTCACCGGGGCTCGATCGGCCGCTGCGCCGGCAGGAGCACTTCGAGGCCGCTCGCGGCCGCCGGGTGAAGGTCCGCACGACGGACCGGAAGCTGCGCGGGGAGATCCTCTCCGCGGGCGACGAGAGCGTGACGGTTGCCGCGTCCGACGGCGCCGAGACCGAGATCCCGTACGCCACGATCGTGCGGGCCAATGTGATCGACGAGGGAGCGTGACATGAGCCAGGAGATTCTCGAGGCCGTCCGCGAGATCGAGCGCGACAAGGGAATCGAGGAGGGGGCGCTCGTCTCCGCGCTCGAAGACGCGCTGCTCGCGGCGTACAAGAAGACGCCGGGCGCGTCGCGTCACGCGACCGTCGAGCTCGACGACCACACCGGCGACTTCCGGGTCTTCTCGGTCGAGTTGCCGGCCGACATCGAGGAGCGCTTGATCGACGAGGCGCGCGAGCGCAAGCTCGAGGAGCTCGAGAAGCTCGAGGAGGAGACGGGCGAGCGCCAGCACACGCTCATCTCCGACGACGACCTCGACATCGACTGGTCCGACATCCCGGACGAGGACGTCAAGCGCGAGGACGTGACGCCGGACGGCTTCGGCCGCATCGCCGCCCAGACCGCAAAACAGGTCATTTTGCAGCGGATTCGCGAGGAAGAGCGGCGGATGATGTACGACGAGTACATCGACCGCGTCAGCGAGGTCGTGACGGGCATCGTCCAGCAGGCCGGCGACCGCAACAACGTGCTCGTCGACCTCGGCAAGGTCGAGGCGCTGCTGCCGCGCTCGGAGCAGGTCGACGGCGAGCGCTACGAGCAGGGCTCGCGCATCAAGGCGGTCATCACCGAGGTGCGCTCGGGGACGAAGGGCCCGCAGGTGATCCTGTCGCGCCGCGATCCCGAGCTGATCAAGACGCTCTTCGAGCTCGAGGTGCCGGAGATCGCAGACGGCCTCGTCACGATCGAGGGCGTCGCACGCGAGCCCGGGTACCGGTCGAATATAGAGTTGGTTTGAGAGTCGTTTTGGGTATTA
>JBJMKE010000074.1:0-10712 GCA_045806005.1 Gaiellaceae bacterium
CGCAGTCGCGATGCTCGCGCCGGCGGACGTGGTCGGGAACGAGAAGTCGGCGTAGGGGATCTGGACCCGGAAGAGATGGCCCGGAGGCAGGTGGTACGCGACGCCGAGATACGACTCGAGCTCCTTGAATCCAGGTGCGCCGCCGCCGGCCTTCGCGACCTGCAGGTTGCCCTTGAGCGCGCCCATCAGCTGGGGAACCTCGGTCAGCAGCGAGCTCGGCGAGAGACTCGTCCGCAGGCGGCCCTTGAGCGCCTCGATGAACTGCTGCTGGCGGCCGGTGCGGTAGATGTCGTTGTCGAAGTGCCGGAAGCGGACGAACGACAGCGCCTGCCCGCCGTCGAGCTTCTGGTAGCCCGGCAGGAGGTTGATCGCCGACGTGCCCGAGTGCGGGGGGATGAAGTAACGGCGGTCGACGTTCATGTACACCCCGTGTAGCTGGTTCACGAGCTGCTTGAAGGCGTGGAAGTCGAGCGTGATCAGGTAGTTGATCGGCAGGCCGGTCAGGTGCTTCATCGTGTCGAGCGTCGCCGCCGGGCCGTTGCCGCCCGGGCAGGTCGACCACGCCGAGTTGATGCGGTCGTGCGTGTACACGAGGTTCCCGCGGCAGTAGATCGGCACGTAGAGATCGCGCGGGAACGAGAGCAGCGACAGCGTGTGGTTAATCGGATCCGCCCGGACGAGCATCAGCGTGTCCGAGTTCGAGCCCGCGAGCGACTTCGAGCCCAGGCCGGCGCGATGGTCGTAGCCCGCGACGAGGGCAATCGCGGGCGAGTGAGCCGACGGCAACGGCGCCACGTACCTCTCGGCCTTCCTCACCGCTCCCTTGGCCGCCACGGAATTGAGGCTCTCGTGCCCGTAGAGGTAGATCCCGCCGGCCGCGCCCGACGCGATCACGGCGGCGACGAGCACGAGCCAGCCGAAGCCGCGCAGGATGAGCCCGACGACCGACCGCCGCGGCGGCTCGGGCTGCCGGTAGCGCGTGATGGGCCCGAAGAGCGGAGGCAGCGTCGAATGGCCGTTGCCGTTCCGGCCGGCGGTCTGCCCGATTCCACGCTTCAGCGTCGTCCGCATAACGAGAGGGGACGCCGCCACCGGCGCCTCGGCCGAGGATAGCTCAGCTTCCGGAGGAGGCCGTCACGATCCTTACCTCCGGCTCATCTTCCGCCGGCTCGTAGCCGAGATTCGGCCGCAGGCGGCTCTCCGCCTCTTCGATGGAGACGCCCTGCCGTGCCGCGTAGTCCTCGACCTGGTCGCGGCCGAGCCGTCCGATCGAGAAGTAGCGCGCCTCGGGATGCGCGAGGTAGATGCCGCTCACGCTCGCAGCCGGCGTCATCGCGTAGGTCTCGGTCAGCGCGAGCCCGGCCTCCTCTGCGCCGAGGAGCGCGAACAGCTTCGTCTTCTCGCTGTGGTCCGGGCAGGCGGGATACCCGAACGCGGGGCGGATCCCGCGGAACCGCTCGGCGATCAGTTGCTCGCGCGGAAGCTTCGGGCCCGTCTCGTACCAGGCACGCCGCGCGACCTCGTGCACGTACTCGGCGAACGCCTCGGCGAGACGGTCGGCGAGCGCCTTGACCATGATCGCGTGGTAGTCGTCGTGCTCGGCCGCGAAACGGGCGGCGAGCTCGTCGGCCCCGATGCCGGCGGTGACCGCGAACGCCCCCAGGTGGTCTCCTGCGGGGGCGACGTAGTCGGCGAGAGAGCGGTTCGGGCGCGAGTCGCCGTAATCCGACTGCTGCCGGAGGAAGCAGAAGCGCGTCTCCTCGAGCACGACGTCGTCGCCCTCGGACGACGCCGGCCAGAACCCGAACACACCTCGCGCTTGTAACAACTTGTCACTAACGATCCGGTCGAGCAGGCGCCGGGCGTCGTCGAAGAGCTCCCGCGCCGCCGGCTGGTCGAGGATCGCCGGGTACTTCCCCTTCAGCTCCCAGGCGTGGAAGAAGAACTGCCAGTCGACGTATTCGAGCAGCGTCGCGAGCTCGGGCTCCACCACCCGGCGACCCATGAGCTCCGGCACGGGCAGGTCGTCGAACGAGACCCGGTGCCGGTTCTCGCGCGCCTGCGCGAGCGGCAGCAGCGGCTTGCGCTCCTTCTCGGCATGGAGGTCGCGCAACCGCTCCTGCTCGGCCCGGTTCTCGTCGTCGAGCACCTCGCGCCGCGCAGGATCGAGCAGGGACGACACGACGCCGACCACGCGCGACGCGTCGAGCACGTGGACGACCGGCTGGGAGTACGCCGGCGCGATCCGCACGGCCGTGTGCTGCCGCGACGTCGTTGCGCCGCCGATCAGGAGCGGCAGGTCCATGCCGCGCCGCTCCATCTCGCGCGCGACGTCGACCATCTGGTCGAGCGACGGCGTGATCAGCCCGGAGAGGCCGACGACGTCTGCCTTCTCCTCGACCGCCGTGTCGAGGATCCGCTCCGCCGGCACCATCACGCCGAGGTCGAGCACGTCGTAGTCGTTGCAGCCGAGGACGACGCCGACGATGTTCTTGCCGATGTCGTGGACGTCGCCCTTCACCGTCGCGAGCACGGCCTTCCCACGCGCCCGCGGCGGCCCGCCGCCCGCGGCCTGCTCGGCCTCCATGTACGGCTCGAGGTAGGCGACGGCGCGCTTCATGGCACGGGCGCTCTTCACCACCTGGGGCAGGAACATCTTCCCGGCTCCGAAGAGGTCGCCGACGACCTGCATGCCGCCCATCAGCGGCCCCTCGATCACGTCGAGCGGCCGGTCGGCGCGCCGGCGTGCCTCCTCGGTGTCCTCCTCGATGAAGTCGACGATGCCGTGGACGAGCGCATGCTCGAGCCGCTTCTCGACGGGCGCCTCGCGCCACGAGAGGTCGACCTCCCGTCGCATGCCCTCGCCGCGTACGCGACCCGCGTACTCGACGAGCCGCTCGGTCGCGTCCTCGCGCCGGTCGAAGATCACGTCCTCGACCAGCTCGAGGAGCTCCGGCCCGATGTCCTCGTACACGACGAGCTGGCCGGCGTTGACGATCCCCATGTCGAGGCCGGCGCGGATCGCGTGGTAGAGGAAGGCCGAGTGCATCGCCTCGCGCACCGCGTCGTTGCCGCGGAACGCGAAGCTGAGGTTCGAGATCCCACCGCTCGTCCGCGCGCCCGGGCACCGTTCCTTGATCAGCGGCAGGGCCTCGAGGAACGACTTCGCGAAGCCGCGGTGCTCCTCGATGCCCGTGGCGACGGCGAGCACGTTCGAGTCGAAGATCAGGTCCTCGGGCGGGAAGCCGACCTGCTCGACGAGGAGGCGGTAGGCGCGCTCGCAGATCTCCACCTTGCGTTCGACCGTCTCGGCCTGGCCCTGCTCGTCGAAGGCCATGACCACGACGCCGGCGCCGTAGCGGCGGACGAGTCGTGCCTGCTCGAGGAATGTCTCCTCGCCCTCCTTCAGCGAGATGGAGTTGACGACGCCCTTGCCCTGGACGCACTTGAGGCCCGCCTCGAGCACCGACCAGCGGGAGCTGTCGACCATGATCGGGACCCGCGCCGCCTCGGGCTCGGTCGCGAGGAGGTTGAGGAACGTCGTCATCGCCCGCTCGCCGTCGAGCAGGTCGGCGTCCATGTTCACGTCGAGGAGGTTCGCGCCGCCGCGCACCTGGTCGAGGGCGACGTCGGTCGCGGCCTGGTAGTCCCCCGCTTCGACGAGCCGGCGGAACCGGGCCGAGCCTGTGACGTTCGTCCGCTCACCGATCAGCGTGAAGTTCGAATCCGGAGTGATCTCGTACGGCTCGAGGCCGCTGAAGCGGGTCGCCGGCCGCGGCTCGGGAATCGCGCGCGGCGCCACGCCCTCGACCGCAGCGGCGATCCGCTCGACGTGCTCCGGCGTCGTGCCACAGCAGCCGCCGACGATGTTCACGAGCCCGTCGCGCGCGAACTCGCCGAGGAAGCGGCTCGTGTCCTCCGGGCCCTCGTCGTGCAGGCCGAGCTCGTTCGGCAGGCCCGCGTTCGGATAGCACGCGACCCAGGTCGGCGCGATCGCGGCGAGGTCCTCGACGAACGGCCGCATCTCGGTGGCGCCGAGCGAGCAGTTCACGCCGACGACCAGCGGCTCGGCGTGCTCGACCGAGAGCCAGAACGCCTCGACGGTCTGCCCCGAGAGGTTGCGGCCGCTCTTGTCGACCGCGGTGAAGGAGAGCCACAGCGGCAGCTCGGGCGCGGCGTCCTGGGCGGCGACGATCGCCGCCTTCGCGTTGAGCGTGTCGAAGACGGTCTCGATCAGGAGCAGGTCCGCCCCGCCCTCCCGCAGCGCCCGCATCTGCTCCGCGTACGCCTCCACCACCTCGTCGAAGGTCGCCGAGCGGTACGCGGGATCGTCGACGCGCGGGGAGAGCGAGAGCGACACGTTCAGCGGCCCGACCGAGCCGGCTACGAGCCCGCCGAACTCCTCGGCGACCTCCCGCGCGAGCCTTGCTCCCTCGAGCGACATCTCCGCTGCTACGTCCTCGAGCCCGTAGTCGGCCTGGCCGATCCGCGTGGCGGTGAAGGTGTTCGTGGTCGCGATGTCCGCGCCGGCCTCGAAGTACGACCGGTGGATCTCGCGCACGACCTCCGGCCGGGTCAGGTTGAGCAGGTCCGGGTCGCCGGCGACGTCGCGCGGGTGGTCGCGGAAGCGCTCGCCGCGGTACGCCTCCTCGCCCTGGACCTGCCGCTGGATCAGCACGCCCCACGAGCCGTCGAGGACGGCGATGCGCCGGTTGAGGATGGATTCGAGCCGTTCCCGCGTGTCGTGCACCTGTCTCCTAACTCAGGCCCGGGAGCGCTGCTCTCGGGCGCTTTAGGCGTTTGTTGACCCGGTCGCCAAGCTGCCTGTCAAAGCTCTCCGGGTGCTTCAACCGTAGCAGCGCTACAGGGGCCGCACCGATCGTTAGGGTGCCCGCTCGTGAGCGAGGTAACCGACGGCGCGACGCTGCGGGCGGCCCTGCTCGAGATCGCAGGCGACTTCTCCTTCACCTGGATCTCCGAGGCGCGGCGCCTCTTCATGGACCTCGAGCCGCGCCGGTTCGCCGACCTGAAGCACAACCCGACGGCGCTCCTCTCGGAGCTGACGGATGCCGACCTCGCGCGCGCGCTCGACCCCGGCTACCTCGAGCACCTGGCCCGGGTGCAGGGCCGCCTCGCCCGGGACCGGGGCGAGGAGACCTGGTGGCGCGAGCGCGGCGGCCCGGCCGATCTCCTTGTCGCGTACTTCTCCGCGGAGTTCGGCCTCGACGAGAGCCTGCCCATCTACTCCGGCGGGCTGGGCGTGCTCGCGGGTGACCATCTCAAGGCGGCGTCGGAGCTCGGCGTCCCGCTCGTCGGGATCGGCCTCTTCTACCGCCGCGGCTACTTCCAGCAGCGGCTCGACGAGCACGACCGGCAGACCGAGCATTACCCGCTGACGGACACCAGCCGGCTGCCGCTCGAGCTCGTGCCGATGGCTCCGAAGGTCGAGCTCGCCGCGGACGACGGCGAGCTCGTGCCGGTGCGGCTCGCGGTCTGGCGCGCCCGCGTCGGGCGTGTCTCCCTCTACCTGCTCGACACCTATGTGGAAGGCAACCCGGACTGGGCCCTCACCGACACGCTCTACGGCGGAGACCGGGCGAACCGGCTGCGACAGGAGATCGTGCTCGGCATCGGCGGTGTCCGGGTCCTGCGGGCGCTGGGGCTCGATCCGACGGTCTTCCACCTGAACGAGGGGCACTCGGCCCTCCTGCAGCTCGAGCGCCTGCGCGAGCTCGTCGAGGAGCAGGGGCTGGCGGCGGACGAGGCGATCGACCGGCTGCGCGCGTCGACCGTGTTCACGACCCACACGCCGGTGCCGGCGGGCAACGAGGTCTTCGACCCGGAGCTCGTGCGGCGAAGCCTCGAGCCGCTCGTCGAGCGCTGCGGCCTGAGCTGGGACGAGTTCGCCGCCCTCGGCAGGGTCGAGCCCGCCGACACGGGCTTCGGGCTGACGCCGTTTGCGCTCCGCACCTCGCAGCACGCGAACGCCGTCTCGGAGCTCCACGGCGCGGTGTCACGGGAGATGTGGCACCGCCTCTGGCCCGAGCGGCGGGTGGACGAGGTGCCGATCACCTCCATCACGAACGGCGTGCACCAGCGGACGTGGCTCTCGCCCGAGCTCGAGCGGCTGCTGGGCGACACGGATCCACAGTTCGCCCGCGCGCGGGACCTGTCGCCCGAGGAGCTCTGGAAAGCGCACCGAAGCGCGAAGGGCCGGTTGCTCGAGTTCGTGGCCAGGACGCGCGGCGTGCGAGACCTCGATCCCGCAGTCCTGACGATCGGTTTCGCGCGCCGGTTCGCGACCTACAAGCGGGCCAGCCTCCTCTTCAGCCGGCCCGGGCAGCTCGCGCAGCTCCTGGCCGACGCGGAGCGCCCGATCCAGGTGCTCGTGGCAGGCAAGGCGCACCCGGCGGACGAGGCCGGCAAGGACGTGATCCAGCAGGTCGTCGAGTTCGCGCGAGAGCCCTCGGCGGCGGGGCGCGTCGTATTCCTCGAGGACTACGAGATGACGCTCGCGCGCCGCCTGGTGCAGGGCGTGGACGTCTGGCTCAACACGCCGCGCCGGCCGCTCGAGGCGTCCGGCACCTCGGGGATGAAGGCAGCGCTGAACGGCGGCCTCAACTGCTCGATCCTCGACGGCTGGTGGGCCGAGGCGTACACGCCGGAGCACGGGTTCGCCATCGCCGGCCTGGCGGGCGAGGAAGGCGACGCGGCGCAGGACGAGGCAGACGCGGAGGCGCTCTACGCCGTGCTCGAGGAACAGGTGCTCCCGGCGTACTACGTACGCGACGAGGCGGGACTGCCGCAGCGCTGGATCGCGCTGATGCGGGAGTCGATCGCCGAGCTCGGCCCGCGCTTCGGCTCGGCGCGGATGGTGGCGGAGTACGTCGACCGGCTCTACCTGCCGGCCCACGAAGGCGTGCCGCGGGCGACCAGCCGCGTCGCCTGACGCACGGGCGGATCACCGTCTCGCGAGACGTTTTCGTCTTGCGACCCGTGGAACGACTCCGACGGGATCCGATGCAATAGATGTAAGGGGGAACCGTGAAAAACGCAATCATCGCCGCCGTCGTGGCGGCACTCGTCGCGTCGACGACCACTTATGCCGCGACGGGCCTCATCAACGGCGCCAGGATCAAGAACCACACGATCGCCGCCAAGAAACTGAGCCGCAAGGCGGTCCGGCAACTCCACGGACTCCGCGGCAGGAGGGGACCGCAGGGGGAGGCCGGACTGATCGATCTCTCGAAGCTCGGCCTCGTCGACAGCGGAGACGCCACAGTCGCTCCGGGCGCGACGGGCAGCGTCTCGGCCGCCTGCCCGTCCGGAACCAAGGTGGTCGGAGGCGGCTTCGCCATTACCCACGGGAACGACGACAAGATCGACACGTACAGCTCAGGCCCGGACGCGGCGCTCACGGCCTGGTCGACGAAAGTCACCAACGGCAGCCACTCGAACGCAACCGTGCACGCGTACGCGATCTGCGTCTCGTCCTAGGAGGGTTTGGCGAAAGCCGCTCGTCGTCGGCGTGCGATGGTCGTTCGTCGCCCGGAGGCGCGCCGTCCCCCCTCGCGGCGCGCCTCCGGTTCGCCGCCTCAGGCGGCGGCAGCTGCCGAGCGCATCCGCTCGGGTGACCCGAGGAGCAGGAAGAGGCTCGTCCCGAGCGTCCACAGCGGGACACCGAAGAGCAGGCCGAGCCAGCCGATCGGGCCGACGATGAGCACGACTGCCACCAGCCCGGCGAAGACAGCCCACCAGCGCGGCACGATGCGGCTCCGCCACGCGACGATCGCGAAGGCCGTGAGCGGCAGGATCGCCGCGAGCTCCGCACCGACGAAGAAGAGGTCCACCGAGTGATGGAGGGTTGCGGCCGTCCCAGGATCGATGTCGTTCTTGTCGATCCCGCCCGTGAGATCGACTCCCGCGGTCAGCATCCCGCAGACGCCCGCCATCGCGGCGCCGGCGAGGGCGAGCCCCGGCAGCTGGCTGGCCGAGCCGGTGGCCTCGGCGAGCCGGACGCGGAGCCCGGCGACGAAGCTGACGAAGCTGAGGCAGCCGAGCATGAACAGCCAGGCGCCCATCACGACCGTGTCCGAGTCCGACTTGTACCAGGCGAGGATCTGGGCCCCCGTCGAGTGGTCGGCAGGGCCGTTCTTGTTGATCAGGATGATCCCGATCACCCAGAGGACGATCGCCAGCGGGCCCATGAAGGCCCACCGGCGGTTGTTGGCGAAATTCACTGTGCGATGCTCCTTTCGAGGACGAGTGAGGTCGTGAGGTCGGAGGGCGATGCGCCCGTACGCTGAACGCGCGAGCGGACGGAGCGGGTGAGCGAGATACACGCCCTGGCCGCGGCCAGCAGGACCGCGGCGAGGACGAGCATCCCGATGAAGAGCAAGCGCCGCATCAGACCGCCGTCGCAGCCGGCGTGCCGAGCGGAGTCGCGGGGACGTAGACGGGCTGGTAGCCGAGTGCACGGCCCAGAGGGCTGCCGAGCGCGAGGCCGAGCCGCTGCACGATCGCCGGCGGGAACGGGAGCTGAACCGTGTCGAAGTGCGCCTGCGCGATCACGGCGAGGTGCAGGGGGTTCGGCATGCCCTTCCGGTTCGTCTTGCCGTCGGCGGCGAGCGAGAACATCGTCTCGATCAGCGACTCGAACTGCAGCGCCGGGCGGACCTCGCACACGAAATGGGCGACGTCCTCGCCCGCGTTCCAGAACTTGTGCGGCGTTCCGGCTGGGACGGTGAGGCGCTTGCCGGGGCCGGCCACCAGCTTCTCGCGGCCGACCCGGAAGCCGACCGTGCCGCGGAGGACCTCGAAGCGCTCCTCCTGGCTCGGGTGCACGTGAGCCGCGGCGACGAAGCCGTTCGGCTGGACGTAGGTCTCGATCACGACGGCCTCGCCGTTCGTCTCACGGCTCGTCTGCCGGAAGACGAGGCGCTCGCCGGTGACCGGGTTCTCGATCGAGTCTCCTGCGCGAATCATCGATGCCTCCTTCTCGATTGGCCGCCGGGGCGGCTGTCGAAGGGAGCGTCGGAGGTGCCGCTTAAGATCCGGTTGGGGTGGTCTTAAGTCGCATGGCTAGGCAGTTCCGGTGGAGGAGGCGCTGTTCCGGTGGAGGAGGCGCTGTTCCGGTGGAGGAGGCGCTGCTCCGGGGTAACGTGCTCGTGGATGACCGAGTTCGTGACGGATGAGGACGCAGCCGCGTTCGAGCAGCTCGTGAGCGACGCGCTCGACGAGCTGCCCGACGACATCCGCGACCTGATGTCGAACGTCGCGGTGACCGTCGAGGACGAGCCGCCCGACGGCCGGCCGCTGCTCGGCCTCTACCAGGGCGTCCCCTGGGGGCGACGCGGCGCGTACTACTCCGGCGCGCTCCCGGACAAGATCACGATCTACCGCGGCCCCATCGAGCGGATGACGCGTGGCAACCCCGAGCACCTACGCCAACAGGTGCGCCGCACCGTCTTCCACGAGATCGCCCACCATTTCGGCATCAGCGACCAGCGCCTGGTGGACATTGATCGTTACTAATTCCGGGCGAACCGCCGGCTCGCCGAGCTAGCTGCCACTGACAGTCAGCTGGTTCTCGGCGTGTCGGATTCGCTGCTCTAACTGCCACCTATCGGCTGTCGACTCGCCCGCTTCGACGCGCGCCAGCTCTTCCTGGGCCTCTTCGAGCTGCTGCCGTGCCCTCGTCTCGTCGATGTCGCCTGCGGCGACCGCGTCGTCGACGAGGGCGATCGCCCGGTTCTCCAGCACCTGGAAGAAGCCCGGGCCGGTGGCGAACTCCCGCACCTCGCCGTCGCCCAGGTGGACGCGCGTCGAGCCGGCCTTGAGCATGCCGACGAGAGGGGCGTGGCGCGCGAGCACGCCGATCTCCCCCGCCGCGCCCGGCACGATCAGCATCTCCGCTTCGCCCTCGAACGCCGGTCCCTCCGGCGTCACCACCGAGACCGGGAAGAGCGGGTGGTCCGCCACGCCTAGGCCGGGGCGCCGGCCGTGTCGGCCTCGGCGGCCTCGGCCTGCTCGTCCGCCTCGCGCTGCGCGGCCTCTTCCGGCTCCTCGCCGCCGAGCTGCTTGCCGCGCTCGACCGCCTGCTCGATCCCGCCGACCATGTAGAAGGCCTGCTCGGGCAGCTCGTCGTGCTTGCCGTCGAGCACCTCGACGAAGCCGCGGATCGTGTCCTCGAGCTTCACGTACTCGCCCGGCGTGCCCGTGAACTGCTCGGCCACGTAGTTCGGCTGCGAGAAGAAGCGCTCGATCTTGCGGGCGCGCGCGACGACGAGCTTGTCCTCGTCGGAGAGCTCGTCGATGCCGAGGATGGCGATGATGTCCTGCAGGTCGCGGTAGCGCTGCAGCACCTCCTGCACGCGCGTCGCCGTCCGGTAGTGCTCGTCGGAGACGATGCCGGGCTGGAGCGCGCGCGAGACCGAGTCGAGCGGATCGACCGCCGGGTAGATGCCCTGCTCGACGATCGCACGCGAAAGGACGACCGTCGAGTCGAGATGCGCGAACGTGTTCGCAGGCGCGGGATCGGTGAGGTCGTCGGCGGGAACGTAGATCGCCTGCACCGACGTGACGGAGCCCGTGCGCGTCGAGGTGATCCGCTCCTGCAGTTGCCCCATCTCCGTCGCGAGCGTCGGCTGGTAGCCGACCGCGCTCGGCATGCGGCCGAGCAGCGCCGACACCTCGGAGCCCGCCTGCACGAA
>JBJMKE010000075.1:0-10957 GCA_045806005.1 Gaiellaceae bacterium
CTGGCCGACGAACGGCACGCCCTGCTTGTCCTCGTGAAAGCCGGGCGCCTCGCCGACGAACATCAGGTCGGCGCGCGGGTTGCCGGCGCCGAACACGACCTGCGTCCGTCCCTGCGCGAGGCGGCAACGCATGCAGCTCGAAGCCGCGACCGCGTACTCCTCGAGCGTCTCCAGCGAAGCGACCGGCACCGCACTCACGCCAGCGAGTCTACGAGGCCCGCCCGACAGACACGATCCGCGCCTTCCACCTCCCGCGCGGAGCCTCCACCTCGACCTCGTCGCCCGGTGCCTTTCCCAGCAGCGCGCGGCCGACGGGCGAGTCGGGAGAGACGCCGCCGACTCCGGTGATCTCCATCGAGAGCAGCTCGCCGTCGTCGCGCTCGAGCTCCACGCGGGAGCCGACGGTGACGACTCCGCTCGCGGCGGCCGCCTCCTCGTCGACGATCGTCGCGTGCTGGAGCCGGTGGCGGAGCACCCGGATCCGCGCCTCGAGCAGCCCCTGCTCGTTCTTCGCGGCGTGGTACTCGAAGTTCTCGGAGAGGTCGCCGTGCGCCCGGGCCGTCGCGATCGCCTGCACGACCTCCTTGCGCTTCGGCCCCTCGAGCTCGGCGAGCTCGGCCTCGAGCTGTGCGTGGGCGGCGGGCGTCAGCAGCTCGCCGTCTTCGTCCCCCCGCGCCATTGCGGAGCTAGTGGCCGCAGCCGCAAGAGCCGCCGCAGCAACCGCCGCCGCCGCCGCCCGTCGCGACCGGCTTCTTCACGCCGTGCACGGCGAAGGAGGAGAACTGCCGGGAGACGTTCGTCGCCGCGCAGTCGGGGCACGCGACCTGCTGCTCGCCGCGGACGAGCTCCTCGAAGTGCGACTCGCACTCCATGCACACGTACTCGTAGATCGGCACCGTGGTCGAGACGGTAGCAGGGCCGGACATCGAGCCCCGCCCTGCTGCGGGGCGGCTGCGCACGTACAATGAGAGCTGCCCGGCATCCGCCTCGGAGCTGGAGCGAAATCGTGATCGAGAGAGTCCACGTCATCGGCTCGGGCCGCGTCGGTTCGGCCGCCGCCGCCCGCCTGCGCGAGCGCGGCGTCAGCGTGGGCGAAAGCGACCCGGACATCGTCCTCCTCTGCGTTCCGGACACGTCCATTTCGGACGTGTCTCGGTGCCTGACACCGGGACGTGCCTGGGTGGGACATGTGTCTGGGGCGACGCCGCTCGCCGCGCTCGAGCCTCACGAGCGTCGCTTCTCGCTCCATCCGCTGCAGACGTTCGACCGCAGCGGTGACCCCTCGCAGTTCGACGGCGCCTGGGCGGCGGCCACGGGCGAGACCGACGACGCGCTCGGGGTCGCGCGCGAGCTCGCCGGGACGCTCGGCCTGCACCCCTTCGTACTCGCGGACGAGGACCGGACGCTCTACCACGCCGGCGCCGTCTTCGCCTCCAACTATCTCGTGACGCTGCAGCGCGCCGCCGTGCGGCTCGGCGTCCCGGCCGAGGGGCTCGGGCCGCTGATGACCCGGACGGTCGAGAACGGGTTCGACCTCACGGGGCCGATCGCGCGCGGCGACTGGGCGACCGTCGAGGCGCACAAGCGGGCGATCCGCACGGCGCGGCCGGAGCTCGAGCATCTCTACGAGACGCTGGCGGAAGCGACGGTGACGCTCGCGTGAAGGTCGTGCGGACGATCGCCGAGCTGGAGACGGCCCCGGGAACCGGGCTCGTGCCGACGATGGGCGCGCTGCACGAGGGCCACCGCGCCCTCTTCCGCGCGGCACGCGCGGAGAGCGACCGGGTCGTCGCGTCCCTGTTCGTCAATCCCGCGCAGTTCGACGAGCAGGCGGATCTCGAGGCGTATCCACGCGACGAGGCGGGCGATCTCGAGCTCGCCGAGGCCGAGGGCGTCGACGTCGTCTTCGCGCCCGAGGAGCTGTATCCGGAGGGGTTCGCTACCTGGGTCGAGCCCGGGAAGACGGGCGCCGAGGGCTCGGCGCGGCCGGGGCATTTCCGCGGCGTGGCGACGGTCTGTCTGAAGCTGTTCAACCTCGTGCGGCCCGAGCGCGCGTACTTCGGCCAGAAGGACGCGCAGCAGGTGGCCGTGATCCGGCGCCTAGTGCGGGACCTGAACGTCCCCGTCGCGATCCGGGTCGTCCCGACCGTGCGCGATCCCGACGGCCTCGCGCTCTCCTCGCGCAACCGGCGTCTCTCGCCCGAGGAGCGCCGGCGTGCCCTCGCCCTGCCGCGGGCGCTCGAGTCGGCCGCCGGTTCGCGCGATCCCGTGTCCGCCGCTCGCGCCTCGCTGAACGGCCTCGAGCCCGACTACGTCGAGGTGCTCGACCTCGGCGACGCCAAGGTCCTTGCCGCCGCGGTCCGCGTCGGCTCCACGCGTTTGATCGACAACGTCCTCCTGGAAGGAGAGATCCGATGAGCGTTCCGTCCGGCAAGCTGCCGCTCCCCGAGCTGCTCGCGATGAAGCGGCGCGGCGAGAAGATCGTGATGGTCACGGCCTACGACGCCCCCGGCGCCCGCTTCGCCGAGGACGCGGGCATCGACGTGATCCTCGTGGGCGACACGGCCGCGATGGTCGTGCTCGGCCACTCGGGCACCACGCCGGTGACCGTCGACGAGATGCTGTTCCTCACGCGGACCGTGTCGCGCCAAGTGCACCGCCCCATCGTGGTGGGAGACCTGCCGTTCGGCTCGTACGAGGCCTCGGACGAGGACGCCGTGCGCACCGCGGTGCGCTTCGTCAAAGAAGGCGGCGCGGACATCGTGAAGCTCGAGGGCGCGGGGCCGATGGTCTCGCGGGCGCGCGCGATCGTCGAGGCCGGGGTCGGCGTCATGGGCCATGTCGGGCTGACGCCGCAGTCGGCGACGATGCTCGGCGGCTTCAAGACGCAGGGCCGGACGGCCGAGGCCGCGCAGCGGATCGTCGACGGAGCCAAGGAGCTCGAGGATGCGGGCTGCTGCTCGATCGTCCTCGAGGCGGTGCCCGCGCCGGTCGCAGCGCGGATCACCGAGGAGCTCTCGATCCCGACGATCGGCATCGGCGCGGGCGCGGAGTGCGACGGACAGGTGCTCGTCTACCACGACCTGCTGGGCCTCTCGGAGGGGCACCTCCCCCGCTTCGTGAAGCGCTACGCGAACCTGTCCGGCGAGATCCGCGACGCGCTCGTCGCCTACGCGACGGAGGTCCGGAGCGGAGCCTTCCCGGAGCCGCAGCACACATACGCCATGCTCGAAGAGGAGCAGGCCGCATTCGAGGCCTCCGAACTGCCCAAGTAACAGTCTGTTACAAGGAAAGACATGGGCCAAAACGGCCGGGCTCAGCACGGTGCCCAGCCGCTTTCCGGAGCACCTAGTAACAGTCTGTTACAAGGAAAGACAGGTCCGGATCAGGCGACGTACGCGACGACGACCAGGGCGGGTAGGGCCACGGCCAGGACGACCGTGGCGAGCGAGCGGCCCCAGCTCCAGCCGTGGACGGTCCGGACGCCGATCGCGAGCAGGATCGCGCACCACGCGAACGCGAAGTAGGCGAGCCCGCCGAAGGTGCGGTCGCCCGGCCCCCAGTCGTCGCCGCCGGTGCGGAAGAGATTCTGGCCGTAGATCAGGATCCGCAGCGGCCACAACGTGCACAGCGCGAGCACGAGCGGCGCGGTCGAGAGTGCGAGTACGTGGCGCGCCCGGTGGTAGCTGCCGAGCCCGCCCAGGCGGCGGGCGGCGCCGTAGAGCAACCCGCCGCCGAGCCAGTAGACGGCCACGGCGTAGAACATGCCGGAGATGAACGCGAGCACGGGCACGAGCACGAGCGTGACGTCGCCGTCATTGAGGATCCTCCGGAAGGTGGGGCTCGCCAGCACCGCGGCGATCCCGGCTAGCCCGATCATCGCCGTGAGCGGCTCCTGGCGCGCCTCGATCGCGTCCTCCGAATCGTCCCGCAGCGACGCGAAGACCGCCCGCGGCGCGACGAGGACGGCCGGTGCCCGCAGCCACCAGCTCCGTTCGAGACGTGACACGGCAACCGCCACGGCGGTCAGGGTATCGCCCCCGCGGGGGCCCTACGCCGCGGCTACTGCAGGCGCGGGCAGGACGTGGCGCAGGAACTCTCCCGTGAAGCTCCCCTCCACGCCGGCGACCTCCTCGGGTGTCCCGACGGCGACGACCTCGCCGCCCGCCTCGCCGCCCTCCGGGCCGAGGTCGATCACCCAGTCGGCCTGCTTGATCACGTCGAGGTTGTGCTCGATCACGATCATCGTGTTACCGCCGTCGACCAGGCGCTGCAGCGTCTCGAGCAGCTTCTCGATGTCCGCGAAGTGGAGCCCGGTCGTCGGCTCGTCGAGAATGTACAGCGTCTTCCCGGTCGCCACCTTGCACAGCTCCGCGGCGAGCTTCACCCGCTGCGCCTCGCCGCCCGAGAGCGTCGTCGCCGGCTGGCCGAGCTTGATGTAGTCGAGCCCGACGTCGTGCAGCGTCTGCAGGCGCCGCCGGATCTTCGGGATCTTGGCGAAGAACTTCAGCGCCTCCTCCACCGACATCTCGAGCACGTCGGCGATCGAGCGCCCCTTGAAGCGCACCTCGAGCGTCTCGCGGTTGTAGCGCGCGCCCTTGCATGTCTCGCACGGGACGTAGACGTCCGGCAGGAAGTGCATCTCGATCTTGATCTGGCCGTCGCCCTTGCACGTCTCGCAGCGCCCGCCGCGCACGTTGAAGGAGAAGCGCCCCGGCTTGTAGCCGCGCACCTTCGCCTCGGGCGTGAGGGAGTAGAGCTCGCGGATGTGCGTGAACAGGTCGGTGTACGTGGCCGGGTTCGAGCGCGGCGTGCGGCCGATCGGCTTCTGGTCGATCTCGATCACCTTGTCGAAGACCTCGATCCCGTCGACGCCGCCGTGCGCGCCCGGCTTCACGCGAGCCCGGTTGAGCCGGTTCGCGAGCGCCTTGAACACGATCTCGTTGACGAGCGTCGACTTGCCGGAGCCGGAGACGCCCGTGATGCAGATGAACTTGCCCACCGGGAACTCGACGTCGATGTCCTTGAGATTGTGCTGCGTTGCGCCGCGGACGAGGAACGAGCCGCGGTCCTCCTCTCGCCGCCCGGGCACCGCGATCGCGCGCTTGCGGGCGAGGAACTGCCCCGTGACCGACTTCCCGACCCGCTCGACCTTGCGCGCCGGCCCTTCCGCGACGACCTCGCCGCCGTGGAGCCCCGCGCCCGGACCCATGTCAACGAGCCAGTCGGAGCGGCGCATCATCTCCTCGTCGTGCTCCACCACGACCACGGTGTTGCCGATGTCGCGCAGCCGCTCGAGCGTGTCGATCAGCCGCGCGTTGTCGCGCTGGTGGAGACCGATCGACGGCTCGTCGAGGATGTAGAGGACGCCGACGAGCTGCGAGCCGATCTGCGTCGCGAGCCGCAGCCGCTGCGCCTCGCCGCCCGACAGCGTCGCGGCGGCGCGGTCGAGCGTCAGGTAGCCGACGCCGACGTCGTTTAGGAACGTCAGCCGCTCGCGGATCTCCTTCACGATCCGGTGCCCGATCAGCTGCTCCGTCGGGGTCAGGTCGAGCTCGTCGAGGAAGGCAAGAGCGCGCGTCACCGACATCTGCGTGAACTCGTGGATGGAACGGGCCCCGACGGTCACCGCGAGCACCTCCGGCTTCAGGCGTGCGCCCTTGCAGACCGGACACGGCCGCAGCGACATGTACTCCTCGATCCGCTCGCGCTGGCTGGAGGAGTCCGTCTCCCTGTAGCGGCGCGCGAGGCTCGCGAGGATCCCGTCGAACGCGAGCATGTACTGGCGCCGCCGACCCATCCGGTTGCGGTACTGGACGTAGATCTTCTCGCCGTCCGTCCCGTCGAGGAAGCGGCTCTGCTGCTCGTCCGGCAGCTCGGACCACGGCCTCGAGGTGTCGATCTCGTAGCGGTCGGCGATCGCCTGGATCACAGCCTCGTAGAAGCCGGACGAGCCGCCGACCGACCACGGAACGAGCGCACCGTCGTCGATCGAGATCGACGGGTCGGGAACGATCAGGTCGGGGTCGATCTCCTGCTGCGAGCCGAGGCCCGTGCAGCGGGGGCAGGCGCCGTGCGGCGCGTTGAAGGAGAAGATCCGCGGCTGGAGCTCGGCCAGCGAGACGCCGTGGTCGGGGCAGGCGAAGTTCTCGGAGAAGATGAGTTGCTCGCCACTCTCGACCAGGTCGACCGCCACGAGCCCGTCCGCGAGCGCGGCCGCGGTCTCGATCGACTGCGTGAGCCGCAGCCGCAGGTCGGCGCGCATCACGAGCCGGTCGACGACGACCTCGATCGTGTGCTTGTACTTCTTGTCGAGCTCGGGCACGCCCTCCTCGAGCACGTACTGCTCGCCGTCGACCTTGACCCGCGTGAATCCCTCGCGCGTCAGGTCCTCGAAGACCTCCCGGTACTCGCCCTTGCGGTCGCGGACGATCGGCGCGTTGACCGTGAAGCGTGTCCCCTCCTCGAGCTTCAGCACCTGGTCGACGATCGCGTCGAGGCTCTGACCGGCGATCGGCTTGCCGCAGATCGGGCAGTGCGGCCTGCCGACCCGCGCGTACAGGAGCCGCAGGTAGTCGTAGATCTCGGTCACGGTGCCGACCGTCGAGCGCGGGTTGCGCGACGTCGTCTTCTGGTCGATCGAAATTGCCGGGCTGAGGCCGTCGATGTGGTCGACGTCCGGCTTCTCCATCATCTGGAGAAACTGGCGCGCGTAGGCGGAGAGCGACTCGACGTAACGGCGCTGCCCCTCAGCGTAGATCGTGTCGAAGGCAAGCGACGACTTGCCGGACCCGGAGAGCCCGGTGATGCAGATGAGGCGGTTCCGCGGCAGGCGGACGGTGATGTCCTTCAGGTTGTGCTCGCGGGCGCCGTGGACAACGAGCTCGTCGGCAGCCATAGAAAGGGCATTCTACCGCGCCGAACAGACGTTCGGATGGCGCTAGTGCTTCTGCTGGAGCGCGCGCGTCAGCCGCCGCGGGACGCAGTCGATCTCGAGCTCGCCGGCGACTACGGTGCCGTAGCCGAGGATGCGCCCCAGCAGCGGCCGCTCGACCTCGAACACGGTTCCGTTGAGCGAGACCGACGCGCTGCGGCGGCGGAGGAAGCCGTGCTCGACGACGAGCGTGTTCCCGGTGACGACGAGGTGCGTCCGGTCCCAACGGGCGACCCCGACCACGGCGACGACCGCGGCGAGCCCGAGCAGCACCGCCCCGGCGGCGTCCAGCGCGGCCCACGGCGCGAGGAGGCAGGCGGCGCCGGCGAGCGCGAGCACGAGCGCTCGCAGGAACGGCCGGGCGAGCGCGATCCCGTGCCGGTGCGCCTCGAGGACGGGCGTATCCACGGCCGCTTGCTTCTAGTTGTGGCAGGGAATCCCTCGCCAAATGACCGGAACCGCACGCAAAGCGGCGATCTCGACCCTCGTCGCCCTCGCGATCGTCGTCGGCGCGCTGGCGCTCTGGAAGATCCGGATCGTCATCGCGCTGCTCTTCCTCGGCTTCGTGTTCGCGTCGGCGATGCGGCCGAGCGTCGAGTGGCTCCACCGCCGGGCGCGGGTGCCGCGCAGCGTCGGCGTAGTCGTCCACTACCTCGGCTTCCTGGCGGCGATCGCACTCTTCCTCTACCTCGTCGTGCCGGCCGCGATCACGCAGATCGACCACGCGATCGGGAACGTGCCGACCTCGACGTCCGAGCTGCACCGTGCGGCGGTCCACTCACACGGCGTCCGCCACGAGATCCTCAGCACGCTCGACAAGCGGCTGCGGCAGCTCCCGTCCGGGACGAGCGTCCTCCACCCCGCTGTCACCGTGACGAAGAAGGTGTTCGAGATCCTGGTCGGGATCCTGTTCATGTTCGCCGTCGGTGCCTACTGGATCTTCGATCGCGACGGGACGATCGCCCTCGTCCAGTCGATGGTGCCGCGCCGGCACCGGCGCGTGACGCGCGACACCTGGGTGCTGATCGACATGAAGCTCGGCGCCTTCGTGCGCGGCCAGTTCCTGCTCGTCGTCATCGTCGCGACGCTGCTCTCGTTCGCCTTCTGGCTCGACGGCGAGCCGTACTGGCTCCTGATCGGAAGCTTCGCGGGGATCGTCGAGCTCGTGCCGATCGTCGGCCCGCTCACTGCGGGCGGCGTCGCCATCGGGGTCGGGCTGACGGTCGGCTGGGCGGTCGCGCTGGGAGCGGGGATCGCCGTGCTGATCCTCCGCCAGCTCGAGGACTACGTGATCGCCCCGCGCGTCATGGGGCACGCCGTCGGGCTGTCCCCGCTCGTGGTGCTCGTCTCGGTGGTCGCGATCGGCTACCTGCTCGGCCCGATCTACGTCCTGATCGCGATTCCGCTCGCCTCGATCGTCGCGACGATCGTCGACGTCGTGATCCACGATCGCGACCCCGCCGAGGAGGAGCCGCCGACCGTGCTCTTTGCCGGAACCGCCGAGGGAAAGCGCTAGCTAAGCCCTGCGCCAGCGGCCGAAGACGAGGCCGCCGAGGGTGAACCCGAGCCCGAACGTTCCCGCGGCGAAGGCGCCGATCGCCGCCGCCTTGCGCGGGGTCGAGAGGCGTTGCCAGCGGCTGAGCGCCTCCTGCTCCTCGTGGGTCAGCTCCTCGCCGCGCCGCTGCTTGCGCAGCGCACCTCCGGCCCGGATACCGAGGTAGAGGTCGTCGAAGATCTCGGCGCTATCTTCGGTCACGCCTTCCAATCTATAGCCTCGTTCGGTTGTGGACGCGCGGCTCCTCCATGTTTCCGATCTTCACACGGGTACACACGAGGAGGCGGACGTGCAGCGCGCGCTCGCGAGGCTCGTGGAACGGACGGAGCCGCAGCTCGTCGTCGCCTCGGGCGATCTCGCGCACCGCGGCCGCCGCGAGCAGCTCGAGCGGGCGGCGGCCCTGCTCCGCTCGTTCGGCCCGCCGGTGCTCGCGGTCCCGGGGAATCACGACCTGCCGTACCTGCCGAGCCGGTTCGTGCGCCCCTGGGCGGAGTTCGAGCGGGTCTGGGAGACGACCGAGCCGACGGCGACACTCCCCGGCTTGCACGTCGTCGGCCTCAACTCGGCGCGCCCGTTCCGCCACCAGGGCGGCGCGCTGAGCGGGGCGCAGCTGAGCGGCGCGCGAGAGCGCCTCGCCGCCGCGGAGCCGCGAGCGCTGCGCGTCGCCGTCCTCCACCACCACCTGCTCGGCGCACCGTGGCGGGCGGCCCACAAGCGTCCCGTCTCGCGCCGGAACCACGTCCTCCGCACGCTTGTGGACGCCGGCGCCGACCTGATCCTCGCCGGCCACATCCACCAGGCGGCCGTGAGCGAGCGGCACGAGTTCGAGGTCATCGGCGACGAGGCGCAGACGGCCGTCGTCGCGATCGCGCCCGGGCTCGGGCAGCCCCGGCCGCGCCGCCTCGGCGAGGCGCGCGGCGTGCACGTGCACGAGGCGGACGAGGAGGCGATCGTCACGCGCACGTACCGCTGGTCGGGCGGCGACTGGAAGCTCGGCGCCGAGCGCCGCTTCTTACGCTAGGAGGTCTTGGCGGAACGCTGCTCCTCCTACTACGCGCGAAGGCTCTCGAGCAGGCGCGTTCGCGCGGCCGTGTACTCGCCGTCGTCGAGCACGCCGGTGTCGTGGAGCTCCTCGAGCAGGCCGAGGTAGTGCGCGGGGTTGTCGGTCGGGTCGCCGGGCGCGCCGGCGTGAGCGGGAGCGCCGTGGAACAGCGGCTGCTGCTGCGATGCCGCTTGCTGCGGCGGGCCGAAGCCCTGGATCCCGATCTGATCCGGGTCGATGCCCGCACGCTTCAGGCGTTCTCGGTATTGCGCGATGCCGAAGCCGCGTTCGGGGAAGCGGAACGCATCCTTTCCCCAGAGCGGCCGCTTCTGGACGAAGCGGCGGTACACGAGCACGAGCCCCACAGAGGCCACGAAGCTGGCGGTGGGAGCCCAGGAGGTGGCCTTGCCGGTCGCCGCATAGACGATCCCGTAGCCGATCCCGGTTCCGCCGAGGCCGATCGCAACCGTCAGCCACGCGGGCATGGGATCGGGGCCCGGCACCGCGAAGCGGGCGAGGGCGCCGATGATGAAGGCGGTGAACATGGCGCCGATGACCGTCCCGACCATGTGCGGAGGGTAGCGATCCCGGCCGAGTAGCTCAGGCCGCGGTCTGCTCGAGTGCCTGCAGCTCGCGGCGCAGGTCCTTGACCTCGTCGCGGAGCTTCGCGGCGTATTCGAACCGCAGCTCCTCGGCGGCGAGGTACATCTCCTCCTCGAGCGTGACGACGAGCTTCTCGAGCTCCTCGCGCGACATCCCCTCGACCTTCGTCGCGCCGCGCCGGCGCCGGGTCGGCACCGTGGGCGACTCGAGCTGAAGCAGCTCGGCGATGTCGGAGACGCCCTTCGTGATCGTCTCCGGCACGATCCCGTGCTCCTCGTTGTACGCGACCTGGACGGCGCGACGGCGGTTCGTCTCGTCGAGCGCCTCCTTGATCGCCTCCGTCTGCTTGTCGGCGTACATCAGAACCCTGCCGTGGACGTTCCGCGCCGCGCGGCCGATCGTCTGGATCAGGCTCGTGCGCCCGCGCAGGAAGCCCTCCTTGTCGGCGTCGAGGATCGCGACGAGCGACACCTCCGGCAGGTCGAGCCCCTCGCGCAGGAGGTTGACGCCGACGAGGACGTCGTACTCGCCGAGCCGCAGCTCGCGCACGATCTGGATCCGCTCGATCGTGTCGATCTCGGAGTGGAGGTAGCGCGCCTTCACGCCGGACTCGAGCAGGTAGTCGGTCAGGTCCTCGGCCATCTTCTTCGTCAGCGTGGTGACGAGGACGCGCTCGCCCGCCTCCTCCCGTGCGCGGATCTCGGCGAGGAGGTCGTCGATCTGGTTCTTCGTCGGTCTCAGGTCGACCTCGGGGTCGACGATGCCCGTGGGGCGGATCAGCTGCTCGGCGACGACCTGCGAGTTGCGGAGCTCGAACGATCCC
>JBJMKE010000076.1:0-22175 GCA_045806005.1 Gaiellaceae bacterium
CATCTGGAGGATCTCCACCCGCTTCTTCTCGCCGCCCGAGAAGCCGTCGTTGAGGTAGCGCGAGGCGAGCTCGCGGCTGACCTTGAGCCGGTCCATCTGCGCGAGCAGCTCCTTGCGGAACTCGGGGATCGCGATCGGGTCGTCGACGCCGCCGTTGCGGGCCTTGCGCACCGCGTTGATGGCGCTGCGCAGGAAGCTCGTGACGGTGACGCCCGGGATGGCGTGCGGGTACTGGAAGGCGAGGAAGAGGCCGCGCTGCGCGCGCTCGTCGGCGCCGAGCTCCGTCACGTCCTGCCCCTCGAAGAGGAGGCGTCCCTCGGTGATCTCGTAGGCCGGGTGGCCCATCAGCGCGTAGGCGAGGGTCGACTTGCCGGAGCCGTTCGGCCCCATGACCGCATGCACCTCGTTCGTATCCACCTCGAGATCGACGCCTTTCACGATCTCGGTGCCGTCCTCGAGCGCGACGTGCAGGTTCTCCAGCTTGAGCAATGCCACTCGGTGAGCCTCTTTTCCCGAAAATAGCGGGGCTTTCGCCCCGCGCCAACCAACACGAACCAGTCTAGCGAGAGCGTCCCGGCTCTCGCCGCGCCAGGGAAAAGGCGCTACCCTCCGCGCTGTGGGGTATTTCCAGACTCCCTGGCACATCGTCCTGCTCCTTCTGATCGCGCTGCTGCTCTTCGGCGGCAAGCGGCTGCCGGAGATCGGCAAGTCGCTCGGGCACGGGATGCGTGAGTTCAAGGATGCGGTCACCGGCAACTCGGAGCCCGACCCCGAGCCGCAGCCCGAGCTCCCGCCGGCCGAGCCGACGGCTGTCGCCACGACGGCGACGCCGACCGAGTCCGAGCGCGAGACCGTCTAGGCCAGGACATGGCGAGGCTTCCGCGCCGTCTCGGCCACGCCGAGGAGGCGACGCTCGGTGAGCACCTCGACGAGCTCCGCAGCCGCCTCTTCGTAGCTCTGGGAGCGATCCTCCTCGGGACGGTCGTCGCCTTCGTCTTCCACAACCACGTTCTCGACTGGCTGAACCGGCCGCTGCCGGCCGACCACCACAGGCTGTCGACGTTCGGAGTCGCCGAGCCGTTCACGGTGACCCTGACCGTCAGTCTCTACGCGGGCTTCGTGCTCGCCCTGCCGGTCGTCATCTGGCAGGTCTGGCTCTTCTTCGCGCCGGCCCTCGATCCGGCCGCCGAGCGACGGGTGCTCGTGCTCGCCGCGTGCGCCGTCCTCCTCGGCGCGGCCGGAGTCGCCTTCGGCTACTGGATTCTGCTCCCGCGCGCCGTCCACTTCCTCACGAACTACGACACCGCGCACTTCCGGCAGTTGATCCGAGCGTCGTCGTACTACAACTTCGTGGTGACGGTGCTCGTCGGGGTCCTGCTGGTCTTCCAGGTCCCGCTCGTGATCCTCGGACTGGTCTCGCTCGGCGTTCTCAGCTCGCGCACGCTGCGCCGGCAGCGGAGGATGGGCTACCTGATCACGGCGGCGATCGCGCTGGCACTGCCCGGGCCGGATCCCGTGACCACGTTCCTCGAGTTGCTGCCGATGTGGCTCCTCTTCGAGGGGTCGATCTGGCTCGCCGTGTTCTACGAGCGCCGGCAGGCAAAGGCGGCTCCCGCCTCGGCTACTCTGGGCGGCTGATGGCCAGGGCAGCGGTCAAGGCGAAGCAGCAGGCGACGAAGGCACAGGCGTCGAAGGCCCGCGCGCGTGGGCGGCGCCGGCACGGCAGCGGCGGCGATCCGAACCAGCAGCTCTTCTTCACGCGGCTGCGGCGGCGGCAGAAGTGGGTCTACATGGCTCTCGCGATCATCTTCGCCGCCACGTTCGTCGGCGTGGGCGTCGGCTCCGGCTCGGGCGCCGGGCTCGACCAGCTCTACTCCGGCATCTTCGGCGGCAGCGGCGACCAGGTCTCGAAGGCGAAGGACGAGATCAAGAAGAACCCGGCGAAGGGCTACCTCGACCTCGCCCGCGCCTACGAGGCGAAGAGCGACCAGGCCGCGGCGGTCAGCGCGCTCCAGAGCTACCTCGCGCTGAAGAAGAAGGACGCGAACGCGTGGCAGGAGCTCGGCGGCATCCAGATGTCGCAGGCGCAGACGCTGGCGACCCAGTACCAGGACGCGCAACAGGCGGCTTCGCTCGCCGACCCGAGCCAGGCCTTCCAGCCGGCCGGCACGCTCGCCACCGCGAGCGGCGCGAACCCCGCCTTCTCGACCGCAGCGCAGGCCGCGACGAACCAGACATCGACGCTCTACACGCAGGCGACAACCGCGCTGCACGCCGCCGTCGACGACTACAAGAAGGCGACGAAGATCGACCCCAAGAGCGCGACGGCACAGCAGCTGTATGCGACCGCGGCCCAGAACGCCGGCGACTACCCGACCGCCATCAAGGCCTGGAAGCAGTTCATCAAGCTCGATCCGAGCAACCCGCAGGTCTCGTCGATCAAGGCCCAGATCAAGAAGCTCGAGCAGGCACAGGCCGCGACCCAGGCGCAGAGCCAGCCCAAGGTCAAGACGGGCTAGCCGGGCGAAGAGCTGCGCTCTTCGCCCGGGGGCTAAGGAACTGCGCCGTCCGGAGAGCGCGGTCTCCGGACGGCTCCGTGCAGTAGGGCTTTGCCTTTGGGAAGCGCGGTTCAGACGCTTGGTTCCGTCGCGGGCGAGCATGCCTGCGGCGTGCGCGCCCGCTGGTGCGCGGCGGCGTAACGGGGTTACGCCGCCGCCTCGAGGCCAAGTGGGTTCGAACGCTTCAACCAGAGTGCGGTTCAAGGCCGGAGGCTAAGCCTCCGCGAAGCGGGGCTTAGCCGTAGGCCGGACCGCGCTCGCGCCGGCCTCCGCCGCGCGCGCGCGCACGACACAAGCCTCCGGCGCCCGACAGAGCATCCAAAGACAAACAGCACGGAGCGGGCCGGAAACCGCGCTTTCCGGCCCGCGCAGTTCCTTAACCAGCGAGCGAAGCGTCAGCTTCGCGAGCTTCGTCGGAGGACGACGAGCCACCAGACCGTGATCGCGACGAGCAGGCCGAGTGGCAGCGCCCAGCTGAGGATCGCGCCGGTGAGGAAGTCGGCGGTCACGTCCATGAGAGCTCCTCGGGTCGGGGCTCGGCCACCGGCGCGTTCGCGCCTTCCGGCTCGAGCCAGCGGTAGAAGGCGACGACCGCCGCGACGAAGTACGTGAGCGAACCCGGCACCCACATGATCCCCGCGGCGAGCTGCTGGTCGGTCAGGGACGGGTACGCGGCGTAGACGGGCGCCGGCGCGAAGGCGAGGTAGATCGCGAGGATCCAGCTCGGCACCAGCGCGGCGACGAACCAGATGCAGCGATGGAGATCGTCGATGCGCGCGCGGACGGGCGGCGCCTCGAGCAGCGCGCCCCAGAAGACGAGTGCGGGAGCGACGAAGCACACGTGCTCGAGGACGTGGATCCACTCGTTGCGCGCCGCCGCGTCGTACAGCTGCGGCACGTGCCAGACCGCGACCATCGCCGACTGCACGGCGAGCGCGACCCACGGCAGCACGAGGAAGCCGGCGCCGCGCCGGAACGACCGAGACCGCGCCAGCGCTCCCCCGACGGCTCGCCGCGCGGCCAGCGAGAACGGCAGCCAGACGCGCGGCCAGGGCCGCCCGTGCACCACGAGCGGCGGCACCACCGTCATGAGCACGATGTGCTGCGCCATGTGCGCCGACAGCCACCTGTCCGCCCAGTCGTCGAACGGCCGCTCGAGGACGACGAGCGCGATCACGACGCCGCTGTAGAAGCTCACCTCGCGCCAGAGGCGCAGCTTCCCGCGGCGTCCGAGCGCGTACAACGCCGCCGCCGTCCCGCACACGACGAGAGGCAGCGGATCCATCTCCTAGAGCAGGTAGAGGATGATCCAGCTCACGACGGCGATCGCCGCGAGGAACGTCCAGAAGAAGCTCAGCCCGACGAGCTCGGCCCGGACGAGCGAGAGCGGCTCGCGGATGTCGTGGGCCGTGCGGTGCGGGTCACCCGACGCGTGGCCGGGCGCCGGCCCTCCTTCGGCATTGCGATAGCGGAACGACGTCGCGACGGTCGTCTCCAGCCAGAACAGGGTCACGAGGACGAAGAGGAAGAGGAACGCCGTCCAGCCGAAGTAGACGCTCGCGAAGCCGCCGTCGGCCGGGCCGAAGCCCTGGTGCGTCCAGGCGATCACCTGGAGGACGAGGCCCACGACGCCGACGAGGAGCGCGGCGAGCCCCTCCACGCGCCACCGGTCGCGCCTCAGCGCGCGATGGTCGCTGAGCCCCAGGCGCACGAGCAGCGCGCTCGCCACGTAGCAGGCCGTCACCACGGTCCCCCACGCGACCGACGCGTCGACCCCGGAGGGCCTCCAGAGGCCGGCGTTGTTCACCGAGCGGAGGTAGAAGTAGGCGAAGACGAACGAGATGAAGAAGAAGGCCGTGGCTCCCGCCAGCAGGTAGCTCGCGGAGATGAGGTTGCGGCCGAGGAGCTCGGGCGGCTCCTGCTCGACGACCTCGTACCCGGTGCCTTCGTATGCGAGCTGGTCGGCCATGGCCTGGTCTCACTCCCTCCCCGCGGGGGCGCCGGCGGGCACGGCGACCGGCATCGGCCCCTCGCCGTAGCCGTACGGGTCGCTCGAGAACACCGGGATGCGGTCGAAGTTCTGCACCGGCACGGGCGAGGGGAGCTGGAACTCGATCGAGCGCGACGCCCACGGGTTCGCCTCGGCCGGCTTCTTCACGAACGCGAGCGACCAGACGAGGTTGAAGAGGAAGACGAGCATCGACGCGCCGAGAAGGAACGCCGAGACCGAAACCCACTGATTGAGGAACTCGAGCCCGCTCGGATAGGTGACGACGCGCCGCGGCTGGCCGAGGAAGCCGACGGCGAAGAGCGGCGCGAACGTGAGGTTGAAGAAGACGAACATGCCCCAGAAGTGGATCTTCCCGAGCGTCTCGTTCAGCTGCCAGCCGGTCATCTTCGGCAGCCAGTAGTAGATCGCCGCGAAGAAGGTGAAGACGAGGCCGCCCATGATCGTGTAGTGGAAGTGGGCCATCGAGAAGAAGCTGCCGTGCGTTGTCACGTCGCTCGGTACGTCGGACAGGAAGACCCCCGATAGCCCGCCGAGCAGGAAGTTGAAGAACCACGCGAGGCAGAAAAGCATCGGCACCGTGTACCGGATGTGGCCGCGCCAGAGCGTCATCATCCCGCAGAGGAACGTGAACCCGGTCGGGATCGAGATCAGCTCGGTCGAGAGCATGTAGAAGGCGCGCAGGTCGCCGTTGATGCCGCTCACGAACAGATGGTGCTGCCACACGAACCACGACAGGAGCGAGACGCCGAGCAGCCCCGCCACCGCGAGCCGGTAACCCCAGAGCGGCTTGCGCGCGAACACCGGCAGCAGCTCGAGCACGATCGCGAAGCCGGGCAGCGCGAGGATGTACACCTCCGGGTGCCCGAAGACCCAGAACAGGTTCTGGTACAGGTAGTTGCTGCCGCCGGCCGCGGGTATGAAGAAGCTCGTCTGCGCCGTCCGGTCGAGGGCCACCATCCCGAGCGTCGCGATCAGCACCGGCGCGGCGAGCACCATCAGCACGGACGTCGAGAGGACGCCCCAGACGAAGATCGGCAGCCGCGTCCAGGTCAGCCCCGGCGCGCGCATCGTCAGGATCGTCGCGATCATGTTCAGCCCGAGCAGCGTCATCGAGATCCCGACGAGCGCGAAGAAGAGGACGTAGTTGTCCATGCCCGGGTTCGCCTCGGTCGCGAGCGGCGCATAGCCCGTCCACCCGGTCGGGAAGCCGCCGAAGAAGATCGTCGTCGTCAGGATCGCGCCCGCGGCCATGAGGAGCCAGAAGGTGAGCGCCTCGATGCGCGGGAAGGCCATCCGCCGGGCGCCGATCATGATCGGGACGAAGTAGTTCGCGAACGGGCCCAGGATCCCGCTCGTCATCATCCCCATCATCATCGTGCCGTGCATGCCGACCAGCGTGAGGTAGGTGCCCGCCGGGAACACGTGGTGCGTCGGCGACAGCAGCTCCGTGCGGATGAGCATCGCGTTCAGGCCGCCGATGAAGAAGAACAGCCCGATCCCCCACAGGTACTGGATGCCGACGACCTTGTGGTCGGTGCAGAGGCTGAAGTAGCGGATCCAGCCGCCCGTCTCCTTCTCGCGCAGCGACGGCGGGTACCCGCGTAGCCGCGCGAACGGGTAGTTGAGGAAGCCGAGCCCGACGAGGAAGCCGACGACCGCGCCGATGTAGGCGAGGTAAACGGAGAGCTCGTTGTAGTCGGTGTCGGCGAAGTACTCGAGGCTCGGCCCGACGATCTTGTGGGCGCCGAACCAGCCGACGTACCAGCCGCCGATGCCGAGGACGATCCCCGTCAGGAGGTTGAAGCCGATCAGCGGGCGCCACCAGGGTTGCCGCGGGACTATGGCCGCTTCGGTCATCCGGCTCTCCTGTCGGGGGCGGGGAGGTAGCTGTGGGCGTACGGGGCGCCGCCCTCGTCCTCGGGCTTGTTCACGTACGGCTCGACCGAGGCGTAGATCTTCTTCTCGTGCCCGGCCCAGGAGGCGAACTGCGCCTGGTCGACGACGCGGCCGTTGTTGAACATGTAGCCGTGCCAGAGGCCGCAGAGCTCGGCGCAGCGGACGTGGAACGTCGTCGGGCTCCTCGTGTCGACGTAGACGACGTTGTCGACGCCGGGATTGGCGTCGGCCTTGAGCCCGAGCTCGACCGCCCAGAAGGAGTGGACGACGTCGAGCGACGTGACGTGGAGCTCGACCACGCGGTGCGCGGGGAGCATGAGCTGGTTCGACTCCAGTCCCCCGAGCGACGGGTAGCGGTAGGTGAACTGCCACTGCTGCCCGATCACCTGCACCTGGAAGGCCGTCTTGTGGTTGGCCGGGAAGGCGATCGGGTTCGGGCCCTGGCCGCCGCCCGAGCCGTCCTTGAAGAGCTCGTAGGTGCCGAAGCCGGCGAGGAAGAGCACCATCGTCGTGGTGATCACCATCCAGAGGAGCTGGACGCGGGCGTCCTGCCGGAGCGGCGGGCCGTCGGCGATCGCCTCGTTCCGCCGCACGTGGAAGCGGACGAGCCCGTAGCCGAAGAAGACGGCCATCAGACAAAGGACCGGCGTGATCATCGCCGTCATCACCTGGTTGTCGAAGACCTGTCCCTGGCCCTGGGCGGTCGCGTTGCCGGGCGGGATGTGCGGCCCGACGTAGATCGCGACGAGGGGAGTCGCGATCGCGCTCAGCACGAGCCACGCCACGACGACGCGCAGGCCGTGGTTCGTCGAGTCGGTGGGCGCCGTGGGCGCTGCGGCCGGCTCGCTCGCCATCAGGCCTTCACGTTGAGGTAGCCGTCCATGTAGCCGATCGTCTGCATCGGGCCGCCGAAGCCGTCGATCCAGCCGGCGGCGCAGGGCACGAAGCACTGCCAGCGGAAGGTGCCGGGCTTCGTCGGTGTCTTGAAGGTGAACCGGATCGTGCGGTGCGCGTTCGACATCGGGCACGGCGCGTAGCCGCACTGGTTCGGCGCGTCGTCGGCGACGCCCGGGATGGCGAGGATCAGCCCGAGCTGCGGGACGGCGAACGTGTGCGACGCGTCGTTCGGGTCGATCACGTCGACCGCCTTGCCGTCGACGGTGATCCGGTTCCCGACCATGCCCTGCGGCCGGGCGTAGTACGGGTTGCGGAGCGCGCTCGCGCCGTCGAAGTTGTAGATCGTGACGTGGACGGTCGCGCCCGCGGGCAGGTCCCAGACCGTCTCGCGCTTCCACTCGCCCTTCGTGTTCCGGACGAGGTACGAGACCCAGTCGGGGTTCCGACTCAGCTCCGGCCCGACGGCGGCCACCGTCTGCAGCGTCAGGTTGACGACCTTGTGGCCGCCGACGTCCTGGACGGGAACCGAGTACGTGGGGGAGCCCGCGGCCCTCGTGAGACTCGAGGCGTAGAAGCCGATGAGCACGCCGGCGACAGCGACCGCCAGTCCGACGAGCAGGAGCTTCATCCCGACCCGCATCGGGCGCGTCCTATCAGGAGCGTGGCGCCCGTGCCCGTCTCATGACGAACCTGTCATCTGTGCGTCATGTTCGCGTCATCGGTTGTAGATTCCGGCGGCGGATGCGCATCCTGGTCATCGAGGACGAGGCCCGTATCCAGGCCTTTCTCGCCCGCGGCCTCGAGGCGGAGGGATATACCGTCGTGGCCTCGGGCGACGGGCGCGAGGGGCTCGACCTCGCCACGCAGGCGCGCTGGGACCTCGTCGTGCTCGACCTGCTGCTGCCGGGGCTGAACGGACTGCAGGTCCTGCGGGAGCTCCAGCGCGCGAAGCCCGGGCTGCCCGTTGTGATCCTCTCCGCGCGCAGCGACGTGCAGACGAAGCTCCGCGGCTTCGAGCTGGGTGCCACCGACTACGTCGCGAAGCCGTTCTCCCTCGACGAGCTGCTCGCGCGGATCCGCGTCCGGCTCCGCGGCGCCGTCGCGTTCGGCGACGAGCACGTGCTGCGGGGCGGGACGATCGTCCTCGACGTCGCGCGCCGGCAGGCGCGGGTCGGCGCACGGTCGGCGGACCTCTCGGACCGGGAGTTCCGGCTGCTCCACCATCTGCTCGTGCACGCCGGCGAGGTGGTGAGCCGGGAGCGGCTCCTCGCCGAGGTGTGGGGTTACGACTTCGATCCCGGCTCGAACGTCGTCGAGGTCTGCGTGCGCAGGCTGCGGCAGAAGCTCGGGCCGGAAGCTGCGATCGAGACGGTGCGACATGCGGGTTACCGGCTGGCTGCGGCGTAACCCGCTCGAGGCGGCGTGGGCCGTCTTCGCGGTGGCGAACTGGGTCGCGATGATCGCGTGGCCGGCCTGGGAGACGATCCCCTTCCACTTCGTCTGGATCAGCCTCACGTTCGTCTACGGCGTCCGTGTCTGGTCGACGCGGACGATGTGGGCGGTGCTCTCGGTCGTGATCGCCGCGACCGGGGTCAGCATCTTCTCCGACGCGTTCGACGGGAGCCAGCTCTGGGGCGAGCTGTTCGAGGTCCCGCTCATGTCGGCGATGTTCCTCGCCATGGTGTGGCACGCACAGCGGCGTCAGGCCGCGCTGCAGCAGGTGCAGGGCGTGGCGGAGATGCGCGCCTCGCTCCTGGAGCGGCAGGAGCGCTTCCTCCACGACGCCTCGCACGAGCTGCGGACGCCGGTGACGATCGCGCGCGGGCACCTCGAGCTGCTGCGGCGCGAGCACCCGGACGCGCCGGAGCTCGAGGTGGCGCTCGACGAGCTCGGCCGGATGGAGCGGATCGTCGAGCGGCTGCTGCTGCTCGCGAAGTCCGAGCAGCAGGGATTCGCGTTCGAGGAGATCGACCTGGAGGGGTTCCTCTCCGACCTCTTCATTCGTTGGTCGGAGGTCGCGCCGCGTGCCTGGCGGCTCGACGTCGACCTCGCGGGGCAGCTGCGCGCCGATCCCGAGGCGCTGCGGAACGCGCTCGACGCGCTGCTCGAGAACGCCGTCAAGTACACGGATCCGGGCGACAGCATCGAGCTCGCCGCGCACGCGGACGGCTGGGGCGGGGTCGTGATCGAGGTCGCGGACTCGGGCTCCGGCGTGCCGCCGGAGGCGCTGCCGCGCATCTTCGACCGCTGGGCGCGGGCGGACGGCGCGCGCACCCGCGAGCGGGGCGGGGCGGGGCTCGGCCTCGCGATCGTCGCCGCCGTCGCGCGGGGACACGGCGGCCGCTGCTCGGTCCGGTCGCTGCCGCGCGGTACCGCCTTCCGGCTCCATTTGCCGGTGCCGTCGGCCGAGCACGGAGTCCCGAGCGCGGCGCCGGCCGGTGAGGGGGAGTTGGCCGGCGCCGAGCCGGGGCTGGCGCTCTCGTAGCTAGGCGGCTTCGGAGAGGTCCTCGGCCGGGAGCTCGAGTGCGAGCGGAATCGTCTGCGCGCGCCGGCCGTCTCTGTCCAGCCGGTGCGTGAAGAGGACGATCGCGAAGACCGCCGGGACGACGGCGAGATCCAGGACTGCGTTCACGGCGATGAGGGTGGTGTGGGTCATGGATCCATCGTCCCCGCCGTTCATGTGAGGGCTCTGAGGCGGAGGTGTGAGAGCGCTAAGAGTCGAGTGCCGAGCGCAACGAGCCGACGAAGCCGCGGAGCGCGTCGGGACCGTCCTCGGCGATCTGGACGGCGCGCGATCCGACGACGACGCCGTCGGCGAGCTCGCCGGCCGCGCGCGCGAGCTCGGGTGTCGAGATCCCGAAGCCGATGTGGACGGGGACGTCGCTGACGGCCCGCACCCGCTGCACGAGCGGCGGCAACGCCGTCGAGAGCTCCGCCCGCGCGCCGGTTGTCCCGGTCACGGAGACCAGGTACAGCCAGCCGTCGGTCGCCTCGGCGGCGGCGCGGATCCGCTCCTCGGTCGAGGTCGGGGCGACGAGCTGGATCCTGCGCAGCGCGGGCTGCTGCTCGACCGGGAGGTCGACGATGATGAAGCTCGAGGCGCCGCGCTCCACCGCAGCCGCCGCGAAGCGCTCGTAGCCGTGGGCCTCGAGGATCGCGGCGTACGTCATCGGGACGAGCGGCGTGTCGGGCAGCAGCTCGCGGGTGCGCGCGAGCACGTCGAGGCAGGCGCGTGTGCGCATGCCGCGCGCGAGCGCGCGCTCCGACGCGCGCCGGATCACGGGCCCCTCGGCGAGCGGATCCGAGAACGGGAAACCGAGCTCGACGATGTCCGCACCGCCTTCGACCGCCGCCTGCGCGAGCTCCGGCGTCTCGGGCTCGGCCACGAGGTAGATGACGAGCTGCTTGCGGCTCACGAGACGCGGAGGACGCCGACGATGTGCTCGCCGCAGCTGCGCGAGCCCGGGTCGTACGCCAGCCGCTCCTCGAACTCGGCGAGCAGAGCGCGGATCTCGGGGTCCTCGACCTCCAGGTGCGGGAGAACCCCGGCGGCGGCGCCGTCCACGACCTCGCCGTATGGGGCGAGCAGGGCCTCGAGCTCGTCCCAGAGGTACATCCGCATCGCGAGGTGGCCGTAGCCGTCGCCTTCGGGCAGAAAGCCGGTGCGGGCGACCTCGAGCGACTTCGCCGGCCCGTCGCGCCGGGCGAGCTCGACGATGATCGGCGCGTAGTGGATCACGGCCCCGCCGAGCCCCATGACGCTCACGAGAAGGTGCCCGCCCGGCCTCGTCACGCGCGCGAGCTCGGCGACCGCTTGCTCCGCCCGGTCGAGCACGTAGCTCAGCGGCCCGCCGAAGCAGACCGTCACGTCGAAGCCGTCGTCCGGGAACCGGGAGAGATCGGTGATGTCCCCGACGACCGCCTCGAGGTCGGGCACGCGCGCCCGCAGCAGCTCGAGCTGCCCCGGGGAGATGTCGAGCGCGGTGACGTGCGCGCCGAGGCGCAGCAGCTCGAGCGTGAACCGCCCGGGCCCGGCGCCGGCGTCGAGCACCCGGTCGCCGGGGCGGACGTAGCCCTCGAGCATCCCGGTGTGGATGGCGATGCTCGGGCCGGGCGTCGTCCCGTCCTCGAACCGCGTCCACTCCCGCTCGCCGTAGTCGTCGAAGTACTCCGCCGTCCGTGCGGGATCCCAGCTCACGGACGTGCCCCGAGGACGGCTTGTGACAAATTGTTACTTGCTCGGACGGTCCCGCAATCGAGGACGGGGCCCGCGAGCGGCGAGCTCGGCGTAGGCGGCGTGCGATCTCGTGCGCGTAGCCACCTCGAGCACGGTTCGCGCCACCGAAGGATGATCTGCTCTGAGCCATCGTGCCTCGTGCACGAGCTCGCGCACCCGCTCGTAGCTCGGTCTCGTGACGCCGACGCGCTCGGCTTCGGTTCCGACACGGCGGTTGATCTCGGCGATCGGAATCTGCTGGGCCGCGAGGCGCTCGATGAGGTCGAACAGCCGCGGCGGTAGGCGTGAGGCGAATCGCACGAGCCGATCGTCGCCTCCGCTTCGTCTCGGCCGTGTGCTGGCTTCGTGACGATTCCGCGACCCGAGCCGGTACGAGCGCGCAAGTAACAACTTGTCACAAGCGTTGTCATTGCCGGTCCCCGAGGGCCGCGAGGACTTCGGCGAGATCCTTGTCGCCCCGGCCGCTGAGGCCGACGAGGATCAGCTCCGCGTCGAGCTCGCGCGCGCGGGCGAGCGCGTGGGCCGGCTCGAGCGCGGGGAGGATGCCCTCGCTACGCGCGAGGTCGCGGAAGGCGGCGAGCGCCTCGTCGTCCGTCGCTGCGAGATACTCGGCGCGGCCGCTGTCGCGGAGGAAGGCGTGCTCCGGCCCGACGCCGGGATAGTCGAGGCCCGCCGAGATCGAGTGGGCGTCGGCGATCTGGCCGTCCTCGTCGGCGAGCACCGACGAGCGGGCGCCGTGGAGGACCGCCGGCCGGCCGCTGCCGAGCGAGGCTGCGCCGGCCGCCTCGACGCCGACGAGCCGCACCTCGTCGTCCTCGAGGAAGCCGTGGAAGAGGCCGATCGCGTTCGAGCCGCCACCCACGCAGGCGACGACCGCCTCCGGCAGGCGCCCCTCGACGCCGAGGATCTGCTCGCGCGCCTCGCGGCCGATCACGGACTGCAGCTCCGCGACGAGCTCCGGATAGGGCTCGGGCCCGACGCAGGAGCCGATCAGGTAGTGCGTCGTCTCGACATTCGCGATCCAGTCGCGGATCGCCTCGCTCGTCGCCTCCTTCAGCGTGCGGGTGCCGAAGTCCACCGCGCGCACCTCCGCGCCGAGCAGCCCCATCCGCTCGACGTTGGGCCGCTGGCGCCGCATGTCCTCCTCGCCCATGTAGACGACGCACTCGAAGCCGAAGCGCGCGCAGACCGTGGCGGACGCGACCCCGTGCATCCCCGCACCGGTCTCGGCGACGATGCGCCGCTTGCCGAGCCGCCGCGCCAGCACCGCCTGGCCGAGCGCGTTGTTGAGCTTGTGCGCGCCGGTGTGGAGGAGATCCTCGCGTTTGAGATAGACGCGCTTGCCGGGCGCGAAGCGCTCGGCGAGGGTGAGCGGCGTCGGCCGGCCTCCGTAGGTCGTCAACAGGTCGTGCAGCTCGGTCCGGAAGGACTCGTCCTCGCGCGCCTCCCGCCAGGCGTGCGTCAGCTCGTCCAGCGCCGGGATCAGCGTCTCGGGGACGTAGCGCCCGCCGTAGTCGCCGAAGTTGCTCATGCGTGCGCCTCCCGCACGAACGCGCGCACCTTCGCGTGGTCCTTGACGCCGGGAGCCGACTCGAGCCGGGAGGCTGCGTCGACCGCCCACGGCTGCACCGCCTGGACGGCGGCGCGCACGTTGTCCGGCCCGAGGCGTCCGGCGAGCACGAGGCGGTCGCCGTCGGTGCGCGCGTTGCGCCAGTGGTCGGGGTCCTCGCGCTCCCAGGGCAGGTCGGCGACACGCGCCACCGGCTCGCCGTCGCGGAGCAGGACGGCATCGCGGCCGCGCACGGTGCCCTCCTCCCGCGCGTAGAGCTGGACGAGGTCGGCGCCGCGCTCCTCGGGCTCGCCGACGAAGACGGCGACGCTGAGCACCGTCTCGGGCACCGGCAGCACCTCGGCGGCTCTGCGCGGCGAGCCCTCCGCGAAGATGAACCCGCAGAGGTCTGCGCCTGCCTCGACCGCGGCGTCGGCGTCCTCCTGACGTGTCAGCCCGCAGACCTTGACGAGCGGCCGCGAGAGCAGCTCCTGGAGCTTGGCGCCGGGCTCGGGGGCCAGCATGAGCGAGGTTCCGACGAGGACGGCGTCTGCGCCCGACAGCTCGGCGGCAGCGGCCTGTGCGCGCGTGCGGATCGCGCTCTCGGCCACGACGACCCGGTCCCGCGGCGCCCTGGCGATGAGCGCGAGCTGCGCGGCGCGGTCGATGCGGAAGGTGCCGAGGTCCCGCGCGTTGACCCCGATCACGCGGGCGTCGAGCCGCGCAGCGCGGCCGAGCTCGTCCTCGTCGTGGGCCTCCACGAGTGTGTTGAGCCCGAGCTCCTCGGCGGCCCGCATGAGCCGCGCGGCCGTTGCGTCGTCGAGGTCGCGCAGGATGAGGAGCGCCGCGTCGGCGCCGCTCTCGCGCAGCTCGCGCAGGTGCTCCTCGGTCGAGAAGAAGCCCTTGGCGAGCAGCGGCAGGCATGTGGCGGCCCGCGCCGCGCGCAGGTCGTCGAGCGAGCCCGCGAACGCGGCGTCGACGAGAACGGACACCGCGCGCGCCCCGCCCGTCTCGTACGCCGGCACGACGTCCTCGACGCGCGCAGCCGGGCTGATGTCCCCGGCCGACGGCGAACGTCGCTTGAACTCCGCCACCGCTCCGAAGCCGGGCCGCGACAGCGCCTCGGCAAAGCTCGTCACATGGCTCCTCGAGACACGGCCGGAACCTGGTACCGGCCGTGTCCGCAAGAGACAAGCGTGCAGCCGAGCCGTGCGGTGAAAGACCGGTGGACGCGTCCGTTCTGGCCACCGTCCGGAACCAGGTTCCGGACGTGGCTGCGGGAGACATGGCTCATGGGGACACCTCGGATCGCGAGAACTCCACGAGCTCGTCGAGCCGTGCTGCCGCCGCGCCCGAGTCGATCGCCTCGCGCGCCTGCGCGACTCCCTCGCGCAGGTCCATGGCGTGGCCCGCGGCGGCGATCCCGCCCGCCGCGTTGAGGATCACCGCCGAGCGGTGGCCGCCGTCCGCTCCGCCGAGCACCGCTCGCAGGGCCGCCGCGTTCGTCTCGGGATCACCACCGCGCAGCTCGTCGGGAGCGCAGCGCTCGATGCCCAGCTCGAGCGGATCGAGCTCGTACTCGCGCACCCGCCCGTCCTCCACCTCGCAGACCAGGTTCGGCCCGCAGGGGGACAGCTCGTCGATGCCGCCCGCGCCGTGCACCACGTAGGCCCGCGTCGCGTCCAGGTGGACGAGCGCGTCCGCGAGCGTGCGCGCGAGCTCCGGCGAGTAGACGCCGAGGACGAGGGCGCGCGCTCCCGCCGGGTTCGTGAGCGGCCCGAGCACGTTGAAGACGGTACGCGTCGCGAGCTCGCGCCGGACGGGCGCCGCGTGGCGCATCGCCGGGTGGTGCGCCTGCGCGAAGAGGAAGCCGAACCCGAGCTCGTCGATCGAGCGCTCGATCCGCTCCGGCGGCAGCTCGAGCCGGAAGCCGACAGCCTCGAGCACGTCCGCCGCTCCGGTCTGCGAGGAGGCCGCGCGGTTGCCGTGCTTCGCGACGGCCGCACCCGCGGCCGCTGCGACGAGGGCGGCCGCCGTCGAGATGTTGTACGTGTTGGCGCCGTCGCCGCCGGTGCCGACGACGTCCACGAGGTCGGCGCGCGTCGGGCTGACACGGAGGACGTGCTCGCGCATCGCCTCGGCGCAGCCGGCGATCTCGTCCGCCGTCTCGCCCTTGGCCCGCAGCGCGACGAGGAAGCCGGCGATCTGGGCCTGCGTCGCCTCGCCCGCCATGATCTCGGCCATCGTCCCGCGCGCCTCGTCGCGCGTGAGGTTGTGGCCGTCGAGCAGCCTCCCTAGCGCCTGCTGAATTCCGCTCACAGCTTGCCCTCGAGGAAGTTGCGCGCGAGCGCCGGCCCGTCCGGCGTCAGCACCGACTCCGGGTGGAACTGGACACCGGCCGCCGGCAGCTCGCGGTGCCGCACGGCCATCACCTCGCCGTCGTCCGCGAACGCGGTCGGCGCGAGCACGTCGGGGAGCCGCGTGGCCGCGAGGGAGTGGTAGCGCCCGGCGTCGAACGGCTCCGGCAGCCCCTCGAAGAGCCCTTCGCCGCGGTGGCGCACGGGGCTCGCCTTCCCGTGTAGCAGCTCGCGCGCGTAGCCGACCTCGCCGCCGCAGACCTCGACGAGCACCTGGTGGCCGAGACAGACGCCGAGGATCGGCGTCGTCGGCAGGAGCCGCTCGACGATCGCGGGTGTCGCGCCCGCGGCGGCCGGGCGGCCCGGGCCCGGCGAGACCACGAGGTGGGAGGGAGCGAGCCGCTCCGCCTGGTCGGCGTCGAGCTCGTCGTTCCGCTTCACGACGACCTCCGCGCCGAGCGCGCCGAACAGGTGCGCGAGGTTGTACGTGAACGAGTCGTAGTTGTCGACGAGGAGGATCACGAGTCCTGCTCCGACTCTGCCAGCTCGATCGCGGCTTCGAGAGCGCGGAGCTTGGCGAGGCACTCCTCGTGCTCGGCCGCCGGATCGGAGTCGGCGACGATGCCGCCGCCCGCCTGCAGGTGGGCGACGCCGTCGCGCAGCCACAGCGTCCGGATCGCGATGCACGTGTCCAGCACGCGCTCGGCAGGCAGGCAGTAGCCGACCGCGCCGGCGTAGATGCCGCGGCGGTGGCCTTCGAGCTCCGAGATGATCTGCATCGCGCGCACCTTCGGCGCCCCCGACACCGTGCCCGCGGGGAAGCACGCCCGCAGCAGGTCGAACGGCGTCACGCCGTCGCGCAGATCGCCGACGACCTCCGAGACGAGGTGCGTCACGTGCGAGTAGCGCTCGGCCTCCATGAAGCGCTCGACCCGCACGGAGCCGGGAGCGCAGACCCGCGAGAGGTCGTTCCGTCCGAGGTCGACGAGCATCGTGTGCTCGGCCCGCTCCTTCTCCGACGCGAGCAGGTCGGCGGCGTCGCCCTCGCCGGTGGGGAGCGTCCCGGCGATCGGGTTCAGCTCCGCACGGCTCCCGGAGCACTTCACGACCGTCTCGGGCGAGCTGCCTACGAGCGCAAACTCGCCGAGCTCGAGCAGGAAGAGGTACGGCGACGGGTTGACACGGCGCAGCGCCCGGTAGATCTCGACCGCCGAGGCCGACGTCGGCCGCGTCGCGCGCTGCGCGATCACGACCTGGAAGACGTCGCCCTCGCGGATGTGCTCCTTCGCCAGCTCCACCCGCCGCAGGTGCTCCTCCCGCGCAGGCGAGCGCTCGAGCGGCCCTCGTGCTCCCCGACCGCGCGGTATCGAGGGCTCCGGTCCGTCCAGGGCGGTCCGCTCGCCACGCAGCAGTTCCGCGAGACCCCGTGCGTGGTCGAAGCGCAGCAGGACGTCCGGGACGAGGAAGCGGCTCACCGGCACTTCCGGCCCCTCCTCCGGCAGCGGCACCGTGGGCTCGAAGCCCGCGACGGCGTCGTAGCCGAGATAGCCGACGACCGGCTCCCGGCTCGCCTCGGCTTCCTCGAACGAGACGAGCCGCGAGCCCGCGCCGACGAAGCTGTACCGCCCGAGCCGACCGCGCTCCACCGATTCGAGCAAGAACGAGCCTTCGGCGTTCTCGCGCAGGCGGAGGTATGCCCCGAGCGGGGTCAGGAGGTCGGTTGCGATCTCGATCTCGGACATGAAAAAGGCTCCTCGCGGAGCCGGGTCGAGCGGGACGGGCTGTGCTGGCGCGGTTCAGCGTGCGCGCAGGCTCCCGCCTCGCTCGGTGCGCCAGGCCCACGTGCGGACGGAAGTCATGGCTGGAGCGTAGGCAGGGCCCGCGCGAGCGTCAAGCGGCGAACTCGTGGCCGGCGTCCTCGAGCAGGTCGGCGGCGCGCGCGAGGTCGGTCGAGCGAACGAGCACGTAGTCCGACTCGAACGTCGAGATGACGAAGATCGGCAGCTCGGCGTCGGCGAGCGGCTGGACGAGCGACGCGACGACTCCGCTGAGCGAGAAGGCAAGCGGCCCCATCGCCTCGAGCACGGTCCAGCCGCGGTCGACGCTCTCTCCCTCGGGCACGTCGTGGTCGCGGCAGACCACGGACACCTCGTTGTCGGTGCGCGTGACGGAGCGGAACGGACCCTTGTCGACCCACTCGGGCAGGTCGGCTCCGGGATGGAGGCGGACGACGGCGTAGCTGTCGGGCAGGGTCCGTAGCCGCACCCCGGGACGCTACCGCGGAGTCGCGCCGGGAGGCGCAGGTAGTGTCGCCCGCGATGGCGCTCCCCGATCTGCTCGAACGCCTGCTGACGACGCCCGGCCCCTCGGGCCAGGAGCGCGCAGCCGCCGCCGTCTGGCGCGAGGCCGCCGCCTCGGTGGGCGAGGTCTCGTCCGACGTCCTCGGCAACTCGTGGGTGCGCGTGCCCGGCACGGGGGAAGGGCCGTCGCTCGCGCTCGTCGGCCACATCGACGAGATCGCCGTCGTCGTCACGAATCTCGGTGACGACGGCCTCGCCGCGGTGCGCCCAACCAGCGGCTGGGACCCGGCCGTCATGGCCGGCCAGCGGGTCGACGTCCTCACCCGGGACGGCGCCGTTCCCGGGGTGGTCGCCGCCAAGCGGCAGAAGCGCAAGCGGGGCGAGGACCGCAAGCCGATCGAGGGCGACGACCTCTTCCTCGACGTGGGCGCGAAGGACGGGGACGAGTTGCGCAGCCTGATCCGGCCCGGCGACAACGTCATCTGGCACGGCGCGCCGCTCGCCCTGCACGGGAATCGCGTGGCCTCTCGCGCCTTCGACAACAGGATGGGCTGCTATGTCGCGCTCGAATCCGCCCGCCGCATCGCCGCAGCCGGCGGAGCCCCCGGCGACGTGATCGCCGTCGCCGCGGTGCAGGAGGAGGTCGGCGACTTCGCCGGCTCGCGGACGGCGGCGTTCGGCATCGAGCCGGACCTCGCCGTGGCGATCGACGTCACCCACACGAGCGACATGCGCGGCGCCGATCCCGACGACGAGGGCAAGATCCTGATGGGCGGCGGCCCGACGATCACACGCGGCCCGTCGATTCACCAGGACGTCTTCGAGCTGCTGCACGACACGGCCGAGGCGGAGGGGATCCCGTTCTGCGTCGAGGTCTCGCGCGGCTCGACGTCGACCGACGCGGACGCGGTCTTCATCAGCCGCGCAGGAGTCGCCACCGGCCTCGTCTCGGTGCCCCTGCGCTACATGCACTCGCCGATCGAGCTGCTGGACCTCGACGACCTCGAGAACGCGGTGCGGCTCGTCGTCGCATTCGCCCAGAGGCTCGAGCCCGGGCTGAGCTTCACCGGCTGACCGAGCCGGGCGAAGAGCACTGCACCAACGGGAGAGCGCGGTCTCCCGTTGGCTCCGTGCAGTAGGGCTTTGCTTTTGGGAAGCGCGGGTCAGACGCCCGGTTCTGTCGGGGGCGAGCTTGCCTACGGCGTGCTCGCCCGCTGGTGCGCAGCGGCGTAACGGGGTTACGCCGCCGCCTTGGCGCCGGTGAGGTTCTAGCGCTTCGACCAGCGAGCGCACCACAGAGCACCGCCGCCCCACAGAGCAACCCAAGACAAACAGCATGAAGCGGGCCGGAAACCGCGCTTTCCGGCCCGCGGAGTTCCGTTATCCAGCGAGCGAGACCGCAGGTCTCGCTCGCTATGTTGAGAGTGTGACCCGCTCCGTCATCGTTTCCGCGGTCCGGACGCCGTTCGGGAAGCTCAACGGCGGGCTCGCGGCGTATCCGGCGACCGAGCTCGGCGCGATCGCGATCCGCGCCGGCCTCGAGCGCGTCGGCCTGGAGGGGAGCGAGGTCGACTACGTGATCATGGGGCAGGTGCTGCAGGCGGGCGCCGGCCAGGCCCCCGCGCGCCAGGCCGCGGTCGCGGCCGGGATCCCGATCGAGGTCCCGTCGGACACCGTCAACAAGGTTTGCGCCTCGTCGATCCGGGCGGTCGAGATCGCCGACTCGATGATCCGTGCCGGCGATGTCGAGCTCGTGGTCACCGGCGGCATGGAGTCCATGACGAACGCGCCCTATGCGCTGCCGAAGGCGCGCCGGGGCTACCGGATGGGCGACGGGACGCTGCTCGACCTGATGATCTGGGACGGCCTGCGCTCGACGTTCGACGAGCTGCACATGGTGCAGCAGGCCGCGAAGGTCGCCCGCGAGCTCGGAGTCTCCCGCGAGGACCAGGACGCGTGGGCGCTCCGCTCGCACGAGCGGGCCGCGGCCGCGCAGGACGCCGGCCGCTTCGACGACGAGATCGTTCCCGTCGGCGACGTGGCGGCCGACGAGTCGGTGCGCCGCGACTCGTCGCTCGAGAAGCTCGCCTCTCTCAGGCCGGCGATGGATCCGGAGGGGACGATCACCGCTGGCAACGCGCCCGGCGTCAACGACGGCGCCTCGTGCGTCGTCGTCTGCTCGGAGGAGTTCGCGCAGCGGCGCGGCCTCGAGCCGCTCGCGACGATCCTCTCCCAGGGCTACGTCGCCGACGAGTTCGCGTGGCTCGCGCGCACGCCCGCGAACGCCGGCGCGCAGGCGCTCGAGAAGGCGGGCAAGTCGATCGGCGACGTGGAGCGGGTCGAGGTCAACGAGGCCTTCTCCTCCGTGGCGCTCAACTCGGTGCAGATGCTCGGCGCCGACCCGGACACCGCGAACGTCAACGGCGGCGCGGTCGCGCTCGGGCACCCGATCGGAGCGAGCGGGGGCCGCATCCTCGGCACGATGGTGCACGAGCTGCGCCGCAACGGCGGCGGCCTCGGCCTCGCCGCGATCTGCTCCGGCGGCGGGCAAGGAGACGCTCTTCTGATCGAAGTCTGAGCCGCCGGGACCTCCCGGGGACGCCGCGGCGTATCAGCGCTGTCACCCGAAGGAGGAAGCCATGCGCAGGCTCTCGCTCTGCCCAGTCGTCGCCGCCGGCGCCCTCGCCCTCTCGTCGGCTGCGCTCGCGGACGGGCCGCTGCTCGTCAACCAGGGAGGCGCCGGTGTGGCGAGCCACGACGGGGCGTTCCACTACGTGACGGTCCCGAACGGAACATCCGGGACGCTCCTCGAGAAGATCGATGTCGCCCATGCCCGAGTGTTCTGGTGGATGCGGCTTTCCGGCGTGTGGGGGACCCCGGCGGTCGGGAACGGAGCCATAAACGGTCAGGGGCTCTCCCGCGACGACCGCACGCTCGTGCTGGCGTCCAACTCCGGGCCGTTCGTCTCTCCGAGCAAGTTCCTCGTCGTCGACCCGCGCCGGATGAGAATTCTCCGGACGATCGCGCTCAAGGGCGCCTTTTCCTTCGACGCGCTCTCGCCCGACGGGTCGAGGATGTACCTCATCCAGTACACGCATGCGGCCTCGAACGACCTGAGCCACTACATCGTGCGCGGCTACGACCTGCGTACGAACCGGCTGCTTCCCGGGAAGATCGCCGACCGGTCCGAGGACGAGGAGACGATGGCAGGCTATGCCCAGACCCGCACGACGAGCCCCGACGGACGCTGGGTCTACACGCTGTACCAGAAGCCGTCCGGGGAGCCGTTTGTGCACGCGCTCGACACGGTCCGCGCTGCGGCGTACTGCATCGACCTTCCCTCGTCGCCGTCGACGGATCAGGCGCTCTACAACGTCGTTCTCTCTCTTCGCAACCAGGACCGCACGCTCGCAGTGCACTGGCGGAGCGGGCGGCCGTGGCTGAACGTCGCCGTCGGCACCTGGCGGATCTCGTATCCGCAGGCAACGTTCCCCTGGGCGTGGGTGGGAGGCGGAATCGGTGCGGGCCTTGCGCTCCTCTGCGCAGGCGCTCTACTCCTATGGCGCCGTCGCCGCGAGGAACTCGAGCAGAACACCGGCCAGGAGCTCGGGCTCGCGTAGCGTCACGTAGTGGTCGGACTCCAGCTCGACGTGCCGGGCCTCGGGCGCTGCGCCCGCGACCAGCGGGCCGATCTCGCGCATCCCCGCCGGGTCGTGCGTGACCGTGACGACGAGGACTGGCACCGCGAGCTCGCCGAGCCGCTCCTTCGCCGGCGCGCCCGCCGGTTGGAGCGGCTCGAGCCCCGGGGGAACGCCGTTCGCCTCGGGGGTCGCCTGCCAGAGCCCGCGGATCCGCTCGTCGGCGCCGAGCGGCGCCCAGACCTCGAGGTCGATCTCCATCGCGGACGCGAGGTCTCCCTCGGCCTCCGCCGCCTCGTAGCGCGCCTCCTGCTCCTCGCTGTAGGCAGCGGTGGAGTGCCCGCCGAGCCCAGGCGCGACACCTGCCACCGCCCAGAGCCGCTCCGGATGCGCGAGCGCGACGTCGAGCGCCAGCTTGCCGCCGAGCGAGAGCCCGACGACCGCCGCTCGCTCGATCCCGAGCTCGTCGAGCACTCCGATCGCGTCGTCCTGCCACGACCACGGCGCCGCCGGGCCCGTCGAGCGGCCGAAGAAGCGGAGGTCGGTGCGGATCGTGCGGAACCGCTCGGCGAGGAGCGGGACGACCGGCGCCCACAGCCCGGTGTCGCCGAGGCCGCCGTGCAGGAGCAGCACGGCCGGTCCGCTCCCGGCCTCGTCGTACCAGAGGGGTGCGCCGTTGACGTCAGCTACCGGAATGTCACGACCCTATAGCCTCCGCGCGGCATTGACTTC
>JBJMKE010000077.1:0-15102 GCA_045806005.1 Gaiellaceae bacterium
ATCGGCAAGGAGCCGCACAAGGGCGTCAACCCCGACGAGGTCGTCGCCGTCGGCGCCGCGCTCCAGGCCGGCGTGCTCAAGGGGGAGGTCAAGGACATCCTCCTGCTCGACGTCACCCCGCTCTCGCTCGGGATCGAGACCAAGGGCGGCGTGATGACGAAGCTGATCGAGCGGAACACGACCATCCCGACGAAGAAGTCCGAGGTCTTCACGACCGCGGAGGACAACCAGCCCTCGGTCGAGGTGCACGTCCTCCAAGGCGAGTCGGAGATGGCGACCTACAACAAGACGCTCGGCAAGTTCCAGCTTGTCGGGATCCCGCCCGCGCCCCGCGGCATGCCGCAGATCGAGGTCACCTTCGACATCGACGCGAACGGGATCATCAACGTGTCCGCGAAGGACATGGGCACCGGCAACGTCCAGCAGATCCAGATCCAGGGCGGATCCGGGCTCAGCGAGGACGAGGTGCAGGAGATGATCCGCAACGCGGAGTCGCACGCCGAGGACGCACATCGGCTGCGCGAGGCGGCGGACACGAAGAACCTCGCCGAGACGCTCGCCTACCAGACCGAGCGCTCGCTCAAGGAGCACCGCGACAAGCTCGACGAGTCGGAGGCCTCGACGATCGAGGGCCGGGTCATGGAGCTGCGGCAGGCGCTCGAGGGCGACGACCTCGGCGAGATCCGCGCCAAGATGGAGGCGCTGCAGGAGTCCTCGCACAAGCTCGCCGAGGTGCTCTACGCCGAGGCGAGCGCGCAGGCGCAGGCCTCCGCGGCCGGCGCCGGCAACGGCGAGACGGCCGGCGACTCCGGCGACGAGGTCGTCGAGGAAGGCGAGTACGAGGTCGTGGACGAGGAGGCGCCTACCTCGTGAGCGAGGAACAGGTCGAGCAGCAGCAGACCGAGCAGGTCGAGGAGCAGCCGGAGCAGGAGGTCGACGACCGCCTGCTCCGCCTCGCCGCCGACTTCGAGAACTACAAGAAGCGGGCGGCGCGCGAGCGGCAGGAGTACGTCGCGCTCGCCAACGAGCGGCTGATCGGCGAGCTCCTGCCGATCCTCGACGACCTCGAGCGCGCGCTCGCCGCGGCCGAGGAGCATCAGGAGGCGCAGCTCGAGGAGGGCGTCCGGCTCGTGCACCGCTCGCTCGCGGGGCTGCTCCAGCGTCACGGCGTGACGGCGATCGAGACGGACGGGAAGTTCGACCCGCACGTGCACGAGGCGCTGCTCTCGCAGGCGTCCGAGGCGGAGGAGGGCTCCGTGCTCGACGTCGTGCAGAAGGGCTACAAGCTCGGCGAGCGCGTCGTCCGGCCCGCCCGGGTCGTGGTCGCGGCGGCGCCGGCGGAGGAGGAGCCTGCGGGCGATGCCTGAGTCCCTCTACGACACGCTCGGCGTCAAGAAGGGCGCCTCGGCCGACGAGATCAAGAAGGCGTATCGCAAGCTCGCGCGCCAGTACCACCCGGACGCGAACCCGGGCGACAAGTCTGCGGAGGAGCGCTTCAAGCAGGTGCAGACGGCGTACGACGTCCTCTCCGACGCCGACAAGCGCAAGGCGTACGACCGCTGGGGCTCGACGAACGGACGCGGCGCCCCCGGTCCCGGCGGCCCGAACGTCGACTTCGGCAACTTCGAGTGGAGCGGCGACCTCGGCGACATCCTCGGCGGCATCTTCGGCAACGTCGGCGGCGCCGGCCGGGGAGGCGGCCGCGGGCGCGCGCGCACCCAGCCCGTGCGCGGGGCCGACGTCGAGACCGAGGTGCGGCTCTCGTTCGAGGACTCGCTGCGCGGCGCCGAGGCGAAGGTCCCGGTCGAGCTGACGGTCGCGTGCTCGCAGTGCGGCGGCACGGGCGCGGAGCCCGGCACGTCTCCCGTCATCTGCCCGGAGTGCAACGGGCGCGGCGTCGTCTCCGAGTCGCAGGGCCTGTTCGCCCTCTCGCAGCCGTGCCCGCGCTGCCGCGGCAACGGCACCGTGATCGAGAAGCCGTGCACGAAGTGCCACGGTTCCGGGCGCGAGCGCCGGCGCCGGACGTTCACCGTGAAGATCAAGCCCGGCGTCAAGGACGGTACGAAGATCCGGCTCAAGGGCAAGGGCGAGGCCGGCCAGCACGGCGGCCCGAGCGGCGACCTGATCGTCGTCACGCGGGTCGAGTCCTCGCCGACGTACGAGCGGCGCGGGGACGATCTCGTCGTCCAGGTGCCGGTCTCGTTCCCGACCGCCGCGCTCGGCGGCAAGGTCGAGGTTCCGACGCCCGGGGGCACGGTCTCCCTCACGATTCCCGCGGGCTCGGAGGACGGCAAGCTGCTGCGGATCAAGGGCCGCGGCGCGCCGAAGCTGAGCGGCAAGGGCAAGGGAGACGTCCTCGCCCGCGTGCGCATCCAGGTGCCGAAGCGCGTGAACAAGAAGGAGCGCGAGCTGCTCGAAGAGCTCCAGAAGGCGGTCGGCTGATGCGCGTCGGGCTCAGGCGGCCGGTCAGGATCGCGCTCGGCCTCTTGATCGGGATGGCGATCGTGTTCGCACTCGCCTACTCCGGCTGGGGGATCGTCGCGCTGGTCGTGCTCATCGCCGCGTACTTCGTTCTCGTGAGGCGCTCCTGATGGAGGGCTCGACCCGCCCGATCTACATGATCTCTGTCGCGGCCGAGCTCGTCGGTATGCACCCGCAGACGCTGCGCGTGTACGAGACGAAGGGGCTCGTGCGGCCGCAGCGTACGCCCGGCGGCACGCGGCTCTACTCCGAGGCGGACGTGGAGCGGCTCCGGATCGTGCAGCGGCTGACGACCGAGCTCGGGCTCAACCTCGCCGGCGTCGAGCTCGTGCTGCGGCTCGAGGACGAGCTGCGCAAGGCGCACGCCCAGATCGAGCGGCTGCAGCGCGAGCTGCGGGCCGAGGTCGAGAAGGTGCACAAGCAATACCGCCGCGACCTCGTGCTGGTGCGCGAGGAGCGGCTACCCGAAAGGCAGACCAACTAGATGGATTTCAACAAGCTCACGATCAAGGCCCAGGAGGCCGTGGCCGCCGCGCAGGAGTCCGCGCGCCGCGCCGGCAACCCCGAGCTGTATCCCGAGCACCTGCTCCTCGCTCTCCTCGACCAGGAGCTGCCGCGAGAGCTCGTCCCCGACGCCGAGGCGCTCCGAGCGCAGGCCGACACGACGCTCGCGCAGAGGCCGCGGATCGAGGGCTCGCAGCAGCAGCCGACGGTGTCGTCGGCGCTCGCGAAGGTGCTCGACCGGGCTTTCGACGAGGCGAAGAAGCTGGAGGACGAGTACGTCGCCAGCCAGCACCTGCTGCTCGCGCTCGACCCATTCGCTAAAGAGGGGGTCCCGCGCGACCAGCTGCTCGCGAAGATCGCCGAGGTCACCGCCGGCCGCCGCGTCACCTCGCAGGATCCCGAGGGCACCTACCAGGCGCTCTCGAAGTTCGGCCGCGACCTGACCGAGGCCGCCGAGTCCGGGAAGCTCGACCCTGTCGTCGGCCGCGACGAGGAGATCCGGCGCGTCATCCAAGTCCTCTCGCGCCGCACGAAGAACAACCCCGTCCTGATCGGCGAGCCCGGCGTCGGCAAGACCGCGATCGTCGAGGGCCTCGCGCAAAGGATCGTCGCCGGCGACGTCCCGGAGTCGCTGAAGGGCAAGCGCGTCTGGGCGCTCGACATCGGCGGCATCCTCGCCGGCTCGAAGTACCGCGGCGAGTTCGAAGAGCGGCTCAAGGCCGTGCTCGAGGAGATCCAGAACGCGGCGGGCCAGATCATCCTCTTCATCGACGAGCTCCACACGATCGTCGGCGCGGGCGCGGCCGAGGGGGCCGTCGACGCCGCGAACATGCTCAAGCCGATGCTCGCGCGCGGCGAGCTGCGGGCGGTCGGCGCGACGACGCTCGACGAGTACCGCAAGCACATCGAGAAGGACGCGGCCCTCGAGCGCCGGTTCCAGCCCGTCTTCGTCGGCGAGCCGTCGGTCTCCGACACGATCGCGATCCTCCGCGGCCTGAAGGAGCGCTACGAGGCGCACCACAAGGTGCGGATCCGCGACGCGGCGCTCGTCGCCGCGGCCGTCCTCTCCGAGCGCTACATCTCCGACCGCCAGCTCCCGGACAAGGCGATCGACCTCGTCGACGAAGCGGCGTCGCGGCTCAAGATGGAGATCGAGTCGTCGCCGGTCGAGCTCGACGAGGCGAACCGGCGCGTGACGCAGCTCGAGATCGAGCTCGCGGCGATGGCCGGCGAGACCGACGAGGTGCGCGCGCCGATCGAGGCCGAGCTGGCCGAGGCGAAGGAGCGGCGCGACGGGCTTGCCGCGCGCTGGGCGCGCGAGAAGGAGGCGCTCGACCGCATCGGCGAGATCACGCAGCAGATCGACGCGCTCCGCATGGAGGCCGATCGGGCCGAGCGCGAGGGGAACCTCCAGCGCGTGGCGGAGATCCGCTACGGCGAGCTGCCCGAGCTGGAGAAAGAGCTCGCCGAGCGCGACTCCGACCAGCGCGAGGCCTCGATGGTCAAGGAGGAGGTCGACGAGGACGACGTCGCCGCCGTCGTGGCGCGCTGGACGGGCATCCCGGTCGACAGGCTCCTCGAGGGCGAGACCGAGAAGCTCGTCCAGATGGAGAGCCGGCTGCACCAGCGGGTCGTCGGCCAGGACGAGGCCGTCGAGGCGGTGGCGAACGCCCTGCGGCGCGCCCGTACCGGCCTGCAGGACCCGGACCGGCCTATCGGCTCGTTCGTCTTCCTCGGCCCGACGGGCGTGGGGAAGACCGAGCTCGCGCGGGCACTGGCGGAGTTCATGTTCGACGACGACCATGCGCTGGTGCGGCTCGACATGAGCGAGTACCAGGAGCGGCACACCGTCGCGCGGCTGCTCGGGGCGCCGCCCGGCTACGTCGGCTACGACGAGGGCGGCCAGCTCACCGAGGCGGTGCGGAGACGGCCGTACAGCGTCATCCTCCTCGACGAGATCGAGAAGGCGCACGCGGAGGTCTTCGACGTGCTGCTCCAGGTGCTCGACGACGGGCGCCTGACCGACGGCCACGGCCGCACGGTCGACTTCCGCAACACCGTCCTGATCATGACCTCCAACGTCCGCACGGCCGACGCGCTGAGCGATGTCTTCAGGCCGGAGTTCCTGAACCGCATCGACGAGGTGATCGAGTTCAAGCCGCTGACGAAGGAGCAGATCGGCGAGATCGTGGAGCTCCAGCTCGAGCGGCTGCGCGAACGCCTCGCCGAGCGGCGGATCGAGCTCGAGTTGACCCGAGCGGCGAAGGAGGTGCTCGCGGAGGCGGGGTGGGATCCGGCGTTCGGCGCCCGGCCGCTGAAGCGCGCGATCCAGCGGCTCGTCGAGAACCCGCTGGCCCTACGCCTGCTCGAGGGCGACTTCGCCGACGGCGACACGATCCGCGTGGACGCCGGGGAAGGCGAGATCCGCTTCGAGAAGCTCGGCGCGGCTACGGCCGCTGCCGCCTAGTGGGCGGCGAGCCAGCCGAGATCGAACGCGAGGACACGGAGATCGTCGGCGGTGAAACGCACTCCGTCGGAGGTGCGCAGCCAGGACGTCTGCGGCTGCAAGCCGCGCGGCAGTGCCCGCAGATCTTCCCGAGGCGCGGGCCGGGCGGACGCGACGCCGCCTCGTGACCGCCGCCGCACGCCGCGGACGCGACCGCAGCGGCGAGGATCCGACGGCGCACAACCGGCGGCCCCCCACGGTCGGAGCCTAGCCGGAGGCGTCCGAGCCGCTCGAGGCGTATAAGAGAGAGCAATGAAGGCGACCTTCGCGCTCGTCGTGTTCGTCTCCGTCGGCTTCGCCGCCGGCTGCGGCTCGGGTACGAAAGCAGGCTCCGGCCCGATGACCATCGTGGGGACTACGACGATCGCGAACGTGAAGACCGGCGCGCTGATCTCCTGCAAGGGAGGGCCGGGAGCGGAGGTTCCGCCCCCGGGACAAGGTGTCGGCGGGTCGGCCGACGGTCCTGCGTCGTCTGGAGAGATCCAGCTGACCCACCGGCAGGACGGCTCGGTCGTCGCCTCCTGCCGTGGTTAGCGTGCTCGTCGTCGCCGCCACCGAGCGCGAGCTCGCGCTCGTCGAGGGCCTCGAGACGTTCTGCTGCGGGATCGGCCCGGTCGAGGCGGCGCTCCAGACCGCCCGCATCCTCGAGGAACGCCGGCCGGCCGCGGTGATCCAGGTCGGCATCGCCGGCTCTCGCACGCTCGAGCCGCCTGCGCTCGTCCTCGGCAGCGAAGCCGTCTACTGCGACGTGATCGATCCCTCTTCGACCCTGCCGCGCATCGAGCGCGTTCGCCCCGACGCGGCGCTGCTCGAGCGCGCGCGGGTCGCGCTGCCCGAGGCCCACGTCCTGCCGATCGCGACCTGCGGCAAGGTCGGCGGCGGGAGCGGCTTCGACGTCGAGGCGATGGAGGGGTTCGGCGTCCTCCGCGCGTGCGGGCTCGCCGGCGTGCCGGCGGTCGAGCTGCGCGCGATCTCGAACTCACCGGACGAGGCGGACCGAGCGCACTGGCGGTTCGACGAGGCGTTCGCCGCGCTCGCCGCCGCCTTACAGCGACTCGACGTCCTCTAGGAACTCGGCGTTGCCGTGGCGCGCGGGCGCGCCGTAGACGAAGGCGAGGATCTCCTCGTCGGTCTCGTTGCGCATCTGGAGCGGCGTGCCCGCGTGGACGACAACGACCCCACCCGGCTCGACGTCCACCCGCTCCCACGGCTCCCCGAGCAGCATCGTCAGCGTGCCGCGCAACGGGACGAAGACCTCCTCCTGGTCGTGGTCGAGGTGGCGGCGGCCGCGCGTGTGCGCCGGATAGCGCCACATTCGCGCGCGTGACTCGGTCATGTGCGCCGCGTCGGTGAGCGCGGCGGCGTGGCGCGGCTCCTGGCCCTCGTGGCCCGGCCGCTGCTCCCAGTCGAGGTCGGAGTGGTGGACGACGTCGTAGCCCATGGCGGCATCCTACGAAGGTGCGGGTCTTCACCGTCGGGCACGGCACGCGGCCGATCGAGGAGCTCCTCGCGGTGCTCGGGGAGGCCGGAGCGCGCACGCTCGTCGACGTGCGACGCTACCCGAGCTCGCGCCGCCACCCGCAGTTCGACCAAACTGCACTCGCCGCCTCCCTCGCAAGCGTGGGCATCGCCTATCGCCATGCGGTCGAGCTCGGGGGCCGGCGCAGCGGCGAGCCGGGCGAGGAGCGCTTCTCCTGCATCCGGGTCGTCGCCTTCCGCAGCTACGCGGCGCGCATGGGCGCGTCGGAGTGGCAGCAGGCGCTCGCCACGGCGCTCGCCCAGCCCGAGCCATGCTTTCTCTGTGCCGAGACGCTCTGGTGGCGCTGCCACCGCCGGCTGATCGCCGAGCTCCTGCACGCACGAGGACACGAGGTCGTCCACCTCCTCAAGCCCGGCCACTGCGAGCTGCACCGGTCGTGGGAGCCGATCTCGGAGACGCGAGACGGCGTGCTTCACCTCTGCGGCGAGCCTGTCGCCTGAGCCGCGCTACCTTCTCCCCGATGGCGGAGCCGCGTCCAGCCGCGCTGCCGCCCGCCGAGCGGACGGTGGGACAGCTCGTCGCCGAGTCCATCCGCTTCTACGGGGAGCGGTTCACGATGGCGCTCCTCCTCGGGCTGGCGCCGGCGGCCCTCGCGGTCGTGTTCGCGCACGTATCCCGCCGGACCAGCTTCTTGCTCGCCCCGACCCTCTCCGCCGCGCTCCTCAGCGCGACCTACGTGGGCGCCTGCCTGCTCGTTCTCGACGCGAGGCCACTCCGCCGTCGGTTGGTCGTCGCGTGGCTGGTGGGCTGGCTCGTGTTTGCGCCCGTTCCGTTCCTCGTCCTCGCGTTCGTGCTGCCGGGGATCGCGTGGCTCGCGGCGCTCGGGCTGGTGGTTCCGGTGCTCGTGGTCGAGGAGCTTGCGCCTCGCGCCGCGCTCGCCCGCGCCTGGACACTCGCCCGCGCCGACTATGTCCACGCGTTCGGCTCGCTCCTGACGCTCGGAGTCGTCGTCTTCCTCACGCAGGCCGTGCTCGCCTTCGTCCTGCGCGGCTTCGGGGGGGCCGCGGTCTCGACGGCCTTCGTCCTCGCGAGCGTGGTCATCTCACCGCTCCTCTTCGTGGGCGCGGCGCTGCTCTACGTGGATCAGTCGGCGCGCGCCGAGGTCGAGTAGGTTGCCGCCATGCCTATCTACATCCTTCTCTCACGCCTCTCGCAGCAGGGCGTCCAGACGCTTCAGTCGAACCCGTCCAGGCTGCAGGAGGTCAACCGCGACGTCGAGGAGCTCGGCGCGAAGGTGCTCCACCAGTGGGCGACGCTCGGCGAGTTCGACTTCGTCAACGTGGTCGAGGCTCCCGACACGGCCACGATCGCGAAGGTCTCGGTGGCGCTCGGCGCCCGCGGCTCGACGAAGATCCAGACGCTGCCCGCCCTCAGCATCGACGAGTTCGTCCAGACGATCTCCTAGCCCGAACGGACACGGCCGGAACCAGGTACCGGCCGTGTCCGAAAAGGTCAGTCGGCGACCGCAACTCGGCGGACGGTGACGCCCCAGGCCGCACCTGCCGCGAACAGCTCGTCCGGGTCGACGTCGCCGAGCCAGCCGAGGAAATGCGGCTGCGGATCGTCCGTCGTGCAGCCGTAAACGGCCGCCTGGAGCTCCGGCGAGGGCGTCTCGTCCTTCGGCCGTGCAGCCTCTTCTGCCCGACGCTCGGCCTCCTCGGCGGCGGGGCCTTCCATGTAACCGCGGGGCACGTCCGAAACGTACACGGCCGGAACCAGGTTCCGGCCGTGGCTCCGGGGGACACGTCCGGCTAGGCTCGGCGGGTGGCGCACGCTCTTGCCGTTCACGCGCTCGAGAAGCGCTACGGGTCCGTCGAGGCGCTCAAGGGCGTCGACCTCTCGGTGGAGGAGGGGGAGCTCGTGGGGCTACTCGGGCCCAACGGAGCCGGGAAGTCGACGCTCGTGAAGATCGCGGTCGGGCTCGTTCGAGCGACGCGGGGCAGCGCCGAGGTCGTGGGAGCGCGCGCCGGCTCGCGGGCCGCGCGGGCGGAGCTCGGCTACCTCGCGGAGCTCTTTCGCTTCCCCGGCTGGTACACCGCCGACGAGGTGCTCGCGCTGCACCAGCGGCTGGCCTCCTCCGGCGGCGGCGCGGCGGAGCGGCAGCGGCTGCTGGAGCTCGTCTCCCTGGCCGACGCCCGGGCCCGCCGCGTCGACGGCATGTCGAAGGGGATGCAGCAGCGGCTCGGGATCGCGCAGGCGCTCGTCGGGTCGCCGCGCGTACTCGTGCTCGACGAGCCGACGTCGGCGCTCGACCCGGCAGGGCGCCGCGTTGTACGCGTCCTGCTCGAGGAGCTGCGCGGCCGCGGCGTCTCGGTCCTGCTCAACTCGCACCTCCTCTCCGAGATCGAGCTCGTCTGCGACCGGGTCGCGATACTCCGCGCCGGCGAGGTCGTCGCGGCCGGATCGCCCGCCGAGCTGTCGCGGCCGCGCGGCGTCGAGCTCGAGACCGACGACGGCACCCGCACGATCGAGGGCGCGACGCGCGAGGACGCGCCGCGGCTCGTGGCCGAGGCCGTCGCGTCGGGCCGCAAGGTCTACGGCGTCCGCGTCCTGACCTCGACCCTCGAGGAGACGTACCTCGAGGCCGTGGGGGACGAGGTCTCGTGACCGTGGTGCTCACGATCGCGGGCTACGGCCTGCGCGAGGCGGTGCGGCGGAAGGTCTTCGCGGTCGTGGTCCTGCTGACGGCGCTCTTCCTGGCCCTCTTCTGGCTCGCGAACCACTACGTCTTCGACAGCCTCTCGACGATCACGCCGCCGGCGGACGTCAACGTCGACACGCGCACGTTCGCCGGCGCCTTCCTGCTCGGTCTCGCCATGTTCGCGACGCTCTTCCTCGGCGTCGTGCTCGCCGTCTTCCTCACCCTCGGCGTCGTCTCGGGCGATGCCGAGCGCGGCCTGCTCCAGCCGCTCGTCGTGCGCCCGGTTGGCCGGACGACGCTGCTCCTGGCGCGCTTCCTCGGCGCGGGCGCGGTGTGCGTCGTGTACGTGCTCGCCGTGTACGGGATCTCGCTCGCGATCATCGACCTGACGGGCCACTGGCTGCCGGCCTCCCGGACCGTCCCCGGGCTGGAGCTCGCCGGCGGCGTCCTGATCGTGACCGCTTTCTCGATCCTGGGCTCCGTCTTCCTCTCGTCGACGGCGAACGGCATCGCCGTGTTCATGCTCTTCGGCGGCGGCCTCGTCGCCGGGCTGCTCGGGACGATCGGCCACGCGCTGAACTCGCATGCGATCCGGCACGCGTCGACGATCGCGGCCTGGGCGCTCCCCTTCGAGGGGCTCTACCAGGACGGCCTGCGCCTGATCTCGACGAGCGCCGGCGGGCTCACGGGCTTCCTCCTCCAGCTCGGGCCGTTCGGCGGCGGCTACGTGCACGGCTGGGGGATCCGCGTCTGGTCCGTCGGCTACCTGTGCGTCGCGCTCGCGCTCGCCGTGCTGGCGTTCTCGCGGAAAGATCTCTAGCCGGCGAGGGCGACCGCGACCTCGCCCGCGAGCCGCGCGTTCTGCGCGACGAGAGCCTTGTTCGCCGCCTGGGTGAGGCCGGAGCTCTCGCGGTGGAGGTGGGCGAGGACGAACGGCGTCACCGCCTGGCCCGAGACACCCACGCTCGCGGCTGCGGCGAGCGCCTCGTCGATCAGCGGCTCGACGTCCTCCAGCGGCTCGTCGGGTGGGCGCCCGAGGAGGAGCCCGGAGCCGCCGAGCCGCCAGTGCTCCTCGGCCACGCGGGCCGCCTCCTGCGCCGACTCGACCCGCGCCGAGACCGGCGGGCCGCCCTCTGCCGCGTAGAAGAGAGGGAGCGTGTCGACGCGGAACCCCAGCACCGGTACGCCGAGCGACTCGAGCAGCTCGGCGGTCGCCGGCACGTCGAGCAGGGACTTCACGCCGGCCGAGACGACGAGCGCCGGCGTCCGAGCCAGTTGGCCGAGGTCGGCGGAGATGTCGGGCGGATCGGGGAAGCCGCGATGGACGCCGCCGATGCCCCCGGTCGCGAGGACGCGGACGCCGACCGCCCGCGCCACCGCGAGCGCGCCGCCCACCGTCGTCGCGCCGACCGCGCCCTGCACGGCGGCAGCCGCGAGGTCGCGCGGTCCCGCCTTCCGCGCGTCGGCGTCGAAGCGCCCGAGTTCCTCCTCCGTGAGCCCGACGCGCACCTCCCCGTCGAGCACGCCGACCGTCGCGGGCACCGCACCCGCCGCCCGCACCTGGCGCTCCGACTCGAGCCCGACCTCGGCGCCCTCGCCCGGCGGGAAGCCGTGCGCGACGAGCGTCGTCTCGAGGGCGACCACGGCGCCGCCCGAGGCGAGCGTCTCCCGTACCTCGTCGGAGAGGCGGATCACGCCGACCGCTCCATCTCCACGAAGCGGCTCTCCTCGGCGTGCCGCACCTCGTGGAAGCCGGCGCGGCGATAGGCGCGCAGCGCGCGCTCGTTCCAGCTCGCGACCCAGAGCCGGAAGGTGCGCGGCCGCCACTCCCGCCGCGCGTAGTCGAGCCCCGCGGCGATGAACGGCTGGGCGAGGCCGCGGCCCGTCAGGTCGGGGCGCATTCCGAGGCCGAGCCGCACCTCGTGCCCCTCGGGCACGAAGTTGAAGAAGCCGACGAGCTCTCCGTCGTCGTCCACCACCGCGCGCAGGTGCGTCCGCCGGGCCGGGTTCGCGAACAGCTCCACGCGGCGCGGGTCGGCCGAGGTGTCGTACCACTCGTACGGGAACTCGTACCGCCAGTCCGCGATCTCCGCCGCCTGCTCGTCCGTCAGCGCCTCGACTTTCATGGCAGCGACCCTACTTTCGCGACGCAGCGGGCGGCCGCGTGGAGGCCGCGTCGCGCCGCCTCCTCGAGGGAGCCGCCCAGGAGGAAGCCGGCGGCGAGCGCGTCCCCGGCGCCGGTGGGATCGACGACCCGGCCCTCGACGGCGGCGAAGTCCAGGCTCGCGTCCTCGCTGAACACGGTACAGCCGCGCGCGCCGCGCTTGAGGACGCCGAGCGGAGCGGTCAGGTACGCGCCGCCCAGCAGCTCCCACTCGGCCTCGGTCGCGAAGAGCACGTCGGGCGCGAGCGCGTCGAGGAGCTCGCGGAATTGGACCGGCCCGTAGCTGCGGATCTCGGTCCAGGCCGCGACGTCGACCGACACCCGCGCGCCCTGCTCGCGGGCGAGGCGGGCGGCCAGGAGCGCCGCGTCCGCGATCGGCTCGCGCAGCAGCGCGTAGCCGGAGAGGTGGAGGACGTCGCACGCGAGCCAGGCGGCGTCCAGCTCCTCCGGTTCGAACGAGGGCGCGACGCCGCGGTCGGAGGCGAGCGCCCGGTCGCCGTCGCCGACGACGGAGACGACGAGGCCGGTCGCGCCGGCGTCGACCGGCCCCACGAGCTCGACACCGTGGGCCGCGAGCTCGCGCGCGACGAGCTCTCCGGCCGGGTCGTCGCCGCGCTTGGCGATGCAGCGCGCCGCCGCGCCGAGCTCGGCCGCCCAGGCCGCGACGTTCGCCGCCTGGCCGCCCGCGCCGGCCCGGTTGGAGGCGCGGACGTCCCCGCCCGGAGCAAGCGGCTCCGCGAGCAGCACGACCACGTCGAGCACTACGTCCCCGAAGGTTGCGATCCGCAAGGCACAATCGTCCCTCATGGATGGGGAGAGGACGAGGGGAAGGGCCAGGGACTTCCTTCTGGGCGGGCTCGTGGGCGCCTCGGCGGCGGTCGCGACGGCGCGGCGCCGGCGGATGGTCCTGCGTCGCCGCGATCAGCGACTCGAGCAGCCGGCGGGGCTCGCCGCCTTCGAGGGCGCCCCGTGCTTCGAGGAGCTCGTCGAGGAGCGAGCGGCGAGTGGGTCCAGATGAACTGCTCGTTTCGTGCCGCGATTAGGTGAGAATGGGGAGTTGATGGTCCGGCCGGTCTGCGCTCTGCCCCTGCTCGCCCTCCTCGCCGCGGTCGCCGTCGCGCTCGCCGCACCCGGCGTCGCCTCGGCGCGCCAGCAGCCGGTCGGCGCGCCGTTCCAGGTCGTCGTCCTCGACCGGATCAGCGACTCCACGTTCGCGTGGCTCGCCGAGCACGGCGCCGTAGGGCTCCTGCGCCCGGGCTACGGCCCGACGACGAACCGCCGCCGCGCGCTCGCCGAGCTCGTGCGCGGCGCGGAGGTCAACGCCCGCCTCGGCGGCGTGCCAAAGGGGAAGCCGCTGATCGATGCACGGAAGGCGAGCGTCTTCCCGAACTGCCACATGTGCATCGTCCTCCAGCTGCCGCCGCGCGGCGGGCCGACGGCGAACGATCGCCTCTACCGGATCGCGGTGATCGGCCGCGGCTTCCACGGGCTGCTCACCTCTCCGACGACGCAGATCCCGGGCCTGGTCTCGATCGTGGACATCGCGCCCACGGCGCTCACCGGCCATCCGGCGACGACACTCCGCTGGACACCTTCGGCGCATGCGGTAGACAAGCTCTCGGGCCTCGGCAAGGCCATCGGCGCCAACAACCGGCTCAAGTTCGCGGCCCTCTTCATCCTCGCCGGCGTCCTGCTCGCGCTCGCGCTGCTCGGCATGCGCGCGGCGGTAACCGCGGTCCCGGCCGCGTTGCTCGTCAACCTTCTGCTCGGCGTCGGCCAGGTCTCGAACGAGGTGCTCCTGTGCGCCGCGCTCTCCGCCGGGACCGTGCTCGTCGCGCTCGCGCTCGAACGCTTCTCCCGAGGCGAGGCCGCGCTCCTGGCCCTGTACGGCGGAGTCGTCGCGCTCTATGCCATCGTCATGGTCCGGCGACCGGAGTGGCAGGCCGTGAACCCGTTCGGGCCGACGCAGAACTCGCGCTTCTGGGGGATCGGCAACCAGGTCGAGACGCTGCTGCTCGCGCCGCTCCTCGCCGGGGCGTTCCTCGCGCGACGGCACTTCGGCGTGCTCGGCTTCGCGCTCTTCGGCGTCTTCGGGCTCGTCGTGATGACGGACAACCGCATCGGCGCCGACGGCGGCGGTGCGATCGTGCTCGGCTTCGCCCTCGCCGCGCTCGGCGCGCGACTCTTCCGGCTCGGCTGGAAGGGCTTCCTGGGGCTGCTCGCGTCCGCTGCGCTCGCCGTGCTCTGGATCGTGTCGCAGGGCCTGTCGGAAGCGGGGCCGAACCATCTCCGCAGCGCCTTCTCGGACCACGGCACCGGCCTGCTCTCGTCGCTCGGGAGCCGGGTGCAGCTCTCCTACCTGCCGGCGCTTCACGCCTGGGAGATGGTCGTCCCGCTCCTCGTCGTGCTCGCTGTCTCCTTCGGGATCGCGTGGCGCGCCGCGCGGCAGCCGTCCACGCGGGACGTGCTTCTCGCCTTCGGCGTCGCGATCGTGACGTCGTTGCTGATCAACGACTCGGCGGCGTACGAGCTGGCCGGAGGGATCGCCGTCGTGGGCGCGCTCTCCCGCTTCGCGCCCGCTCCCGCGCCGGCCCGCGCCCGCAGCCGCATCTTCGCCAGGGCGAAGCCCGAGCCCGAGCTCGTGCCGGTGCCGAGCGAGTCGCCTCCCGGCTAGCTCAGGCGAATCGCATCTCGAACCGGCTGACCTTGCGGTCGCGGACGGTCAGCGCGAAGCTTCGATCTCGGCTGTAGGACAGGTCGTCCGACACCTGCGACCGGTAGAGCGCGCGGATCTCGCAGGAGAACCGCCCCTTGCCGTGGGGCTTCCAGTCGCCGTTCTCGAACTCGACGTCGAACCGCTCGGTCGGGCGCACCCGGCTCAGCTCCCCGATCAGCGCGTCCACGCCCTGCAGGGTGTGCTGCGGCATCACGCACTCCACGTCCGGCGCGAGGAGCGCGGCGACCGGCTCGAAGTCGCCCGTACGCAGGGCGTCCTCCGCCGCCGCCTGGAACTGCTGCGCGATGTCGAGGTCTGGAGTGGACATCTCGCTAGTGCGCGAACGAGCTCGCGCTGTCGGCGTCGTGTACGGGGGTAGGCTGTTTCTCGAGCCGCAGCAGCTGCCGTTTCACGTCCGCGAGGAGCATGTCCGCCATGTCGTGGGTGAAGCCGCGCCGCACGACGACGCGCAGCGCGGCGAGGTCGGTGCGGTTCTCGGGGAACCTGTACGCCGGCACCTGCCAGCCGCGCTCGCGCAGCGCGAGCGACA
>JBJMKE010000078.1:0-11025 GCA_045806005.1 Gaiellaceae bacterium
AGGATCCGGGGCTCGACGTCGAGGTGCTCGCGGAAGTCGACGGCCATCCGGTGCTGGCGCGCGAGGGACGGCTCCTCGTGGCGGCCTTCCACCCGGAGCTGACCGACGACACGCGCGTCCACGAGCGCTTCTTGAACATCGTGCGGGAGGAGTGTGCGCGCGTAGGCTCGACGGAGCGCGACAAGATGGCGAAGGCGCCGGCTTTGCCGGCGGCGGGAGCGGGGAATGTCCGGGCATAGCAAGTGGTCCTCGATCAAGCACAAGAAGGGCGCCGCCGACGCGAAGCGCGGCAAGCTCTTCTCGAAGCTGACGCGCGCGATCATCGTCGCGGCGAGGGACGGCGGGCCGGATCCGGCCGCGAACCTCGCGCTCCAGAACGCGATCGAGAAGGCGCGCTCCAACTCGATGCCGAAGGACAACATCGACCGCGCCATCGCGAAGGGCGCGGGCACCGACGCCGACTCCGCCGCCTACGAGACCGTGGTCTACGAGGGCTACGGCCCGGCCGGGGTGGCACTGATCGTCGAGGCGCTCACCGACAACCGCAACCGGACGGCGGGCGAGGTGCGGCACATCTTCGCGAAGAACGACGGCAACCTCGGCACCTCGGGCGCGGTCGCGTGGCTGTTCGAGCGGCGCGGTGTCGTGCTCGTGCCGGTCGACGGCTCGGACGAGGACGAGCTCACACTCGCGGCGGCGGAGGGCGGCGCCGACGACGTCTCCCTCGACGGCTCGACGTTCCAGGTCCTCTCGGCGGCCGAGGAGCTCGCGACGGTGCGCGAGGCGGTCGCCGACGCCGGCTTCGAGATCGAGTCGGCCGAGCTCACGATGCTGCCGAAGACGACCGTCGCCGTCGAGGACGAGAGCGAGGCCAAGAAGATCCTGCGCCTGATCGACCAGCTCGAGGAGAACGACGACGTGCAGGAGGTCTTCGCGAACTTCGACATCCCCGAAAGAGTCCTCGAAAGCGTGGCCGGCTAGAGCCAGCCACGCTTCGTCGTCGCCTGCGTTGGCCTCCGGCTGGCCGTCCGATCCGACTCCTAACCTCTCCGCGTGAAGGTCGTAGGCATCGATCCGGGGACTGCTGCTTGCGGGTACGGAGTCGTCCAAGAAAGCGGAGGCCGCCTCAGGGAAGTGGCGCACGGCTGCTGGTCGACGCCCGCCGGCCAGGACACCGTCCTTCGTTTGAAGACGATCCACGACGCCGTGGCGGCGCTCATTGCCGAGCACGCGCCGGATGCGGTGGCGCTCGAGGAGTCGTACGTCGGCGCCGACGCCCGCATCGCGCTCTCCGTCGGTCAGGCACGCGGCGCCGTGCTCGTCGCGGCCGCCAATGCCGGAGTCGAGTGCCGCGAGTACGCGCCCGCCCGCGTCAAGCAGGCGGTGTGCGGCTACGGCCGCGCCGAGAAGGCCCAGATGCAGCGGATGGTGAAGATGCTGCTCGCGCTCCCGAAGGAGCCGACGCCGCACCATGCCGCCGACGCGCTCGCCGTCGCGATCTGCCACGCGCTCTCGCCGCCGCTGCTGCACCTGGAGGCTCGAGCGTCGTGATCGCGCGCCTCCGCGGCAAGCCCGTCGCGAACACGCCCGAGGGACTCGTGCTCGACGTCTCCGGCGTGGGCTACCTCGTCCACGCGACACCTGCGGCCGTGCGGAAGGGCGACGCGGCCGACGAGATCTCCGTCGAGACGTACCTCCACGTGCGCGAGGACGCGCTCCAGCTCTACGGCTTCGCCGACCGCAGCGAGCGCGAGCTGTTCGTCCAGCTGCTCACGGTGAGCGGCATCGGGCCCAAGGTCGCACTCGCGATCGTCTCCGGCTCGCCGGTCGCCGAGCTGCGCCGCGCCATCGCGCGCGGCGACGCTGCGCGCTTCCAGGCGATCCCCGGCATCGGCAAGAAGACGGCCGAGCGCATCGTGCTCGAGCTGAAGGAGAAGCTCGGCGATCCGGCACTCGCGCCCGCGGCCGACGGCGACGGAGAGCAACACGTCGTCGCGCGCGACGCGCTCGTCGAGCTCGGCTGGAACCTGGTCGACGCGGAGCGTGCGCTCGCCGAAGTCGATCCGGAGCTGTCGCCGGAGGAACGCGTCCGGCTCGCGTTGAAGAAGGCCGCATGAACGCGACCACGCAGTTCCTCGCGCCGCAGCTGCGCGAGGAGGACGAGGAGGTCGAGAGGAGCCTCCGCCCGCGCCGGCTCGACGAGTTCGTCGGCCAGGCGCGCATCAAGGAGCAGCTCGCGGTCGCGCTCGATGCGGCGAAGGGGAGAGGGGAGGCGCTCGACCACGTCCTACTCGTCGGACCGCCCGGCCTCGGCAAGACGAGCCTCGCGCACATCGTCCGCGAGGAGCTCGGCGTCGGCATCCGCTCGGTCGCCGGCCCGGCGCTCGAGCGGAAGGACGTGGCCGCGATCCTCACCGCGGTCGAGGCGCGGGACGTCTTGTTCGTGGACGAGATCCACCGCCTGAGTCGCGCCGCCGAGGAGATCCTCTATCCGGCTCTCGAGGATTTCCGCCTGGACATCGTGATGGGGCAGGGGACGGCCGCCCGCACGCTCACGCTCGACCTGCCGCCGTTCACGCTCGTCGGGGCGACGACGCGCACGGGCCTCCTCACTTCTCCTCTCCGCGACCGCTTCGGGATCACGTTCCGGCTCGACTACTACGAGGACGGCGAGCTCGCCTCGATCGTCCGCCGCTCGGCTCGGATCCTCGGGGTCGAGATCGCCGCCGAGGCCGCCGACGAGATCGCGAGTCGCGCCCGTGGCACGCCGCGCGTGGCCAACCGGATCCTGCGTCGCGTCCGCGACGTCGCCGAGGTGCGGCACGAGGGCGCGATCACGACGCCCATCGCGCGCGAGGCCCTCGAGCTGCTCGAGGTCGACGAGGCGGGGCTCGAGCGGCTCGACCGCGAGCTCCTACGAACGATCGTTGAGAAGTACGCCGGCGGCCCCGTCGGGCTGAGCACGCTCGCCGCGGCGCTCGGCGAGGAGTCGGACACGATCGAGTACGTGTACGAGCCGTACCTCCTCCAGCTCGGCTTCATTCAGCGGACGCCCCGCGGCAGGACGACCACCGCGCTCGGTCGGGCTCACCTCGGTGCCGCGCCCGACGCCGACTCCGCCGCCGACGCCGACGCGCGGCTCTTCTGATATGCCCGACCTCTGGACCCCCGTTGCCGAGCTGCCGCACGAGGCCTTCGTCGAGCGGATTCACAAGGCGATCGCCTCGTTCGCCGAGGCCAACGGCGTGGAGAAGCCGCTCGTCGAGGTCGAGCTTGCGGACAGGTCGCGCTTCGTGCTCGAGCGGATCGAGCCTGAGCCCGGCTTCGGGATGGTGACGCTCTACGTGACCGACGCACGCGACGACGACGCGCCCGATGCGCTAATCGTCCCGATTGGCTCTCTGCGACGGATTGAGCTGAGCAAGTCGCCTGAAGAGCGAGTCCAGCGCTTCGGGTTCAGCGTTCCGCCGGCGACGTAGACGAGCCACGGCGCGACGAGCAGCGCCATCACGTCGAACCAGACGTAGCCGCTCGCGACGCCGCTCGGCGGGTTGCCGTCGGGAATCCCGAGCCCGGGGAGGGTGGACGCCCAGCGCCAGGTCCCGATCGTGGTGCCGTACAGCTCGAGCCCGGCGACGACGAGGAAGACGCCGGCATATGTCGTCCGCCAGCGGGACCGCCACAGGAAGACGAGCAGGAGCGGCACGCCGAAGGCGCCGGCGACGTCGAGCCGCGGCAGCGCGGTGAGCCCTGCGATCCCCCAGGCGGCGGCGCCGATCGCGGCGGCCCAGACGACGGCTCGGTCACGGAGGCTGCGGCTCAGGGCGACACCGCTCAGGTAGACGAGCCCGTGCGCCGGCGGGATGAAGAGCGGCAGGTTGTGCAGCCGGTAGTGGTAGACGCCCCAGACGAGCGAGCCGGTCACCTCGCCGACCGTGGCGAAGAGGACGACGCCGATCGTCTGAGCCCGGGCGAGTGACGGCAGCGGCCGCAAGGCCGCGGCCAGCACGGTGAACGTGAGGGCGCCGAGTGCGAGCTGTCCGCGCAGCGCGACCTGCGTGTCGAGCGCGAGCAACCCGGCGAGGTACGCCGGCAGCACGACCGCGTACCAGCGCGGAATCTTCACGGCCGGTACTGGAGCTCGTGCCAGCTCGGCGTGGGGAGGAGCTCGAGCAGCGCGCGCCCGCCGTTCGTGTCGGCGTACGTGAAGTCCTGCCGGTCGTCGTCCCAGTCGACCTCGAGGAGTCCCTCCTTGACGCGGTGGTCGAGCCACGCTCCGCGGAAGACGAGCTTCTTGAGCCAGTAGACGAGCGACTCGCCGCGGACGAGCGCGAGCGCGTCCCAGTGGCGGACGAGGTACTCGCCCAACGCGCTGCGAGGCGCGTCGATCGCGTCGCGCTCGACGAGCTCGACGAGGTCGGCGGTCTCGTCCTCGTCCAGCTCGGGGCTACCGACCAGCCCGAGCCGGACCGCCGCGGCCGTGACGCGTTCTTCGAAGTCGGCACTGTTGAAGGAGAAGCGGTAGCCGAGGAACTCGACGACGTAGTCGTCGCCCGAGTTGTAGTTCCCGGCCGCTTCCACGGCGGTCAGCGTACCCTGACCGGATGCGGGTACTCCGCTATCCGGCGGCGCTGGCGGTGGTGCTGGCGCTCGTCGCGGTGACCGCCTGGCTCCTGTCCTGGCCGCTCGAGGAGGCCGTGTATCTCGCGCCGGTCATCGTGCTCGGAGTCGCCGCGCTCGTCGGCCTCGTGCTCCTGTGGGGGAAGGTCGCGCTCAACTCGCTGCGTGAGTCGCGGCACCCGCGGCGGGTCGTGGCGTACTGGCTGCTCGGCCTCGGACTGCTCGTGCTGCTCACGGTGCTGGGCGTCAAGGTGCCGAACGAGGGCGGGTAGCCAGGCTGGGTCGGCCGGCGGCTCGCGCGCGGGCCTTTAGTTGCTCCGTCCCAAACCCCCACCCACCCAAAGGGGACCGGGAGAGCCTGACGCGCGAGCCGTGACGAGAGCGTTGCGGCTCAGTCGAGAAAGGTGCCCAACCGATCCACAGCCGTCCGCTCCGGACAGGCCGGAAGACCGATTCCGTCCGCACGTCCCCGTAGCGTGGATCGCGATGCACGACGGCACCTGGACACTCGCCGACTGCCCGCCCGGCGCCCAGGCGGAGCTCGTCCGCGAGCTCGGAATCTCCGAGGTCGTGGCGGCGGTACTCGTCCGGCGCGGCTACTCCGATCCGGCCGTGGCGCGCCGGTTCCTCGACGGAGAGCAGCCACCACACGACCCGTTCCTCCTCGGCGACATGGAGGCCGCATGCGCGCAGATCCGCGCCGCCGTCGAGCAGGGCCGCCGGATCTGCGTCCACGGCGACTACGACGTCGACGGCATCGCCGCCACCGCCCTCGCCGTCCTCCTGCTGCGCGAGCTCGGCGCCGACGTCGCCTGGCACCTACCCAGTCGCTTCGACGAGGGCTACGGCATCCGCAGCGACACGCTCGCCCGCCTTGCGGACGACGGCTGCGGGCTCGTCCTCACCGTCGACTGTGGGATCACGGCCGTCGAGGAGGTCGCCGAGGCGAAGGAGCGCGGGCTCGAGGTCGTCGTCACAGATCACCACCGGCCGGCGGAGCAGCTGCCCAACTGCCCGCTCGTGGCCACCCGGCCCTCGGAGTACCCGTTCCCCGAGCTCTGCGGGACGGGTGTCGTCTACAAGCTCGGACAGGCCCTCTTCGGCCTCGACTCGGAGATCCCACGGCGTCATCTCGACCTCGTCGCGCTCGCGACCATCGCCGACGTCGTCCCGCTCGTCGACGAGAACAGGTCGCTCGCGATCGCCGGCCTGCGCGCCCTCGCGCGTACGGCAAGGCCCGGCCTGCGAGCGTTGATGCAGAGCGCCGGCGTCGACCCGGCCGCCGTCGACGCGGGGGCCGTCGGGTTCCGCCTAGCTCCACGCCTCAACGCGGCGGGACGTCTCGGTCACCCGCGAGAGGCGCTCGAGCTGCTGCTCACGGCAGACGAAGCCGAGGCGCGCAGGCTGGCGGACTCGCTCGAAGAGCTGAACCGCGAGCGCCAGGCGGTGGAGGGCCGGATCCTCCGCGAGGCGGTCGCCCAGGTCGAAGCGTGGCCGGCCGAGCAGCGAGCTCGCCGGGCCTATGCGGTGGCCGGTCGCGATTGGCACGAAGGCGTGATCGGGATCGTCGCTTCGCGGCTCGTCGAGCGGTACCACCGCCCGGTCGTGCTCATCGCGGGCGCGGAGGGCGACTGGAAGGGCTCCGGCCGGTCGATCCCCGCCTTCGACCTTCATGGCGCGCTCGGGGCGTGCGCCGGGCTGCTCGGCCGCTGGGGCGGCCACCGGGCAGCCGCCGGTCTCTCGATCGCCGAGGAGAACGTCGAAGCGTTCGCGGAGGCATTTGCCGAGCACGCCGGCGCAGTGCTCGACGACACGCACCTCGAGCCCGTGACGTCGATCGACGCGGTCGTCGCGCGAGGAGCCGACCTCTCCTTGGATCTCTGCGGTGAGCTCGCGAGGCTCGCTCCATACGGGCTCGGCAACCCGGCGCCGACGCTCCTTGCACCCGGCTGCGGGCTCGCCGAGCTCGCGACCGTCGGCGACGGCAAGCATCTCCGCTTCCGCATCCGGCGCGCCGGACGAGACGCGGGCAGCGCGATTGCCTTCGGGCAGGGATCCCGCCTCGAGGTTCTCCGCCCCGAAGCGCTCTACGACGTCGCGTTCCGGCTCGAGGAGAACCGCTGGAACGGCACGGTCGCGCCGCAACTCGTCGTCCGCCGCGTCTTCCCGAACGCACCTCGCTATCTCGAGCTGCGCAAATGGCTCGCGCAGGAGTGGCACAAGCCCGCCGCCGTCCGCGACGCCGAGGCGACGGCGATCTTCGCCGAGCTCGGGCTCGAGGACGGCACTCGGCGCGACCTACTCGAGTCGGCCCACTTCCGGGCGCTGCTCGAGGCGGAGTCGTTCGCGCGCGCTGCCTAGCGCGTGTTCAACGAGAGGGCGAGCGCCCGCGCCAGGCGGAGCATGTTGCGGCGTCTTCTGAAACGGCGAAAAGTGGGCATGGAACGCGTCATTTCGCTTCCTCAACGACCCTTCCTCCCGCACGGATTCGTCCGCAAACCCCGCAGTACACTGAAACAGTGACGACGATCGAGGCAGGCGAGAGGCACGAGGAGCTCCTCGCGGGGCTGCTCGCAGAGCTCGCCGCCCAGCGCTCGGACGTCGACGTCGAGCTCGTCACTCGCGCCTTCCGCTTCGCCGCCACCGCGCACGAGGGACAGCAGCGGCGCTCCGGCGAGCCGTTCATCACCCATCCCGTCGGGGTGGCGACGATCTGCGCCGGCCTCCGGCTCGACGAGCAGACGATCGCGGCCGCGCTGCTCCACGACGTCGTCGAGGACACGGGCGTCGAGCTCGAGACACTGCGCGAGGAGTTCGGCGACGAGGTCGCCCTGCTCGTCGACGGCGTCACGAAGCTGACCCGCGTCCAGTTCCAGACGCGCGAGCAGGCGGAGGCCGAGAACTACCGGAAGATGGTCGTCGCGATGGCCGAGGACGTCCGCGTCATCCTCGTCAAGCTCGCCGACCGCCTCCACAACCTCCGCACGATCGAGTACCTCGGCAAGCAGAAGCAGATCCAGAAGTCGAAGGAGGCGCTCGAGGTCTACGCGCCGCTCGCGCACCGGCTCGGCATCCACGCGCTCAAGTGGGAGCTCGAGGACCTCGCCTTCCAGACGCTGCATCCGCGGAAGTACTCCGAGATCAAGACGATGGTCGCCGAGCGGCGCGCCGACCGGGAGGGCCACGTCGCGGAGGCAGCCGACGTCCTGCACCGCGAGCTCGAGAAGGTCGACATCCCGGTCGACATCTCCGGCCGGGCGAAGCACTTCTACTCGATCTACGACAAGATGGCCCGCAAGGGCCGCGAGTTCAACGAGATCTACGACCTCACCGCGATGCGCGTGATCGTCGAGCGCGACGGCGAGGAGGGGACGCGCGACTGCTACGGCGCGCTCGGCCTGATCCACTCCCTCTGGAAGCCGCTGCCGGGTCGCTTCAAGGACTACGTCGCGATGCCGAAGTTCAACGGCTACCGCAGCCTCCACACCACCGTGATCGGCCCGGAGGGGCGGCCGCTCGAGATCCAGGTGCGGACCCGCGACATGCACGAGACCGCGGAGCTCGGGGTCGCGGCCCACTGGGCGTATGTGCGCGACGGCCGTCGCTCCAAGAACGCCGACAAGGAGTGGAACGCCTGGGTGCGGCAGCTGATGGAGGTCAACGCGGACGAAGCCGACGCGCGTGAGTTCGTCAAGAGCTTCCGCACCGACCTCTTCGACGAGGAGGTGTTCGTCCTCACCCCGAAGGAGGAGGTGAAGACGCTTCCGGCCGGCTCTACGCCGATCGACTTCGCCTACGCCGTCCACACGGACGTCGGCCACCGAACCGTCGGCGCCAAGGTGAACGGACGGATCGTGCCGCTCCACTACCGGCTGCGCAGCGGCGACCACGTCGAGATCCTCACCGGCAAGTCCGCCGCCCGCGGGCCCTCCCGCGACTGGCTCTCGCTCGTCGCGTCGTCGCGCGCGCGCAACAAGATCCGCCAGTTCTTCTCGCGCGAGCAGAAGGAGGACCTCGAGGCGAAGGGCCGCGAGGTGCTCGAGAACTCGCTCAAGGCGCAGAACCTCCCCTACAAGAAGCTCGCGGGCTCCGCCGTCCTCGCCGGCGTGATCCGGGAGTCCGGCTTCAAGAAGGCCGAGGACTTCTACATCGCGCTCGGCTCCGGGAAGCTGACCGCGTCGAAGATCGTCGACAAGGTCCTGCAGCAGCTGAAGGTCGGCGAGGTCGCCGAGGAGCAGGTTCCCGTCAAGAAGCCGCGCGCCCGCGAGGCGGCTGGCAGCGACAGCTACGGGATCAACGTGATCGGCGTCGACGATGTCCTCGTGCGGCTCGCCAAGTGCTGCACCCCGGTTCCCGGCGACGACATCGTCGGCTACATCTCGCTCGGCAAGGGGATCACCATCCACCGTGGCGACTGCCCGAACGTGCGCGCGCTCCGCCGCAATCCCGAGCGCTTCACGCCGGTGGAATGGGAGGGAGGCGGCAGCCAGAGCTTCCGCGTGCAGATCGCCGTCGACTCCTGGGACCGGCCCCGCCTGCTCGAGGACGTCGCCCGGACGTTCGCCGAGCACGGCTCCAACATCGTCTCGTACGGCGGCACCGTCGAGGACCAGATGGCCCGGAACTGGTACGTGGCCGAGGTCGGCGACGTCAAGGCGCTCCGCGGGCTCCTCACCTCGCTCCGCAACGTCGACGGCGTGTTCGACGCCCGACGCGTGACCCCGTCGTAGCGGCCGATTCCCTCGTTCGAGGGATCCAGGCTCACGAACCCCGGGTTACCCCGTTCGAGGGATGGCCCGGTGGTGGTGCGGCGGCTCTCCCTCGAACGAGGGACGGCTCGTCAGCTCTCCCACGTCTCGCCGCCGGTGTCCCAGCCCACGAGACAGAGGTCGGCGATGCGCGCTGCGACGTCCGCCAGCTGCGCGGCGTCGACCGCTCCGTCCGCGGCAAGCTCGGCCACGCGAGTGTCACGCCAGACGACCGGGACCGTGGTTCGGCACGCCGGGTCCGGCAGCCCCGCCTGGGGCCCGAGCGCGAGCTCGCCCTCCTCGACGAAGTAGATCCCGGCCCAGCTGCAGCCCTCCCGCGCGGCGAGCGCCTCGACGGTCTGTCGCAGCTGCTCGTCCGCGTCAGGCGTCGACATCGTCGCCCTCGAAGGCGAGGACCGGCTCGCGGAAAGCGTCCGGCACGGGGCACGCCGTCCGCTCGCCGAGGTCGACGTAGACGAGGGTCTGGTGTGCAGTGACCATGAGCAGGTCGTCGGGGAGGCGGTAGGCGGCGAAGGCGAAGGTCACACTCGTGCGCCCGAGCCGCGCCACGCGAACGAAGACCTCGATCTCGTCGTCGAAGACGGCGGGCGCGAAGTACTCCACGTCGTTCGCCCGCATCACGAAGTCGCCGGCGCCGCCACTCTGCCGGAGAAGCCCGAGCGAGCGCAGGTATTCGACCCGCGCCAGGTCGAAGTACGGGTTGTAGCGGCCGTAGTAGACGATCCCCTGCGCGTCGGTGTCGGAGAAGCCGACGCGCGTCCGCGCGCTGAACTTGAACGGCGCCTTCACGAGCGGATCGCCCCGAGCACCTCGTCGCGCTTCTGCTCCATCAGCTCCTGCGAGGTCGCCTCGAGGTTGAGTCGCAGCAGCGGCTCCGTGTTCGAGGGGCGGACGTTGAAGTGCCAGTCGTCGAAGTCGATCGAGATCCCGTCGCGGTGCGAGACCCGCCCCTCGCCGCCGTATCGCTCCTTGAGCTCCTGCAGCTTGAGCGCGACGTCGGCGACCGGCGTGTTGATCTCGCCGGTGATGAAGTAGCGCGAGCGGAGCGGCGCGAGGATCTCCGACAGCCGGGCGCCCTTCCTCGAGATCAGCTCGAGCATGAGAAGGAACGGGACGACGCCGGTGTCGGCCTGGCTGAAGTCGCGGAAGTAGTAGTGCCCGGAGACCTCGCCCGCGAATGCGGCGTCGTCCTTCCGCATCCGTGCCTTGATGAAGGCGTGGCCGACCCGTTCCACGAGCGGCACGCCGCCGTCGCGCTCGATCGTCTCCGGCACGGCACGGCTCGCGCGGACGTCGTAGATGACCTTCGCACCCGGCTCCTTCGCGAGCACGCTCTCGGCGAAGAGGGCGGTCACGAAGTCGCCCGGCACGAACTCGCCGCTGTCGTCGACGAAGAAGCAGCGGTCGGCGTCGCCGTCGAACGCGACCCCGAGGTCGGCGCCCTCTTCGAGCGTCTTGCGGACGATGAACTCGCGGTTCTCCGGCAGGAGGGGGTTCGGCTCGTGGTTCGGGAAGGAGCCGTCGGGCTCGAAGAAGCAGCGAACCGTCTCGACGGGCAGCCGCTCGAGCACCGGCGGGAGCATCGCGCCGGCCATCCCGTTCGCCGCGTCGATCACCACCTTCAGCGGCTTGATCG
>JBJMKE010000079.1:0-8105 GCA_045806005.1 Gaiellaceae bacterium
ATGGTGTTGGACTCCTCGACGGTGATCACGCCGTCCTTGCCGACCTTGTCGAAGGCATCGGCCAGCAGGCCGCCGATCACGGCGTCGCGGCTGGAGATCGTGGCCACCGAGGCCATGTCCTCGCGGCCCGAGACGTCCTTCGACTGCTCCTTGAGGTTCTCGACCACGGCGTCGACAGCGGTCTCGACGCCGCGCTTGAGACCCATCGGGTTGGCGCCTGCCGCGACGTTCTTCAGGCCCTCGCGGACGATCGCCTGCGCGAGCAGCGTCGCGGTCGTGGTGCCGTCGCCGGCGACGTCGTTCGTTGCCGTGGCGACCTCGCGCACGAGCTGCGCTCCCTGGTTCTCGAACACGTCCTCGACCTCGATCTCGCGTGCGATCGTGACGCCGTCGTTCGTGATGGTGGGGGCGCCGAACTTCTTGTCGAGCACGACGTAGCGCCCCTTCGGGCCAAGGGTGACCTTGACCGCGTCGGCGAGGATGTTCACGCCCCGCTCGAGCGAGCGGCGCGCATCCTCGTTGAACTTCAGCTCTTTGTGAGCCATGTCTTCTTCTGACCTCCGTTTTGTCTCTCTACGCGGTTGCGCCGGCGGGCTCGCGATCGCCCACGACCTTGGCGAGTACGTCCGACTCGCGCAGGATCAGGTAATCGTCGGTCCCGACCTTGATCTCGGTTCCGCCGTACTTGGAGAAGACGATCTCGTCGCCCTCCTCCAGGTCCATCGGGACGAACTTTCCGTCGTCGTCCCGGGAGCCCGGGCCTACTGCGAGGACGCGGCCGCGCTGCGGCTTCTCCTTCGCGGTGTCCGGAAGCACGATGCCGCTCGTCGTCGTCTCCTCTTCTTCGAGGACCTCGACGATGAGGCGGTCACCAAGCGGCTTCAGGTTCATGCAGATGCCTCCTGACCTCTTCTCAGTGACAGTTCCTGGCACTCTCCCCTCGAGAGTGCCGGGGGTATTGTACGCTCGGCACTCGGGCCGTGCAAGTGCCAACCGTCGCCGACTGGTAGAACCGGGTCGTGGAGCGGGAATTCTCGGCCGGAGGCGTGGTGATCCGGAGGGTCCGCGGCCGGACGATGCTCGCGGCGATCAGGCCCCGCGGCAAGCCGAAGGGGGTCTGGGCGCTGCCGAAGGGCAACGTCGACCCGGGCGAGTCGCCTGCGGAGACCGCGGTGCGGGAGGTGCACGAGGAGACGGGGGTCGAGGCGCGGCTCGTCGAGAAGCTCGGCGACGTGCGCTACGTGTACACCCGTCGCGGCGGCGAGCGGATCTTCAAGGTCGTGAGCTTCTTCCTCCTGCGGGCCGGTCGTGGCAGGATCGGCGAGATCGACGAGTCGATGCGAATCGAGGTCGCCGAAGCGCGCTGGCTGCCGCTCGAGGACGCGCCGCGGCTGCTCGCCTACGGCGGCGAGCGCGAGATGGCGGCGAAGGCGTTGGAGCGGCTCGCGTGACGGTCGTCGGCGTCCTGCATCCCGGCGAGATGGGAGCGGCTGTCGCCGGCGTCCTGCGGGGAAGCGGGGCGACGGTCCTCTGGGCCTCGGCCGGGCGCAGCGAGGCGACCGCGGAGCGGGCACGTCGGGCCGGCCTGGAGGACGCCGGCGACGTCGCCGAACTCTGCCGGCGGTGCGAGGTCCTGCTCTCGATCTGTCCGCCCCACGCCGCGCTCGAGGTGGCCGAGGCGACGAGCGGCTTCGCCGGCATCTACGTCGACGCGAACGCGATCTCACCCGCGACGGCCCGCACGATCGCCGGCCTGCACGGCCGTTTCGTCGACGGGGGCATCGTCGGGCCGCCGCCGCTCGGGCCCGGCAGGACGCGTCTCTACCTCTCCGGCGGCGAGGCGGAGTCGGTCGCCGGGCTGTTCGCGGGCACCGACGTGGACGCCCGGGTGATCTCCGGCGATCCCGGCGCCGCCTCGGCGCTCAAGGCGGCGTATGCCGGCTGGACGAAGGGCAGCGCCGCACTCCTCCTCACGCAGCGCGCCCTGGCGCGCGCCGAGGGAGTCGAGGACGTCCTGCTCGCGGAGTGGCGGCTCTCGCTGCCGGAGCTCGAGGAGGAGTACGCCTCCGCCGCGCGCTCGGCGCGGCGCAAGGGCTGGCGCTGGGTCGGCGAGATGGACGAGATCGCGCGCAGCATGGCCGCGCAGGATCTCCCGACCGGGTTCCACGAGGCCGCGGCCGAGGTCTTCCGCGGCACGTCCGGGGAGCCGTGAGCGAGCCGCTCTCCAGCGCGGACTACGAGCTGCTCGCAGAGGAGCGTCTCGATCCGGGCCCGTGGGCCTACCTCACCGGCGGCTCGGGCGACGAGTGGACGCTGCGGGAGAACCGGACGGCGTTCGAGCGCTGGACGTTCCGGCCGCGCGTCCTCTGCGACGTCTCGCAGGTCTCGACCGCGACGACGGTGCTCGGCACGGAGCTCGAGCTGCCGGTCGTCGTCGCGCCGGTCGCCTACCAGGAGCTGTACGACCCGGACGGCGAGTGCGCGACCGCGCGCGCCGCAGCGGCCGCGGGCACCGGGCTCGCGGTCTCGACCTTCACCTGCCGCACGCACGAGCAGATCGCCGAGGCCGCTCCCGACGTCATGCAGTGGTGCCAGCTCTACGTCTTCCAGGATCGCGGCGTGACCCGCGAGCACCTCGCCGCAGCCGCGGCCGCGGGCTGCAGCGCGATCGTGCTCACGGTGGACACGCCGCGCCTCGCGCAGCGCGAGCGGGACGTCCGCGTCGGGTTCGTGATCCCGGCGGCATTGCCGCTCCCGTACGCCCGGGCGGCGATCGGCGCCGAGGCGCAGAACCCGGCCGACCAGTTCGCGCTCCTCGACGCCTCGGTCTCGTGGCGCGACCTGGAGTGGATCGCGAGCGAGGGCGGGCTGCCGGTCGTTCTCAAGGGGATCCTCACCGCCGAGGACGCGCAGACCGCGGTCGAGCACGGCGCGGCGGCCGTGGTCGTCTCGAACCACGGCGGCCGCCAGCTCGACGGTGTCCCCGCAACGCTCGACTCGCTGCCGGAGGTCGCCGAGGCGGTGGCCGGCCGCGTCGAGATCTACCTCGATGGCGGCATCCGCCGGGGCACCGATGTCGCGAAGGCCCTCGCGCTCGGCGCGCGCGCGGTACTCGCCGGCCGCGCCCCGATGTTCGGGCTCGCGGCGTCCGGGGAGGCCGGCGTCCGCCACGTGCTCGAGCTCCTGCGCGAAGAGCTTGCGATGACGCTCGCCCTGCTGGGCTGCTCCTCGCCGGACCAGCTCACGAGCGCGCACGTCCGGCGATCTCCCTCGTAGACTCCCAGGCCACGGTGTACGCCCTCAACTTCTACTCGCCGCTCGTCGCCGACCAGCTCCGCTCGGGCCGCAAGTCGGCCACCATCCGGCTCGGCGACAAGTCGGGCAAGTACAAGAAGGGCATGGTCGTCCGCGTCCTCTGCGGCGTCCGCTTCAGCGCGCGCGAGCACGTCTTCGACGCCGTGATCGACAAGGTCGAGGTGAAGACCCTCGGCGAATTGTCGCCGCGCGAGATCGAGCACGACAACCCGGAGATCCGCCGCACCGACGAGATGGGCAACTTCCTCGGCCAGCTCTACAACCGGGAGATCGGCCCCGAGGACACCGTGACGGTGATCCGCTTCTCGCAGATCATGCACGGGCCGGTCGTGCCCGGCTTCCGCGAGAACGAGATCTTCTAATAGGAGGCCTCGGCGGAACGGCGGCTGTGCCGCAGGGCCGCGCTGAGCGCCGCGACTCCTCGCTTCGCTCGTCGGCCGGCTACGCCGGCTGCTGCGTCCTCGGTCGCGCCCGTAGCCTCCGGCTACGAACGCTCCCTGCGTCCTTGCCTCGCGAGGCCCATCGCACCCCTGCGACGAGCACCGTCCCGCCGAGACCTCCTAGCGGCGAGCTCGACGAGACCCGCGGCGAGCTCCGCCGCCTCGTCGTCGCCGAGCGGGGCGAGCGAGCGCCAGACGTAGAAGTCGGTGGCGACGCGGATCGCGGCGTCGACCTCCCGGCGACTCCGTCCGTACGGCCGGCCGAGCGCCTGACGCACCGCGCGTGAGTACGCGCCGAGGCCCGGCTCGATCACGTCCCGGAGCGACGGCAGAAGCTCCGCGTCGCGGAGGACGTTCGCGAGCATCGGCTCGGTCTCGCGATACCAGCCGTAGAGGGCCCGCAACCCCTGCCGGAGATCGGTCCAGTCCTCGGGGCTTGGGGCGGGATGCAGCGACTGCCAGTGAGCCGAGCACGCGGCGAAGAGTGTCCCGTCGTCGGGGAAGTGGTTGTAGACGGTCCGCCGCTGGACGCCGGCCCGGCGGGCGACCTCGGCTATCGACGTCGCCGCCGGTCCTCGCGTCAGGTGCAGGTCGACCGTCGCCCCGACGATCCGCCGCCGGGTCTCCTCCACCTGCTCCGCACGTTGCTTGAGTTCGTACTTCCGCGTCATTTCGCTTTACAGAGTGTACACCGATGTGATATGCATTCGCTATACGTCATGTACAGCGAAAGGAGCGGCATGGACGCCGACACCGTGTACCTGTTCGATCTGGGCATTCGCTACCTCGTCGAGAGCGAAGCGACCGACGGCGCCTTCGCGCTCGTCGAGCACACCCTGCCGCCGCGGGCCCTGGGCGCACCCCTGCACCGGCACGCGAACGAGGACGAGTACTCCTTCGTGCTCGAAGGCCGCCTCGGCGCGCAACTCGGGAGCGAGGTCGTCGAGGCCGGGCCGGGCGAGCTCGTGCGGAAGCCGCGAGGGCAGGAACACACCTTCTGGAACGCCGGAGACGAGCCGCTGCGCTTCCTCGAGATCATCGCTCCGGGACGCTTCGCCGGCTACTTCCGCGAGCTCGCACCTGCTCTCGCGAGCGGCGACGAGGCCGGGGTACAGGAGGTCGTGGGCCGCTACGAGCTCGAGATCGACTTCTCGACGATCCCGGCGCTCGCCGAGCGCCACGGCCTCAAGGTCGCCGCGCCCGCCTGATCTTCGAGCCGAACAGCTCATCCGGCCGCACCGGTGCGCCGCACTCTTCGCAGTCGACGACCGCGATCGAGGAGAAGGGCGCGGCGCACCCCTTGCAACGGCGCAGCACCTCGCCGCCGCACTGGGGGCAGGTTTCCGGCACCTCGGCCTCGAACTCCTCGAACCAGCGGCGCGCAGCGCCGCAACCGAGACAGAATGCGACCCAGTCTCCGAGGACCTTCCGACGCTCCTCCCGCAGCCAGTCCGCCGCCTTCGCCACGCCCTGACCTTAGCCGTCTTCCTCGCGCTGGCCGTGGCCTGCGGGGACGGCCCGAGCTACCAGTCGGCCCGCGGCGCGCGGCTCGTCCATTTCACCCTCCACAGCCGGCTGGCGCACCGCGACCTGCACGACGTTCTCGTGGTGCCGCGACGGCACGGACGCTGGCTGCTCGTGCTGCTGCACGGCAAGGGCGCGAGCCCGTCCCAGTTCCTCAACCAGCCGCTCTTCGACACCCTGCACGCGCTGGGCCCGCGCGCGCCGGACGTCCTCCTGCTCGACGGCGGCGACGACAGCTACTGGCACGACCGCGCCGACGGGAGGTGGGGATCGATGGTCTGGCGGGAGGCGATCCCGGCCCGCCTCGCCCGCACGCATGCGCGGCGCGTGGCGGTGGGCGGCATCTCGATGGGCGGCTACGGCGCGCTGCTCCTCGGCTCGCGACGCCGCGACTTCTGCGCAGTCGGCGTGCAATCGCCTGCGCTCTGGCTCGGCGCCGGCGAGACGGCGCCCGGTGCGTTCGACGACGCGGAGGACTTCGCGCGGAACGACGTCTTCAGGCTGCGGGCGCCGCATCCGCTCTGGATCGACATCGGCGCGAGCGATCCGTTCCACGACGCCGCCCTCGCCTACGCGCGGCGGGCCGGCGTGCGCGCGCACGTCTCGCCGGGCGGGCACGACGCTTCGTTCTGGGACGCGCACACGCCGCAGTTCCTACGCTTCTTCGCGCGTGCCTGCGCTTGACCCGAAGATCGAGCTGCACGTCCACCTGGAGGGGACGGTGCGGCCGGACACGCTGCGCGAGATCGCGAAGCGGAACGACTACGCGCTGCCGGACGATCTCGAGTCGCTCTACGTCTTCCGGGACTTCCGGCATTTCATCGAGGTGTGGATCCTGACGACCAACGCCCTCCGCACCGAGGCGGACTTCCGGCAAGTGGTCGTCGACTATGCCGGGGAAGCAGCCTGGCACGGAGCGGTCTATTTCGAAGGGATCTTCTCGCCGGCAGAGCGTGTGCGGCGCGGCTGCGAATGGCAGGAGATCTTCGAGGGCGTCTGCGCAGGTGCGGAGGAGGCAGCCGAGCTGCACGGCGTCGAGGTGCGGCTGACGCCCGACATCCCGCGCGGGTTCGGTCAGGAGGAGGCGCAGGCCACGGTCGAGTGGGCTGCGCGCTATCGCGATCGCGGCGTCGTCGGCGTCGGGCTCGGCGGGCTCGAGGCCGAGTTCCCGCCGGAGCCGTACCGGGACGTGTTTCGGCTCGCGCACGAGCTCGGGCTCGGCTCCGTCCCACACGCGGGCGAGGTCGCGGGCGCCGCGTCGGTCCGAGGCGCGCTCGAGGACCTCGGCGCCGATCGGCTTCGCCACGGCATCCGCGCCGTCGAGGACCCGGGGCTCGTCGCGGAGCTCGCGGGCCGCGGCACCGTGCTCGACGTCTGCCCGCTCTCGAACCTGCGCACGGGCGCCGTCGCCTCGCTCGAGGAGCATCCCCTGCCGCAGCTCGTGGCGGCGGGCGTGCGGTGCTCGATCTCGACCGACGACCCGGCCATGTTCGACACCGACCTGACGCGCGACTACGAGGCGGCGGCGACCCTCGGCGTCTCCCCGCGCGCCGCATACGAAGCGGGGCTCGCCGGGGCCCTCTGCGAAGACGCCACGCGCGAGCGCCTGCGACAGATCGGCGACTCCCATGACTGGGGCGATCGTTAGGGTTCGGGCCGATGGCCATCGCAAGAGAGGCGGGCCCGGTCGGGTCGCTCCACGAGGTGCGCGAGGCGGGCCTCGACCGCGAGGACCTGCTCGGCGCCTACCGCAACATGCTGATCACCCGCGGGGTGGAGGAGCGCGGCCACATCCTCTATCGCCAGGGCAAGATCCCGGGCTCGTTCTACACCGGCCGCGGCAACGAGGCGGCCGCCGTCGGCGTCGCGACCGCCATGGGGCCGGACGACGTCGGGACGCCGCTCCACCGCGACATGGGCGTGCACATCGCGCGCGGGGTCGAGCCGTGGCGGATCTTCGCCCAGTACATGGGCCGCCAGGACGGCCCGACGCACGGCCGCGACGGCAACGTCCACATGGCCGACTCCCAGCTCGGGCTGATCGCGATGGTCAGCCACCTGCCCGCGATGCTGCCTGTCGCCACGGGCTGCGCCCTCACGTTCCGGATCCGCGAAGAGGCGCGCGTCGCCGTCGGCTGGTTCGGCGAGGGAGCCTCGGCGCGCGGCGACGCGCACGAGTCGATGACCTTCGCCGGCACGCGCAAGCTCCCGATCGTCTTCGTCTGCGACAACAACCAGTTCGCCTACTCGACCCCGTCCTACCTCGAGTACGCGACCGAGCACGTCGCCGACCGCGCGGAGGCGTACGGCTTCGAGGGAGTCGTCGTCGACGGCACGGACGTCCTCGCCGTCTACCGCGAGGCGAAGCGCGCCATCGACAAGGCGCGCGCCGGCGGCGGCCCGACGCTGCTCGAGTGCCTGACGCTGCGGATGGAGGGGCACGCCGTCCACGACGACGCCTTCTACGTGCCGAAGCCGATGTTCGAGCAGTGGGCCGCATCGGACCCGATCGAGCGCTTCCGCACCTGGCTGCGCGAGAACGCCGACCTCTCGGACGAGGAAGAGGTCGAGATCGCGGCCGGCGTGAAGAGGCTGCTCAACGAGTCGCTGCAGCGGGCCGAGGAGTCGCCGCAGCCCGACCCGTCCACCCTCACCGACGGCGTCTTCGCCTCGGCCGAGGACCTCGACACGCCGCATCACAAGTAGCCGATGGCCGAGCTGACCTATCTTCAGGCGATCTCGGACGGACTGCGCACGGAGATGCGCCGCGACAAGCGCGTCTTCCTGATCGGCGAGGACGTCGGCGTCTACGGCGGCGCCTTCAAG
>JBJMKE010000080.1:0-19097 GCA_045806005.1 Gaiellaceae bacterium
CAGGTGCTTGGGTCTCATTCGTTCCTCCCGCAGGAAGCGGCTTCGGAGCCTGGTTCTCCGGCGCCTGACTCGGGCTGCATACCCCGAGCCGTCGGGATCCGAAACGGGTACTAGGAGGCTCTAGCCGCCGCTGATCGCCGCGATGACGTCGAGGCGGGAGCGTTCCGTCACCGGCGAGTCGAGCCCGGCGCGCTCGCCGTCGACGTAGACGTGGATGTGGCTGCGCAGCGCCGGGCCTTCCGCGACGAGACGGTCGCGGAGGCCCGGCCACCGAGCTTCGAGCCGGTCGATCACGTCGAGCACGGTCGAGCAGCCGCCGTCCACCTCGGGCTTGCGCGAGAGCCCGGGGAAGAGCGGCGTCAGCGTTCCCGGTAGGCGAACGTCGGGCACGTCAGTCGACGATCGCGACGTCTACCGACGAGATCGCGGGCAGATAGCTGGCGATCTCGGACCACGTCTCGCCCTCGTCGGCGCTCGCGAACACCTGCCCGGTGCTCGTGCCGAAGTAGACGCCCGGAGTGTCCTGCGAGTCGATGCTCATGCCCTGCCGCAGGACGCCGAGATGTGCGTTCTCCTGCGGCAGGCCGTTGCGCATCGCCTGCCAGCTCGAGCCGGCGTCGCGGGTGCGCCAGACCGTGGCCTTGCCGTCGTGCATCGTCCGGCCGTGACCCCCGTCGACCGGGATGACGTAGAACGTCTCCGGGTCGTGGGGGTGCGCCGCCGCGGCGAAGCCGAAGTCGCCCGGCAGCCCTTCCGTGATCTCGGTCCACGACTTGCCGCCGTCGTCGGAACGGTGCATGCCGACATGGTTCTGCTGGTACATGCGCTCGGGCTTCGAGGAGCGGACGAGCTTGTGTACGCAGAAGCCGACGTCCTCCCAGTCCGCCGGCCAGTCGCGGCGCAGGCCATTGTTCCGGGGCGTCCACGACGAGCCGCCGTCCTCGGTCTCGAAGGCGCCGATTCCCTGCACGATCGCGAAGAAGTTGTCGGAGTCGCCGGCGTCCGTGACGAAGCCGGAGATCCCGAGATGGCCGGGCGGCTGGTTCGCAGGGTCGTCCCAGGCCTCGCTGCCGTGCTGGCCCGACAGGGTCGACAGCAGCGACCACGTCTCGCCGTTGTCCTTGCTCTCGAAGATGCCCGGGGCCTCGACCCCCACGAGCAGCCGGTCGCCGGCGCGCGCCAGCGTGGAGACCTTCGAGATCTTGCGGCCGTCGTCGTCGCCGTAGGTGAGTCCCTCGCTCGACTGCTCCCAGGTCTCGCCGAGGTCGCCGCTACGCCAGATGGTGGAGCCGTGCCACTCGCTCGCGGCGGCGGCGTAGATCGAGCCGATGGCCGGGTCGTAGATGGCGTGGTAGATCGGCCAGGCTTCGCAGTACGGGCCGCGCAGCTTCCAGTCGCGGCGGTCGTCGCTCTCGACTATGAAGGCGCCCTTGCGGGTGGCGACGGTCAACAGGGTCTTCGGCATCGTGCCTCCTCGGCGTTCGCGGGACTGTCCGGTGTCGTATCAAAGACCGCGCGGCCGCCGGAAACTCATCGCTCCCGGCGGCCGCGTCGAATCGGGACGCTCAACCGGCGAGCGGCTTCCCCGTCTCGAGCAGCGTCTTCAGCCCAGAGAGGATGTACATCCAGCCGCCGGCGACGCTCTCCGCCGTCTTGGGCGCGCTCTCGAGCTGGTCGTGGACGACTGTCAGCTTCGTGACGCCGCCCTCCTGCGGCTCGATCTCCCAGGTCACGCGGCTCGCGTCCTCCGCCGCCATGTCGGGGTCGTAGGCCGCGACGAAGCGGTGGACGAGCTTGCTCGGGGGCTCGGCCTCGAGCACCTCCTCGTCCCACTCCGTGCCCCCGATGTTCGAGAAGCGGCGACCGCCCTTCACCTCGATCCGGGCGCCGTAGAAGTACTGCTCGGTGAACTCCGGCTTCGTGATCGCGTCCCAGATCTGCTCCGGGGTGGCGCGGATGAAGACGGAGTACACCTGCGTGGTGAGCGCAGTCATCGTGGTCATGCTGTGTCCTCCAGTCCGTGCTTGAGATCTGCGAGCGCCGCGACGCGGTGCTCGGTGTACTTGTCGATCCACCGGTCGTGAATCAGCCGGATCGGCACGGGATTCAGGTAGTGGAGCTTCTCCCGGCCGTCCCGGCGCGTGACGACGAGCCCGGCTTCCTCGAGCACGCGGAGATGCTTCATCACGCCGAAGCGGGTCATCTCGAGCTCCGACTCGAGCTCCGTGAGCGTGCGGCCGTCGCGCTCGAAGAGCCGGTCGAGCAGGTGGCGCCGCGTCGAGTCGGCGAGAGCCTTGAAGACGCGGTCGTCGTCGTCCATGCGGGAGATCTTACGTGACCAAAAGGGGCGATTATCCCTTCTGAGTAGGTAGGTAGTATGCGGGCATGCAAGGTCGCCCCGACCCCCTCTACTCCGTCTACCGCGCGGGTTCGTGGTCCGTTGTTTGTTATCGCTGGGTGAGCCAAAGCCCTGCTGGCATCGGGGACTTCCTCAGCTTCTCGGAGGCCGGCACCGGCTTCGAGTGGTGGGACTTCCCGCGCGCGGTTGGAGTGTCGTTCTGGAATGACAGGGAGAAGGCGGCTGCGCTAGCGAGACGTCGGAGCTTCCCGTTCCTTGCCGAACTTGATCTTGCGCGGATGCCCGAGCAGACACCTTGGGCCTTCACGGGAACGCCCGGACACATCACCGTTTGGGCGCCTCCGCCGCTGCTTGTTGCTGCCATCGCAAGCTATACGGAGGTATAGGAAATCGTGTTCGGGCCGATAAGAACCGTAAGCTGCCAAGCACACGTTCTATTTGCGAAGCAAGCTTGGTTGGCTACTGTGTCAAGCGGGTGACCATGTTTCTCGTATACGACAACGCCACTCATAACGTTCTCGCGGAGTACGAATCCTTCCACGAGGCTGAGCAACGGCGTATCCAGCTCATTGGGATGAACGCCCATCTGGCTGAGACCATCGAAGTCGTGGACCTCGACGCGACGGTTGAGCACTATCGCGCTGAGACTGAGCTTCAAGAAGCACAGCCCGCGTAAGCTTCCAGACGGAACGGGGCGGAATCGAACCGCATGTCTGTCCAGGCATCCTCGGGTCTAACCCCGTGCCCTAGCGCCAGCTAGGGAACCCGTTCCAAAAGCGAAGGGCGAGGTAGCAGCCTCGCCCTTCGCGTGTCAGTCTTCTCCTAGCTCGTCGGCCGTCTCGTCCTCGAACTGGTCTTCCTCGTCGGCGTCCGACTCTTCGTCGAGGATCGGGATGGTGAAGTCGACGGCCATCTCGAACATGGACATGGTCTTGTCGCGCCGAGCCTTCGTCCACCCACCGCCTCGCGTCGGGAACTCCATGAGAACGCCGGCCAGGGTTGGGTGGAACTCCGGCATCGGGATTCCGCTCGGGGTCTCGTTGCTCGGCGGATGCTGCTCAGCGCCAGCCCCGTTCGACTCGTCCGGCTTCTTGCGCTTTCGGGTGCTGGTGCCTGAAGAAGTGACCTTCGGCGTCTGGAAGAGCTGGCTAACGGGAACGTCGCCCGCGAACTTCGCAGCCTGCAAGTAGAACGCGATCGCCTTGCGCGCCGTGTCACCCGAGACGCCGTAGTGAGTGCGGAAGACCTCGACGAGTTCACCGGTAGTCGCGTTCGTCTTGCCGAGTTCGACGGCCTCGGGATACGTCTCGCGCAGCACTTCGCCGAGCAGTCTCTGGCGCTCCTTCGAGTCCGCGTTGACCATGTCGCGCAATCGGGGCTGGACGTTCCCCGAGGCGTCGATCAGGCCGAGGCCGCGCAGGCCAGCGATGAACTGCGTCTGACCCGCACCGGACATGCCGGTGAGGAAGGAGCGGTCGATCCTGTTGGGGATCGCGCGCTTCTTCATGTCTTCAAGCGTGTTCTGCAAGGTTCTGAACGCAAAGTACGGCACCGTGTCTCTGGTGGACCCCTTGCCCGCTTCGGGTTCTGTGGTTTCTGTCTGCATAACTATCTCCTTTGGTATTCGGGTCGCTACGGACAGAGTAGCGGTCCCCACGGCGTACCGCAACACCCGAATACCAAGATAGACAGAGAGTTTATTTGCAGTGACCCGCCGAGGCGCCGTAGCTTGCCTCATAGGAGGTGACGTGAATGTCAGCGATCGAGCAAGGCGCATTAGTCACGATCAGAACGGCGGACGGCCAGGAGCTACTCCGTCGTGCGGTCAGCGGGATCGAGGAAGAAGGACACGACTTCCCTGTCGTCTGGGTCACGACCGAAGAGGAATGGGAAGCGGCCAATGGGAACGGTCATCAGGCCGAGGCGCGGCCGTGGCCGGCTGAGGACGTGGAACTCGCGGAGGCCGTCGCGCCGTGAGTCCCGAGAAGAAGGCAGACGAAGAGCAGCCCTTCACCCGGTCCGACTTCATGCGCGACCTCGGGAAGGCGTCTAGGAAGTTAGAGCCGGAGAAGAAGGCGAAGAAGAAGCGGCCTTCCGGACGTTCCGGAGGAAGACCTTGAACATCGGTACGCCGTCGTTGCGGTGGCTGTACTTGAACGCGAACTCCTGCACATAGAGCCCGAGCCACTTCGGGCTGACGTGGTGTTGGACGCCGGAGAGGCCGCGCTTGACGTTCCCGAAGAATCCTTCGACCGTCTGCGTGTGGACATGGCCCTGCGCGTAGATCGACTCGGTGTGCTTGATCGTGTAGTGGCGCGCGAACTCCGCGCCGAGGCCCGCGTATAGCGTGAACTCGTCCGTGTAGATCGTCGCGTCTGGGCTGACGTTCGCGCGGATCGCGGCGTGGAGCGTTTCGCGGCTCCGGTCTGGAACGACGATCGCGCGTGCCCGACCGCCGCGCTCGACCATGGCGAAGATCGTCGGGCGGTTCTGAATCTTCGCCATGGCGTCCTGTCGACGCCGAGTCGACGTTGCAGCGCGCGAGCGGTCACCCGCTCGAATCTTCCCGCCCCACGCTGACTCATCAATCTCGACCTCGCCGCGCAACGGGGTTGTGTCGTCGTCGAGTAGGAGGCGGCGAATCATGTTGAACATGCGCCACGCCGTCTTGTACGTCACGCCGATTTCACGTTCGAGCTGCTTCGCGCTGATACCGCAGCGCGTCTGGCTCATGACGAAGATCGCGTGGAACCACAACCGCAACGGCGTCGTGGACTTCTCGAAGATCGTGCCAGCCGTCGGATGAATGTGGTGGCCGCATGTATCGCAGGAGTACGAGTGGCGTGCCTTCACACGATGGAAGCGGCGGGGCTTGCCGCATTTAGGACAGTCGGCGGTTGACCCGTCGGCGCTATGGAGTTGCCGCCACAAGTATTCGAGGCAGGCGTCATCGGTCGGGAACTCCGACTGAAAATCGGTGAGTGTGTACCGCTCCGGCTTGTGCTTGCGGGGGCTGCCTGCCATGTCCAAACCCTATCACGGTAGGTACCTACCGTCAAGGGATAATCGCCCCAAAAGGTCACATGTCAAGAGAAGGCTGGCTACAAGTCGCGGGCCGCGGCGAGGAGCTCGTCGGCGTCCGGCAGCTCGTCGAGCGCGTAGGCCCACGCGCCGCGAACGACGCCTTCGGCGTCGACGAGGAAGGCTGTGCGGCGGGAGACGTCGCGCATCCCGTTGTGCTCGAAGGCGACGCCGAAGCCGTGCGTCGCCTCGGCGTTCCAGTCGGAGAGGAGCGGGAAGTCCAGGTCGAGCGCCTGCATCCAGGCGACGTGGGTATACGGCGAGTCGCGCGAGACCGCGAACGGTTGCACGCCCGCGTCCTGCAGCTCCGCTCTCCTGTCACGCAGGAGCTCGAGCTCGCTCGTTCAGGTCGAGGACCAGTCGAAGAGGTAGAAGAGGAGCAGGAGCGGTCGCTCATGGAGGAGGTCGCCGATGCTCGCGCGCTCCCGCGGCGTCGTCCAGACGACGGCGTCGAGCGGCGCCCTCTCTCCGACTTCCAGCATGGCCTCGATGCTACGCGGCGGCGGCCGGCTCCGGTTCCGGAGCCACCTCGGTGGCTTCCGCGATCTCCCGTGCGACCTCCACGATGTCCTTGTTCGCGTTGAAGACGTGGAGCTGCCGGTCGGCGCCGTTGCCGCGGCGGAGGATCTCCTCGATGCCCGCCAGCTCCTGCTCCGCGCCGAGGTCGCGGGCGTGCGGCTGCAGCGCCTTCAGCGTCCGGCGCACCAGCGCCGCGACCGGCACCCGGTTGCGGCGGCCCGTATGGAGATCCATCACGGGCGCCGAGAGCCCGTAGCGCGCGGCGAGCCACTTGTTCTCGGTCGTGAGGATGCGGTGGAAGGTCGGGATCTCCTCGCCGCGCTCGTACAGCTCGGCGTAGTGCTTGACGAGCGCCTGGCAGTAGGCGGTGATCGCGATCACGTCCGCGAGCCGCGTCACGGCGTCGCAGATCCGGATCTCCACGGTGCCGAGGCGGGGGTGGAGGCGGATGTCCCACCAGATGTGGGTGTAGTCCTGGATGCAGCCCGTCTTCTCGAGCTGGTTCACGACCTGCGCGTAGTCGGCGTAGTCCGCGAAGCGGGGCGGCGGGCCGGAGCGGGGGAACGCGGCGAAGATCATGTGCCGGGAGGAGCGGAGCCCGGTCGGCTCGCCACGCCAGAACGGCGAGCTCGCCGAGAGCGCCACGAGCTCGTGCAGGTGCGCGATCAGCCCGTTCACGACCTGGATCGCCTTCTCGGGGTCGTCGACGGCGACGTGGACATGCAGCCCGAAGATCAGCTCCCGCCGGGCGATGTACTGCATCTGGTCGACCATCGCCCGGTAGCGATCCTTGGCGGTGATCCGCTGTTGCTCGAAGAGCGAGAACGGATGTGTGCCGGCCGAGCCCACGCGCAGCCCCTTCTCGCGGGCGATGTCGGTCACGTAGCGGCGGATGCGGAGGAGCTGCTGCTGCACGCCCGCCGGCGTGTGGCAGACCGGGGTCGCCACCTCGAGCACCGACTGCATGAGCTCGGCGTTGATCCGCGGCTCGAGCTCGTGCCCCGCGACCGCGGCGAGCACCGTGTCGATGTGCTGCACGAGGTCGAAGGTCTCGCCGTCGAGGAGCATGTACTCCTCCTCGACCCCGAGCGTGTAGGCGTCGCTTGCGCCGAACGCGTGGTCGAGGACGCTGCCTCCGGGCGGGAAGCTCGAGCCCTTCCCGGTGATCGAGGGCGGGATCAGCGCGTCGCTCATGCGGAGACCCTATCCCCGCTGTTTGCAGCAAGAAAGCGTCGCCCGAGCAGCACGAGCGGGATCCCGAGCACGAGGGACGACGCGATCTTCCCCACGAGCTGGCCCTCGAAGAAGTGGAGGCCGGCGGTGCCGAACGCGAGCACGAGGAAGACGACGCTGTCGATCGGCGCGCTGATCCCCGCCGAGACGGCGACGCGCGCCCCGTCGTGGATGCGGCCGCGCAGCGGCGCGCCGACGAGGTTGTCCACGGTCTCGGAGACGATGAACGCCGCCAGGCTGGCGGCGACGATGCGCCACGTCGATCCGACGGCCTGGTCGAACACCTGGCCGGGACGTCCGGGATGCGAGTGGACGAGGAGCGCGATGTAGCCCGCGAAGAAGGCGGAGCCGGCGAAGCCGAGCCCGATCAAGATCTGCGCGTTGACCGCTCCCTCGCGGCGGCTCACTCCCGAGTAGTGCGCCAGCTGCACGAGTGCCAGCGCGACGCCGATGGCGTACACGCCGCCCGGCGCGGCGAGGTGCGTGAGCGGCAGCCGGATGATCTTGTTGGCGCCGACCTGCGCCGAGAGGACGACGGCGACGTAGAGGCCCGCCAGGATGCTGAGTCTCATCCGGGCAGGATCGCGTCGGCCTCGACCTCGACGAGCCAGCGCGGATCGAGCATCCCGACCACCACGCCGGTCGAGGCGGGCCGCACCCCGCCGAACACCTCGCCGTGAGCCCGTACGACCTCGCGACCGTCGGCGGCGTCGGCGAGGAAGAGCCGCGTGCGCACGACGTGCTCGAGCCCCCCGCCGGCCTCCTCCAGCGCGGCGGCGATGATCTCGAGGCACCTCTTCGTCTGCGAGTACGCGTCCGGCGGCGGGTCGCCGTCGTCAGGCATGAACGGCGCGGTGCCTGCGACGAACACGTGCCGCCCGACGACGACCGCCCGGCTGTAACCGCCGGCCGCCTCCCAGTGCGAGCCCGATGCGATCGTGCGTCGATCGTCCACGCAGGCCCAAGTATCCCGCGTACCCGCCACTATCCGTCCGGTGGAGGCGCTGCGGGCGATCGACGGCTGGGGTGCGGACGTGGCTGCGGCCGGGGTCGCGCGGGCGGAGGCCGTCTTCGCGACGCACGGCCGGGTCGACGCCGAGCTGCCGTGGGCGTCGGTGACGAAGATCCTCGTCGGCGTCGCCTTCCTCGTCGCGCTCGAGGAGGGGACGATCGACCTCGACGAGCCCGCCGGCCCGCCGGGGGCGACTCTCCGCCACCTGCTCTCACACGCCTCGGGCCTGCCCCTCGAGGGTGGCGAGCCGCTCACGGAGCCCGGCCGGCGCCGCATCTACTCGAACACGGGAATCGAGCTCGCCGCCCGTCTCCTCGAGCAGCGGGCGGAGATGTCTTTCGCGGACTACTTCGCCGAGGCGGTCGTGCGGCCGCTCGGGCTGGCCGGCCGCCTCGTCGGCTCGCCGGCGCACGGCTACCGCGGCCCGCTCGCGGACCTCCTGGCGCTCGGCCGCGAGCTGCTCGGCCCGACGCTCGTCGCGGCCGAGACGCTGGCCGAGGCGACGACCGTCCAGTTCGCCGGACTCGACGGGGTCCTGCCGGGGCTCGGCCGGATGGAGCCGAACGACTGGGGACTGACCTTCGAGCTACGGGACGCCAAGTCGCCGCACTGGACCGGGTCGCGCAACTCCGAGCGCACGTTCGGCCATTTCGGAGCCAGCGGCACCTTCCTCTGGATCGACCCGGTCGCGGGGCTCGCGTGCGGCGCTCTCACCAACCGCCCGTTCGGCGACTGGACCAAGGAGGCGTGGCCCGCCTTCAGCGACGCCGTGCTCTACTCGTCGTCCTCGTCGGCCGCCTCGGGCGGCGCGTAGCCGCTGCGCTGCTCTTCCTCGTCGTCCATCCGCTCGGTCTGCGTGAGCTCCTGTTCCTCTTCGGTCGGGCGCGGGTTGTCGTGCATCGCTTCTCCTCCCTCGAAAACGCTTAGGTCCGTCCGCTCGCGAAGTTGAGCCGAACGGCCCATAGTCAATGTCCGAATTCGCGTCGATCATGCTGAGCAGTGAGCGAGCGCGGCCTCCATTGCATCGAGGACGACATCTCCGAGACCTGGCTCGAGGACTGGGTCGGCGCCGGCATCGGAGAGCTCGAGGCGTATCTCGCCAAGCACGCGGACTTTCTGCGGTTCGTCGAGGGCCACGACACGGCCCAGCCTGCGGAGTAGTACCCCTCTTCCCCTCGTGAGGGCGCGGGGAGCGCGGCAGCCGCCGCGCTCGCCGCTCAGCTCTCGAAACCGAGTTGCCGCTCGAGCATGCCCTTGGGCATCGCGCCCACGGCCGAGGCCTTCGGCGCGCCGCCTTCGAAGAGCATCATGTTCGGGATCGACTGGATCCCGTAGCGCATCGCGAGATCCTGGTTCTCGTCGATGTTCACCTTGACGAGCTTGAGATTGTGCTCGTCCGCGATCCGCTCGAGGACGGGAGCGACCGCGTGACACGGTCCGCACCACTCGGCCCAGAAGTCGACGAGCACTGGCTCTTCGGCCTGCAGGACCTCGTTCTCGAAGGTGCTGTCGGTGACGTCGGTTGCCATCGTTTCCTTTCGTTTGGGCGAGAACGGGATGACCTTACCCAGGCTCCCGTGAGTAAGAACGCGTCGGCCTAGACTTGCCTTCCCGTGCCGGAGCCAATCTTCCAGCCTCTACCGGACAAACCGGATCACCCCGGCCTCGAGCGGGAGATGCTCCTCCGCTGGGAACAGGAGGGGACGTTCGCGAAGCTCCGCGAGCGGAACCGCGGCGGCCCGACCTTCTCCTTCATGGACGGGCCGATCACGGCGAACGGGCCGGCCGGCGTCCACCACGGGCTGGGCCGGACGCTGAAGGACCTCTCCCAGCGCTACAAGGCATCGCGCGGCCACGACCTCCGCTACCAGAACGGCTTCGACTCGCAGGGGTTGCATGTCGAGGTGCAGGTCGAGAAGGCGCTCGGCTTCAACTCGAAGCACGAGATCGAGGAGTACGGCCTGGCCCGATTTGCCCGCGACTGTCGCGACTTCGTCGCGAAGTTCGCCGGCATCCAGACCGCTCAGTCCAAGCGGCTCGGCATGTGGATGGACTGGGGCAACGACTACTTCACCTTCAGCGACACGAACATCGAGTACATCTGGCGCTTCCTCAAGGCGGTCCAGGAGAAAGGCTGGCTGTACAAGGGCCACAACGCGACGCAGTGGTGCCCGCGGTGCGGGACTTCCCTCTCGAAGCACGAGCAGGCCGGCGAGGAGAACTACTCCGAGCTCGAGCACCCGTCCCTCTTCGTCCGCTTCCCGCTGCGAGGGCGCGAGGGCCAGTCCCTCGTGATCTGGACGACGACGCCGTGGACGCTCCCCGCGAACGTCGCCGCAGCGGTCAAGCCGGACGCCGAGTACGGCCGCAACGACGTCGGCGAGTGGGTCGCGGTCGCCCGGTACCCGGACGAGCACTTCGACGAGCGCGTGCGCGGTGAGGAGCTCGTCGATCTCGAGTACGAGGGACCGTTCGACCAGTACGCCGCCCAGGCCGGTGTCGTCCACCGGGTGATCCCCTGGGACGAGGTCTCGCTCGACGAGGGGACCGGCATCGTCCACATCGCCCCGGGCGCCGGCGCCGAGGACTTCGAGCTCTCGCGAGTCCACGACCTGCCGGTACTCACGCCGATCGACGAGTCCGGGCGGTTGCTCCGCGGCTACGGCGAGCTGGAGGGCAAGACGACGGAGGAGGTCGTCGATCCCGTCATCGAGTCGCTGCGCGAGCGCGGCCGCCTGCTCGAAGCCACCTCGATCACGCACCGCTACCCGGTCTGCTGGCGCTGCCGGACGCCGCTTGTCTTCCGCGTCGTCGACGACTGGTTCATCTCGGCCGACGAGATCCGGCAGCCGATGCTCGACGGCAACGCGACCGTCGAGTGGACGCCGCCCCAGTACAAGAAGCGGATGGACGACTGGCTGCGCAACATGGGCGACTGGAACATCTCCCGCCGCCGCTACTTCGGGCTCCCGCTGCCGTTCTACGAGTGCGAGTGCGGGAAGTTGAACGTGGTCGGCTCGCGCGCCGAGCTGCAGGAGCGCGCCGTCTCGGGGCTCGAGCAGCTCGAGGAGCTCCACCGGCCGTGGATCGACGGCGTCCGCATCCGCTGCGAGGACTGCGGCGCCGAGGTCGAGCGGGTCCCCGAGGTAGGCGACGCGTGGCTCGACGCCGGCATCGTCCACTTCTCCACGCTCGGCTGGAAGAACCCGGAATGGATCCCCGGCGGCTACGCCACCGGGGCCTCTCGCGGGCTCTCCGGCGCCGACCTGCCCGACCATGCGTACTGGGAGAAGTGGTTCCCCGCCGACTGGGTCTCGGAGGGGCGGTCGCAGATCAGGCTCTGGTTCTACTCCCAGTGCTTCATGGCGATCGCCCTCGACGGCCGCGAGCCGTACGGGCGGGTGCTCACGTACGAGAACGTGGTCGACGAGACCGGCCGCGAGATGCACAAGTCCTGGGGGAACGCGATCGACCTCGACGACGCGCTCGAGCGGATGGGCGCCGACGTGATGCGCTGGGTCTACTGCTCGCAGAACCCGGCCCAGGAACTGCGGTTCGGCTACGGGATCGCAGAGGAGGCCAAGCGGCGCTTCCTCACCTTCTGGAACTCCGTCAGGTTCTTCGTCGACTACGCGAACGTGCAGGGGTTCCGGCCTTCGTGGTCGGAGCTCGGGCCGTCCGACCTTGCCGCGTCCCTCGACCGCTGGCTCGTCGAGCGCACGAACGCCTTCGTCCTCGCGGCGGAGGCCGCCTACGAGGCGTACGACACCGTGACGGCGACGAAGGAGTTCGAGGCGTATCTCGACGATCTCTCGAACTGGTACATCCGCCGCTCGCGCCGGCGCTTCTGGGGCGAGGACGAGGCGGCGCTGCGGACGCTCTGGTACGCGCTCGTGCAGGCGCTACGCGTACTCGCGCCGATCCAGCCGTTCGTCACCGACCGGCTCTGGCGGACGCTCGTGCTCGACGGGCCGGAGTCGGTGCACCTCGCCGGCTGGCCGGAGGTCGGCGAGCCCGATCGCGGTCTCCTCGCGGAGATCGCGGAGGTGCGGCGCGTCGTCGAGCTCGGCCGGCAGGCGCGCTCGACCTCGGGCATCAAGCTGCGCCAGCCGCTCCGCCGGCTCGTCGTCGAGGGCGCGAGCCTCGACGGCCATCGCGAGGAGATCGCGGACGAGCTGCGGGTGAAGGACGTCGAGCTCGGGGCCGTCGAGGCAGTCGAGTTGCGCGTCAAGCCGAACCTGCCGCTGCTGGGGCCGAAGCTCGGTCCCGAGCTCGGCGCGGTGCGTGCGGCGCTCGCCGCGGGCGAGTTCGAGGAGCTCCCTGGCGGCCGGTTCCGCGTCGCCGGGCGCGAGCTCGAGCCGGACGAGGTGCTCGTCGAGCGCGGCGGTCGGGAAGGCTGGGCCGTCGCGTCCGGCGACGGCATCACGGTCGCGCTCGACCTCGGGCTCGACGACGAGCTCCTGCTGGAAGGCGAGGCGTACGAGCTCATCCACCGCGTCAACTCGCTGCGCAAGGAGCAGGGCTTCCACCTCACCGACCGGGTCGTCCTCACTGTCCCCGAGGGGATGCGCCGGCTGCTCGACGCTCATGGAGAGTGGATCAAGCGCGAGGTCCTGGCCGTGGGTCTGAACTACGGCGCGGAGATCGAGCTCGAGAGGCTCTAGGCCGCCGTGTGCTCGGCGCGGCGCAGCTCGACGGGCAGCCTGAAACGCACGTCCTCGTGCACCGGCGCCTGCTCGCGCACCTCGGCGCCGCGCGCCTCGAACCACGCGCAGACGTCGGCCACCAGCCGCTCCGGCGCCGAGGCGCCGGAGGTGAGCCCGACCGTCTCGCAGCCGTCGAGCCAGCGCTCGTCGATCGCGCCGGCGTCGTCGACCAGGTGAGCCGGGAGGTCGCCGGCGCGGGCGACCTCGACGAGCCGCTGTGAGTTCGACGAGTTGCGAGAGCCGACGACGAGCAGGAGATCCACGGAGCGCAGGAGCTCCTTCACCGCCCACTGCCGGTTCGAGGTCGCGTAGCAGATGTCCTCGCGCGCCGGCCCCTCGATGCGGGGGAAGCGGCGGCGCAGCACCGCGACGATCTCGCTCGTCTCGTCCACCGAGAGGGTCGTCTGCGTGACATACGCCAGCGGCCCCTCGTGCGGGAGCGAGACGCGCTCGGCCTCCTCGACCGACTGGACGAGGACGATCGCCTCGGGCGCCTCGCCGAGCGTTCCTTCGACCTCCTCGTGCCCGGCGTGCCCGATGAGGACGATCGCGTAGCCGGCCTTCGCATACCGGCGCGCCTGCGCGTGCACCTTCGTGACGAGCGGGCACGTCGCGTCGATCGTCGTCAGGCGGCGCTCGCCCGCCTCACGCCGCACCGCCGGGGCGACGCCGTGGGCCGAGAAGACGACCGCCGCTCCCTCCGGGACGTCCGCGGCCGAATCGACGAAGACGGCGCCGCGAGCCTCGAGATCCCGGACGACGTGCGAGTTGTGGACGATCTGCTTCCGGACGTAGACGGGGCTTCCGTAGAGCGCCAGAGCCCGCTCGACCGTCTCGACGGCCCGTTCGACGCCCGCACAGTAGCCCCGCGGGGAGGCGAGGAGAAGGCGCTTCACCACTGCCCGGCCACCTTAGCCCCGGCGCGTTAGGGGGAGGTGAGAATCGCACGAGGCGATCCATCCCCGTTGCAAAGATGGGCCGGACGGCCCATTGTCCAGCCCGCAAACGGGTCGTAGTCTCCTTCCCACTGGGCGATGCGAACCGCGGCGTCTTCGACACCGCGGGGAGCACTCGGGAGAGCCCGCCGCACCGACCCCCCGAGCGGCGGGCTTTTCCATTTTCCCGAACGGCTGGATTTTCCGGCCCGGCCGGGTCAGGCTCCGTACAATCTGTCGGCCCAGTGAGGACCCCAGAGTTTTCGACCGTTCGCGCGCTCGGCCGCGCCGCGGCGGCGGCGCTGCTCCTGCCCGCGATTCTTCGCCGTAGCGGCGCGCGGCAAGGCCGTGCGGCGGCCGGCGGGCGGGAGCTCGAGAGCGTGAGCCGCGTCGCCGACGAGCTCGCCCGCAGCGCCGACGTCGAGCGCGTCGCGCGCACGCTCCTGGACGAGCTGGCCTCGCTGTTCGGCGTCGGCTTCGTCGCCCTCACGTTCGTCTCGGACGACGCACGCGAGGCCGCCGGCTATCTCGCGCGCGCCGACGGCGAGGACGTCGACTGGTGGCGCGACCTGCATCTCGACCTCGGCCGCGAGCCCTCCGGGATCGCGAGCGCGGTCTTCGAGGCGACCGCCTTGACGGTCTACGACACGCAGAGCTCGGGCGTGATCAGCCGGCGCCTGGCCGAGGCCGTCGGAGCCAAGAGCGCCGCCTTCGTCCCGCTCCTCGTGCAGGAGCGCGTGATCGCGGTGATCTCGGTCGCGACGCTCGACGAGCCACGAGTCTTCTCGAACGAGGAGCTCGCCGTGATGCAGACGCTCGCCTCGGAAGCCGCGGTAGCGCTCGAGCGGCTGCGCGCGGGCGTCGCGCTCGAGGAGGCACTGAAGCGCGAGCGTCTGCTCGCGTCGATCGCACGCCGCCTGCGGAGCGAGCTCGACCTCTCGGTGGCGCTCGCGGGGGCGGCCGAGGAGACGGGGCGCGCGCTCGGCGTTTCGCGCTGCATCGTCCGCATCGGCGAGCTTCCGCAGCACCTGCGGACGGGCGCCGAGTGGCACGAGCCGGCGCTCGATCCCGTGGGAGAGGAGACGCCCGAGCTCGAGCTGCTCGAGCGAGCGGCGGAGGAACGGCGACTGGTCACCGGAACGGTGGCAGAGCGTCCGACGGCGGCCGCCCCCGTCATCGCCTTCGAGCGCCAGGCCGGCTCCGTCACTCTGCAACGCCCGGTCGCCGGGCGCGCCTGGAGCAAGAGCGACCTCGCGCTGCTCGAGGGCGTGGCCGCGGAGATCGGGCTCGCGCTCCGCCTCGCCCGGCTGCTCGAGGAGAACGAGGAGAGGCTGGCGCAGCAGAGCGCCCTGCTCCGCGCCGCGCACGTCCTCAGCAGCGAGCTCGACCTTCCCGTCGTCCTGCAGCGGCTCGCCGACCAGCTCGCCCGGCTGCTCGATGCCGAAGCCGCGGACTGCTACCTGCTCGACCGCGACCGCGACGCCTTCCGCTGCGTGGCCGTGCACGGATTCGACCGCTCGCTGCTCGGCTTCGAGTTCCCGGCGGACCAGGGGCTGGCGGGCGCCGCGGTGCGCGAGGGCCGGCCGCTGATCGAGAGCGAGTACGGCGAGATCGCCTCGCCGGTCCCGCACCCGGCCTACGAGGGCTTCACCGACGTGATCACCGCGCCCATGATCTGGAGCGACGACGTGCGCGGAGTCCTCGGCGTCGGACGCCGTGAGGGACGCTGCTTCGAGGAGCGCGACGCGAACGTCCTCGAGGCGTTCGCCGGCCTCGCCTCGCTCGCGCTGCGGAACGCCGAGATGTTCACCCAGCGCGCGCGGCAGGCACGCATCCAGCGCGGCTTCTACCGCATCGCCTCCGTCCTCGGGCAGTCGCTCTCTCGGTCGGCGACGCTCGAGGCGATCGCGCAGGCGGCCGCCGAGGCGCTGGGAGGGAACTCGGCCGCCGTGCTCGTGCCCTCGAGCGGTCGGCTCGAGGCGGTCGGCACGCACGAGCTGCCGGCAGACCTGGCGCGCCCGCTCGCCGAGCGGGCGGCAGAACGGCAGGGGCCGCTCTTCCGCGCCGCCGCCGAGGGCCGGATCCTCGTCTCGTCCTCGATCTCGGACGACGAGCGGCTGCTGCCCGACCTGCGCGAGGCTGCCGCCTCGAGCGGCTACCGCTCGCTCATCTCCGTGCCGGTCGACGCGCCGCGGGAAGCCGGCCGGGGCCTCGTCCTCATCTTCTTCTCCGACGAGCGGTCGTTCAGCGACGACGACCTCGAGCTCGCGCGCCACCTCGCCGACGCCACCCGCGGCGCGCTCGAGCGCAGCGAGCTGTTCGAGGCCGAGCGGGGAGCGCGCGCCCTGGCGCAGCAGCTGACGCGCACGGGCCGCCTGCTCACGAGCGAGCTCGACCCGGCCGCCGTGCTCGACGAGGTCGTGCAGCAGGCGCCGGCTCTCGTCAACGCCGAGGCTGCCGCCTTCCGCCTGCTCGACGGCGAGGAGCTCGTCGTGACCGCGGCCGAGGGAACCGGCGCCACGGAGGCTCTCGGCAGCCGCAGCCCGGCCGGTGCTTGGCTGTCGGGCGACGTCCTCCAGTCCGGCGGCCCGGTGGCGCTCCCGCGGGCCGGCGAGGACGAGCGCCTCCGCGGCCTCGACCCGATGCTGGGGGCCGGACACACCGCCTTCCTCGGGGTGCCGGTCGGCGGGGCGGAAGGAGCGCCCGTCGGAGTTCTCGCCGTCTACGCCTCGCTGGCGCGCGAGTGGCGCGAGGAGGAGATCGAGGCGTTGCTCGCCGTCGCCGCCAGCACGTCCGCGGCGCTCTCGAACGCCGAGCTCTACCAGCGGGTCGCGCTCGAACGGGAGCGGTCGGTCGCGATCCTCGCCAACATCGCGGAGGGGATCGTCGCCGTCGACCGCGACGGCAAGGTCGTGCTCTGGAACAGCGCCGCCGAGGTCATCACCGGGGTGCCCGCCCCCGCCGCGCTCGGCCGCACTCCCGTCGAGCTGCTGCAGCGGAGCCTCGAGGCGCCCGACGGCGCGCGCGGCGAGCGGCTCGTGCCGATCATGCGCGGACGGGAGGAGGTGTTCCTCTCGGTCACCGAGGCGGTGATGCGCGACCCGCTCGGCGCCGTCGCCGGCCGCATCTTCGCCTTCCGCGACATCTCCGGCGACCGGCTCGTCGAGCAGGTGAAGTCCGACTTCGTGAGCACCGTCTCGCACGAGCTCCGCACGCCGCTCACCTCGATCTACGGCTTCGCGGAGACGCTGCTCCGCCAGGACGTCATGTTCGGCGAGGAGGAGCGGCTGACGTTCCTGCGCTACATCGCCTCGGAGTCGCAGCGGCTGACCTCCATCGTCGACACGCTCCTCAACGTGGCACGCCTCGACACGGGGGACCTTCAGGTCAACCTCGCCGAGACCGATGTTCGTAACGTGGTCGGTCAGGTATTGGACACGGTCTCGGCGGCCGAAAGCAACGGCCATCGCTTCGTGGTCGACCTCCCCGAGGGCCCGCTCGCCGCGAAGGCGGACCCCGAGAAGCTTCGCCAGGTGTGCGCGATCCTCGTCGACAACGCGCTCCGCTACTCGCCCGAGGGCGGGACGGTGACCGTCGGCGCGACGCTGCGGCAGGACAAGGTCGAGGTCAGCGTGGCGGACGAGGGGATCGGCATCCCGCAGGCCGACCAGGAGCAGATCTTCCGCAAGTTCTACCGCGGCGCCGACGCCGAGCTACGCGTCGGCGCGGGCGGGACCGGGCTCGGCCTCTTCATCGCCCGCGGCCTCGTGACCGCCATGGGCGGACGCATCTGGGTCTCGTCGCGCGAGGGAGAGGGCTCGCGTTTCGTCTTCGAGTTGCCGGCGGCTGCCGCTTCCGAGCGCAGGGCCGTGGAGACGGTCAGCGAATGAGTGCCGAGATGGAGGGGTATAGGCCGCCGATGAACGACGGGATGACGCGTGTGCTCGTGATCGACGACGAGGCGCCGATCCGGCTGCTCTGTCGCGTCAACCTCGAGGCCGAGGGGATGGACGTGCTCGAGGCGGCGGACGGCACGAGCGGGCTCGACCTCGCACGTGACCAGCAGCCCGACGTGGTCCTCCTCGACGTGATGATGCCGGGGCTCGACGGCTGGCGCGTCGCCGAGGAGCTGCTCGAGGACGACCGCACCCGCGGGATCCCGATCATCTTCCTCACGGCGCGGGCCGAGTTCCGCGACCGCGCCCGCGGCCTCGACATCGGCGGCGTCGACTACGTGACGAAGCCGTTCAACCCGCTCGACCTCGCCCAGCTCGTGCGCGGCCTGCTCGACCGCATCGACCGCGGCGAGCGCGACGAGCTCCGCGGCGAGAAGCTCGCCGAGCTGCGGGCGCTCATGGAAGCCGAGTAGGGCTCCGCCTACACTGGGCTCCGTCGGGGCGTAGCTCAGCCTGGTCAGAGCGCCCGGTTTGGGGCCGGGAGGCCGGCAGTTCGAATCTGCCCGCCCCGACTCCGCAACTCGACGCAGACGAGCTCCGTTCCCTCTGCATGAGCGAACGGCCGCTGCCGGACGAGGCCCCGCTCGAGCCGACGCCGGAGCTCGGGGAGTCCCGCGTCCTCGATCCGGGCCTCCGCGACCTCTCGTTCCGCGACTGGCGGGCGATCCTCGTTCGCGCGTTCAAGCAGTTCCTGGAGCACAACGGGACGATGCTCGCCTCGGCGCTCGCGTACGCGACGTTCTTCGCGATCCCGTCCGTGCTGCTCGTCGCAGTGGGCGTCTTCACGCTGCTCGTCGGCCCGCAGACGATCTCGACCCTGATGGGGCACTTCTCCCAGGTCATGCCCGGGCAGGCGACGAGCCTGCTCGGCGGGAGCCTCCATCGGCTCGACCAGCACCCGGCCACCGGGCTCGCGATGACGATCGTCGGGTTCGTGCTCGCGATCTGGTCGACGACAGGCGCGATGACGGCCTACATGACGGCCGTCAATCTCGCCTACGACCGCAAGGACCGGCGCTCGTTCGTCCGCAAGCGGCTCGTCGCTGGAGGGATGGTCGCGATCATCGGCATCGCCTTCCTGCTCGTCGCGACGCTGCTGATCCTCGGGCCGGCCCTCGAGCGGCTCGCCGCTTCGCACGCGGGGCCCGCCTCCGGCGCGGTCGGCTTGGTCTGGTGGATCGCGGAGTGGCCGATTCTCCTCGCGGGCCTGTTCGCGGCCTTCTCGACGCTGCTGTATCTCGGGCCGGACGTCGAGCATCGCCGCTGGTACTTCGTGACCCCGGGCTCGGTCTTCGC
>JBJMKE010000081.1:0-16099 GCA_045806005.1 Gaiellaceae bacterium
AGCGCGTGTGGCGGGCCGCCGCCGACGAAGAGGAGGCGCCCAAGGCGACGGACAGGCGGAGGGGCTGGAAGGAGATCCTCGCCGCTGCCGCGGCCCAGGGTGCGGTCTTCGGCGGCGTCAAGGCGCTCGTCGACCGCGCCGGCGCGACCGGCTTCGCCCGCCTGACCGGCGCCTGGCCCGGCGACACCTGAGCCGGTGCGTGAGCTCGACGGCGTCTGGGACGTCCGCCGCACGGGCGGCGCCCTGCCGCCGATGCGGGGGATCGTGCGCAAGCGGATCGAGGGCGGCCGCGGGTGGACGATCGCCGCGGGCGTGCGTCTCCCGTTCGTCGTCGAGGGGCTCTCGCTTCGCTACCCCTTCGGGCTCGTCGATGAGCTCACCCCGGACGGCCCCGACGCCTACGCCGGCGCGACCAGGTTGCTCGGCCGGAAGCTGGGGACGTTCAGGCTCACGCGCGCATGAGCTTCTGCAGGACCGCGTCGACCCGCGCGAAGCCGCCCTTCGCACCCTCCTCGACGCCGTACTGCATCGTCGTGTCGCGCTCCTCGGGCGTCGCGAAGAGCATCGTCTGAGTCAGCTTCGTCCGCTCGCCGAGGTCCTCGAACTCCAGCGTCTGCAGGTGATTCTGGAACGTCTGCACCAGCCGCTCGGGCGGCACGACCTCGCGGAACTCGCCCGAGATCTCGCCGAACGCCGTGCGGAAGCGATACGTGCCTCCGGGGCGGACGTCCATCTCCTCGACGATCGTGCCCTCGCCCCACCATTCCGGGATCAGCTCCGGATCGGTCCAGACGGAGAAGACGTGGGTGCGCGGCGCGTCGAAGACGCGGGAGACCCGGATCTCGAGCTCGCTCGGCGTGGTGACCGTCGTCTCGTTCATCAGCTCACCGCCTGCTTCACGAGCTTGCGGATCTTGGCCTCGTCGGCCTTCGCTAGCTTGGGAAGGGCATAGGCAACCGGCCACATCGAGCCGCTGTCGAGGTTCGCGGGCTCGTTGAAGCCGAGCATCGAGTAGCGCTCCTTGAACTTGCCGGCGTCGCGGAAGTAGACGACCACCTTGCCGTCGGAGTTCGCATACGCGGGCATCCCGTACCACGTCTTGGGAGTGAGGTCGGGGGCGGCCTCCTTGACGAGCTCGTGCACGCGCTTCCCGATCGCGCGGTCGGCGGGCGCCATCTTCTTCAGCGCGGCCGCGATCGCCTCCTCACCCTCCGCCGCCGCCTTCAGCTCCTTCGCGCGGGCGCGCATCGCCGCCTTCTCCTCTTTCGAAAAGCCGCTCATCGGTCTCCTCTCGTGCGTTCGACTACCTGGGCGAAGCGGTCGAGCCGCTGCAGCCACGTGCTGATGCCCTCGAAGGCGTACGGGACGAGCATGCACCTGCGCGCCCGGCCGATCTTCTGCGTCGTGACGAGCTCCGCCTCCTCGAGCAGCCGGACGTGCTTCCGCATCCCGGTCAGCGACATGCCGAAGGGCTCGGCGAGCTCGCTGATCGTGGCAGTGCCGGAGCCGAGCCGCTCGAGCACGGCCCGGCGAGTGGGGTCGGCGAGGGCCGTGAACGCGCGGTCGACACTCGGTGAATACTGAACCATTGAGTTCACTGTAACAGACCGTAGGGTGGCGCGGTGGAGCTGCTCGAGATCCCCGTGGCCGGTGCGCCCATGGCCGGCGGGCCGTCGACCCCGGCGCTGGCCGCCGCGGTCTCGGAGGCGGGCGGCCTGGGCTTCCTCGCCGCAGGCTACAAGTCGGTCGCGGAGGTGGAGCGCCAGGTCGCCGAGGTCCGGGCGGCGACGGCGCGGCCGTTCGGGGTCAACGTGTTCGTCCCCTCGAGCCCCCACGCCGACGAGGAGGCGATCGCGCGCTATGCGGCGGCGCTCGCCGGCGAGGCCAAGCGCTACGGGGTCGAGCTCGGCGAGCCTCGCTGGGACGACGACGGCTGGGAAGCGAAGCTCGAGTTCGTCGCGCGCGAGCGGCCGGCGGCCGTCTCGTTCACCTTCGGCTGTCCGAACCGGGAAGTGGTCGCGTCGTTGCAGGCCGCGGACGTCTCGGTCTGGTGCACGATCACCACGGTCGGCGAGGCTCGGCTCGCGGCCGCCGCGGGAGTGGACGCGCTCGTCGTCCAGGGAGCGGAGGCCGGAGGCCACCAGGGCTCGTTCGCCGACACCGACGAGCCGCCGGCCGCCCTGCGCGACCTCCTGCCGCTCGTGCGGGCGGCGACGGACCTGCCGCTCGTCGCCGCAGGCGGCATCACCGACGGCGCCGGTGTCGCGGCCGTGCTCGCCGCGGGTGCCTCCGCGGCGCAGGTCGGATCGGCCCTGCTGCTGACGCCGGAGGCCGGCACGAGCGCGCCGCAGCGCGCGGCTCTCGCGGCCGACGCGCCGACGGTGCTGACCCGGGCGTTCACCGGCCGGCGCGCCCGCGGGATCGTCAACCGGTTCATCCGCGAGCACGAGCCGCTCGCGCCGCGTGCCTACCCGCAGGTTCACCACCTGACCGCACCGGTCCGCACCGCCGCGCGGACGGCCGGCGACGCGGACGGGGTCAACCTCTTTGCGGGCCGGGCCTACCGGCAGGCGGAGAAGACGCCGGCGGCGGAGCTCGTCCTCCGCTGGGCCGCGGACGCGCGGAGCTAGCCGCCGAGAGGAGAAGGCGGGATACGCGTCTCGCCGCTGATGCCGCGGATCCCGAGCGCCACCTCGTCGACGTAGCACCAGCTCCAGTCCTCGCTCGGCTCGAGCGAGCGGATGATCGGGTGCGAGCTCGCGTGGTAGTGGGCGGTCGCGTGGCGGTTGGGAGAGTCGTCGCAGCAGCCGACGTGTCCGCAGACGAGACAGATGCGCAGATGGAGCCACTTGCCTCCCGTCCGGAGGCAGTCCTCGCAGCCGGCCACCTCGGCCGGGAGCTCGAGCACCGTCACCTCGTCCACATGCGTGCAGACCGGAGCGTTCACGTGACTCCCGCCGGCTGCGTCGCGAGATGCTCGTGCACGAACTGCACGGCCATCGAGCCCTCCCCTACCGCCGCGGCGCAGCGCTTCGTCGAGCCGGACCGCACGTCGCCCGCGGCGAGAATGCCGGGGACGCTCGTGCCGAGCAGGTGCTCGGAGCCGGCGGCGTCGCCCGTGAGAATGAAGCCGTCGGCGTGCCGCGCCACGGCGTCGCCGAGCCAGTCGGTGCACGGCTTGGCTCCGAGGAAGAGGAAGAGGTACGAGAACTGCAGGCGTGTGCCGTCGGTCAGCGTGATCGCCTCGAGGCGCCCGTCGCTTCCGTGCAGTGCGGCGATCTCGCTGCGATCGCGGACCGCGACCCCGGCTCGTTCGAGCTCCTGGATCAGATAGTCGGACATCGTCTCGCGGAGGTCGACCCGGCGGTGGAGGAGCGTGACGAGCGCTCCGCCGCGCGCGAGCCAGACGGCGGCCTGGCCGGCGGAGTTGCCGCCGCCGAGGACCGCCACCCGCGAGGCGCCGCAGGCTTGCGCCTCGGGCGGCCCGGCGGCGTAGAACACGCTGACCCCCTCGTACTCGCGGAGGTCGTCGACCGGGAGGCGACGGTACTCGGCGCCGGTGGCGAGCACGATCGCCCGCGCCGCGATCTGGTGCCCCTCCTCGAGGTGGACGAGGTGGCGCCCGTTGCCGGGCTCGAGGGCGATCGCACGGTAGGGGGTCGCGGGACGCGCGCCGAACTTGCGTGCCTGGGAGACGGCGCGGCTCGTGAGCTCGGTGCCGCTGATCCCTGCGGGGAAGCCGAGGTAGTTCTCGATCCTGCGGGAGGAGCCTGCCTGGCCGCCGAGTGCAGTGCTCTCGACCACCAGCGTCTCGAGCCCTTCGGAGGCGCCGTAGACCGCGGCCGCCAGTCCCGCCGGGCCTGCGCCGACGACGAGCAGGTCGACCTCCTCGCGCCGCTCGAGCTCCCTACCGATCCCGAGCGCGCGCAGCACGTCGCCGCTCGAGGGATGCTTCAGTTCGGCGCCGCCGGGGAGCCGCACCAGGGGCGGCTCGGAGCCGCCGGCCGGCGGCTCGTCCGTCCAGGCGAACGGGAGCCGGTTCGCCCGCAGGAAGTCGAGGAGCCGCATCGTCGCCTCGGAGCTGCGCGGTCCGACGACCTCCACGCCGATCCCTTGTACGCGCTGCAGCGCCTCCCTCCGCGCTATGAACGTCGACAGCACGAGGTCGCTGAGAGGGCCGTCGTCGAACAGCAGCCCGCGCAGCGCGTCCCGCTCGACGGCGACGTAGCGGAGGGGCTCGGTTACGACCGCGGTCAGGAACACCGTCTGGCCGGAGAGCAGGTTCAGCTCCCCGAGGAAGCCCGAGCCGCCGTGGCGGACGATCTCGTTGCCGGCCGCGTCGAGGATCGCGACCTCGCCCTCCTCGATCGCGATGAACGGATACGTCTCGTCGCCGACCCGGAACAGCACCTCGCCGATCCGCGCGGTGCGCTCCTCGCCGAGCTCGCGGAGCGTCGCCAGCTGGGAGGCTGAGAGCGCGGGGCTCGAGCGAGGAGCGGGCATCAGGCGACAGTACTCGCCGCGCGGCGGGCTACGCCGACTCGTCCTCGTCGACGGGCGCGGTGATGAGGCGCGCGCCGCGGCCGTGCGTGACGAAGCTGATCGTCCAGCGGATCAGCACGAGCAGCCGGTTCTGGAAGCCGATGAGGTAGAAGAGGTGGACGAGCAGCCAGGTCGCCCACGCGACGAAGCCGCTCAGCTGCAGGCCCTTGATGTCGGCGACGGCGGCGGCCCGACCGATCGTGGCGAGGTTGCCCTTGTCGCGGTAGCGGAACGGCTTCGTCGTCTTTCCCTCGAGGCGCGCGCGGACGACGCGCGCCGCGTAGCGGCCCTGCTGCATCGCCACGGGCGCAACGCCGGGGAGCTCGAGGCCGCCGACGCGGACCATGTCCCCGACCGCGAGCACCTCAGGGTGCCCGCGCAGCGTGAGGTCGGGCTCGACGGCGATGCGTCCGGCCCGGTCGAGCTCGGCGCCGCTCAGCTCCGCGAGCCGGCCGGCGAGCGGGGAGGCGTGGACCCCCGCGGCCCAGATCACGGTCTGCGTGGGGATCCGCTCGGTTGCGCCGGCCGGGTCGCTGATCGTGACGCTCTCGCCGTCGATGCTCGTCACGGTGCGCGAGGTGAGGACGGTGACGCCGAGCCGCGCCAGCGAGCGCTCGGCCCTGGCGGAGAGCTTGGGCGGGAAGCTCGTGAGCACCCGGTCGAGCGCCTCGACGAGCAGGATGCGTGCGCTGCCGGGGTCGATCGCGCGGAAGTCGTGGCGAAGCGTGTCGCGGGCGAGCTCGCCGATCTGCCCGGCCATCTCGACGCCCGTCGGGCCGGCGCCGACGACGACGAAGGTCAGCCAGGCGTCGACGGCTTCGCGCTCCGGCTCGGCCTCGGCGGCCTCGAACGCGCCGAGCAGGCGGCTGCGCACGGCGATCGCGCTTTCCAGCGACTTGACCTCGTCCGCGTGCTCCCGCCAGCCCTCGTGCCCGAAGTAGGAGTAGCTCGAGCCGCCGGAGACGATCAGCGTGTCGTATCCGATCCGCTCGGCCACCGGGACGCCCTCGACCGGGGACAGGTGCAGCTCGCGCGCCTCGAGGTCGAATCCCTCGACCTCGGCGAGCAGCACGCGCACGTTCGCCTCTCGCTTGAAGATCGAGCGGAGCGGATAGGCGATCTCGCCAGGTGAGAGCGCGCCGGTCGCGACCTGGTAGGTGAGGGGCTGGAAGAGGTGGAAGTTGCGCCGGTCGACGAGGGTGATCTCCACCGGCGCCGCGGCCAGCTTCGAGACGGCCTGCAGCCCGCCGAAGCCGCCTCCCACCACGACCACCCTGTGGCGCGCGCCGGCCTCCATCTCGCGAGCATACGGCCCGGAGGGCGACAGGCCCCTCCGAGCGGCCTACCCGGGAGGGGCCGGTCGCAAGGGATTAGGCGATTCCGGCCGATTCGGATTGCGAAAAAGAGGAGGGCCCACGTGAGCGGGCCCAAGCCGCAGGGCTGAGCTGGAGCCGGGAAGGGCTAGGCGGTGCCGGCCACTGACGCGGGGCGTCCGCGCAGCGAGTACGTACGACCGTCGAGCTCGAACTGCAGCTGAGGGACGTTACGGTCGGCCAGCCAGGCCTCGAGCTCGCGCAGCAGCCGCGCGAGGTCGGCGGCCTCGGCGCGCAGCACGACCACCACCAGGTGCGCATCCTCCCGCTGGTGGAGCCACGCCTTGCGGGTGGGCTGCAGGTGGAGCCACAGGCGCTCCGCCTCTTCCTCGCCGGGCATCTCGAACAGGATGATTTCGTCGAACGGGGTGTCGAAGTCCATGCAGCCAGGGTCGCGTGCGCCCCGGTGCCGTCGCGTGACCCACTCGTGTCAATTCCGCGCGGCGAGATTCGTAACTTGTCAAACGATCATGGTTGTGCGAACCTGAACGTGCCGCGACCCGGGGAGGGAGGGCCGCCGTCCCCTTGATCAGTTCTGCCGTCAGACACGAGGTCGACTTCGAGGCGCGCGACGCCGAGATCGGGCCCCGTAACTCAGGATTTGGGACGCCTCTGCGGAGGTCCGACCTCGCCCTCGCCGCGGTCGCGGGGCTGGGCGCCTGTGTGGCGGTCGTCATTGTCTCGACCGGCGGCGTGGCGTCGAACCCGACGGCGTTCGCGGGCGTTCTCGCCGCCAACACCGTCACGTACGCGCTGGCCGGCCTGCTCTGGCGGTACGCCCGGCCCTCGAGTGCGGTCGGGACGCTCCTGCTCGGCCAGACGGCCCTGATCATCCTCACCTCGCTCGCCGGCTCGTCGGTCCCGGAGCTGTACCTCGTGGGGATCCTGGCCGGATGGGCCGCCGCGATCGGGGCGACCTGGCTGCTCCTCGCCTTCCCGGGCGCCCGCCCGGGCGGCTCGGCGTGGATCGTGATCTGGCTCGCGTTCGGAGCCTTCGTCCTCGGCGAGCTGCCCTTGATCTTCACCGCGTCGACGGTGCCCGGTCTCCCCGCCGTAGGGCGCTGCATCGGGACGTGCCCCGCGAACCCGGCGCTCGTCGCGGATGCGGGCGGCGCCGCGGGAGCGTTCCGGCACGTGGAGGCCACCCTGCAGGCGCTCTGGGCGAGCGGCCTGCTCCTCTTCATGGGCCTGAACTTCGCGCGCGCGACCCGGCCGCGCCGGCGTTCGCTCACGCCTCTCTACGCGGCCGCGGTGCCGTTCGTCGCCGCCTTCGCGGCCAACGCCGTCGCGGCGGATCTCGGCGGCGTCACCTTCGGGGCGGGGGCCCTCGCCGTCTTCGTCGGGACGCGGATCGTCGCGCCGCTCGGGTTCATCGCAGGACTGCTCTTCGCCAGGGCGTACGCCGGAGAGGCGCTCGAGCTCATGGCGGGCCGGCTGGTCGGCCGCCCGTCGGTCGCCGCCGTCGAGCAGCTCGTGCGGCGGGTGCTGGACGACCCGCAGGCGCGGCTCGTCTTCTGGCTGCCGAGGCGAGAGCACTTCGTGGACCGACACGGGACGCGGGTGTTCCTCGAGCCCGAGAACGAGGGCGTGACCTGGCGCGCGTTCGGGCACGGCGGCGCCCAGATACTCGCACTTGTCCACGACGCGGCGCTGAGCGAGGATCCCGAGCTCGTGGAGGCCGTCGGCGCCGCCACGGTGCTGGCGTTCGAGAACCGCCGGCTGCAGCAGGACCTGCTCGACTCCGTCGACGAGCTCCGCGCGTCGCAGCGCCGGCTCGTCGGAGCCGCCTCGTCCGAGCGGCGCAAGATCGAGCGCGACCTCCACGACGGCGTGCAGCAGAAGCTCGTCGCGCTCCGGATCCAGCTCGAGCTCGCTCTGGAGCTCGTCGAGGACGAGAGCGTCGCGGGCGGCCGGCTCGCCGGAATCAGCGCCGCGTTCGACGACGCGCTGGACGACCTGCGGTCGGTGGCGCACGGCATCTATCCGCCGCTCCTCGCGGACGGGGGGCTCGTCGCGGGCCTCCAGGATGCAGCACGCCGGTCGACCGTGCCGGTCGCGCTCGGGGTCGCGGACGTCGGGAGGTTCTCGGAGGATTGCGAGGCTGCCGTCTACTACTGCTGCCTCGAGGCGCTCCAGAACGTCGACAAGCACGCCGGTCCCGACGCCGCCGCATCGCTGCGCCTCTGGCGGGACGGGCGCGTGGTGGCCTTCTCGGTCTCCGACGACGGCGTCGGCTTCGACGCACCGCTGGCGGCGAGAGGAGCCGGGCTGACGAACATGGCGGACCGCATGGGCGCGGTCGGCGGATTGCTCCACGTGAGATCCGCGCCGGGGGAGGGGACGACGGTCGAGGGCCGCCTTCCGGTCGAGGCACGCGGCCGAGGGGCTCGGAGTGTCCTCGGCGTCTGAGCCGGCCGCCGAGGGCGGCGTCTTCCGCCTGGTCGTGGCCGAGGACGCGTACCTGATCCGCGAGGGGATTCGCAACGCGCTCGAGCACGAGAAGCAGGAGGTCGAGGTCCTCGAGTACTGCTCGGACCTCGGGTCGCTTCTACGCGCGGTCGAGACGCACGAGCCCGACGTGGTGATCACGGACATCCGGATGCCTCCGACGAGCACGGACGAGGGCATCCAGGCGGCGGCGACGTTGCGGGAGAGCCATCCCGACATCGGCGTCGTCGTGATCAGCCAGTACGTGAGCCCGCACTACGCGCTCTGGCTGTTCCAGGAGGGCTCCGCGGGCCGGGCCTACCTGCTCAAGGAGCGGGTCGGGCATCGCATCCAGCTGATGGAGGCGATCCGCGCGGTGGCCTCCGGCGGTTCCGTGGTCGACCCGAAGGTCGTCGACGTGCTCGTCGAGGCAAGGATGCGCGCGAGGAACTCGCCGCTCGGCCAGCTCACGAAGCGGGAGCGAGAGGTGCTCGCCGGCGTCGCCGCCGGACAGTCGAACGCCGCCATCGCCGAGTCGCTGTTCCTCACGAAGCGCGCCGTCGAGAAGAACATCAACTCGATCTTCTCGAAGCTCGATCTCACCGACGACAACAACGTGAGCAGGCGCGTCCGCGCGGCGCTGCTCTTTCTCGCCGAGCCGGACACCGAGGTCGGCTCGGAGGCAGTCGAGGCCGAGCCCGATACCTAGCAAGGGGCGCAGGTGCGCCTCCCCGCAGTGACGTGCGCGCTTCCTGGCACGCCGCGCGCCCGGCTGGTCCGATGTGCGCATGGAAGTCCGCTCCACGCAGCGAGCGCGCCTGGCGGCCGGCGCGGCACTCGTCGTTGCGCTCGGGCTCGCGGCGAGCGCCTGCGGCGGGAGCAGTGAAACGACCACGACGACGACCACGAGCACCGGTGGAAACTCGGCGACGGTGGCGTGGGCGGGCGGAGTGTGCACCTCCTTCGGGGCCTGGAAGGCCTCCCTGCAGAGGGCGAAGGCCAGCCTCGGGGAAAATCCCTCGTCGTCGGGCCTGCAGAACGCCGGGCACCAGGCCGAGGTGGCGACGCAGGGGCTGGCGTCGTCGCTGCAGCAGCTCGGCAAGCCGCCCACCGCGTCGAACGCCGAGGCGCAGCAGAGCATTGCGACGCTGAGGGCGCAGCTCCAGAGCGGCAAGAAGGCGATCGACAACACGCTGGACGGCAACAACTCGAGCCCGGCTCAGATCAAGGCAGCCGTCGCGTCGGTCCGCACGACCGCCGCGTCGATGCTCAACAGCTTCACCTCCACGGTCAACGACCTGAAGTCGCTCGATCCGAAGAGCGAGCTCGAAAAGGCGTTCCACCAGGCAGCAGGCTGCGAGCCGTTCTTCACGTGACCGCGCTCGCGCTCGCCGAAGTCGACGTAGGGCCGATCCCGGACTACGTCGAGCCCGTCGAGGCGTGGCGAGTGTGGCGGGTCGGCATGCGCGAGGGGCGCGTCGTCCTGATGAGCCTCTTCGCGGGCACGGTGTGGGAGCCGGCGGTTCCGCTCGCTGCGACCTGCACCCAGGGGCACAGGCCGCGGTGGCGTCCCTGGCGGGTCGAGCCGAACGAGCACGAGGCGCCGGACTTCGACTGCCGCTGTGGCATCTACGGTGTCGACTCTGTCGCCGCCGCGCGCGCGTACCTCGAGAGCCCGGCCCTGCTCTACCGGGACGAGCGGGTGATCGGGCGCGTCGCTCTCTGGGGATCCGTCGTCGAGGGGCAGCGGGGCTGGCGTGGGGAGCGCGCCTATCCGATCGAGCTCTTCGTCCCGGCCGAGGCCGTCGTGCAGAGCGGTTTCCGGCGGCGTGCCCACGTGGACGAGATCCTGCTCGCGCTCGAGGCGTACCGGGTACCGGTCGACCTCGTCGCGCCGCACGCGTTGTCGGCCGCCTGCTGAGCCTCAGTTGAGCGGGCACGACTGCCCGGGCCGCAGGACGCGCACGTCCACCGCGGGGGCGATCGTGGCGGCCATCTCCGCGAAGCTGGCGGCGGGAGCGTCTGCGCCGCGCGGGCGCCGCCACGGCGCGTACGTGCCCCAGTGGATCGGGATCGCGACGTGCGGCTTGATCAGTTCGAGCGCCTGCACCGCGCGCACCGGGTCGAGGTGGCCCGCCGGCAGGCGCGGCCCCCAGCCGGCGACGGGGAGGAGGGCGACGTGGACGTCTCCGAGCTCGCCCATCCCGTCGAAGAGGTCGGTGTCGCCCGCGAAGTACACCGAGCGGGTGCCGGCGATCACATAGCCGACCGGCAGGGTCTTGCCCGTGCCCATGCGACCTCCCGCGGTGTGCTCGGCGTGTGTGACCCGGATCCGCACGGCGCCGACGTCCACTTCGTCGCCCGCGGCGACTTCCCGGACGAAGCGGAAGCCTCGCCGGCGCAGCAGCCCGCCGGCGCCGGCCGGCACGAGCACCTGGGCCCCGAGGTCGAGCTGGTCGAGCGAGGGAAGGTCGAGATGGTCGTAGTGCACGTGCGAGACGAGGATCACATCCACCCCGTCGAGCGCGGCCGGGTCGACGGCGCCCTTGCGCCGGAGGTGGAAGATCCGCTCGCGCAGCACCGGGTCGGTGACGATGAGGAGGCCGTCGAGCCGGATCCCGGCGCAGCTGTGGCCGAGCCAGGTCACCGTTCCCGCCGTCGTGCTCACGGCGTCAGAGCGCCGGGGGCCTTCGCGAACTTCGACCGGACGAGCCTCCCGACCTCGACGGCGAGCCACACGAAGCCGGCGAGCTCGGCGATGTCACTGCGCAGCCGCGAGAAGAGCACGGGCCCCTCGAAGAGGCGTGGGCCCTGGCGGCGCGCACGGCGAGAGGCCATTGCCTCAGTCTGGGCGACGCCCGGACTCAGCAAAGAGGGCGCTCATGCACGCCGCAGGGATGCAGGCATGCGCCGCGAGGCTACGCCGGGTCGCGCGACCCGTGCTCGAGCCAGAGCTGGTCGAGGGCGTCGGGGCTCAGGTCGACCTTGCCCAGGATCGCGACGGCTCCCGCCGACGCGGCGTCCGCTTCGAGGCCGTCCGGGTCGGCCGAGACGATGACGACCACCGTCTCGGGGCTCTCGTCCCGGATGATGCGGGCGGTCTCGAACCCGTCGATCCCGGGCATGTGGACGTCGAGCAGGACGAGGTCCGGCTGTAGGTCGGCGAGGAGCCGGATCGCCTCCTCGCCCGACGCGGCCATGCCCACCAGGCACAGCCCGGCCGACGAGGAGACCACGGAGTCGGCGACGCTCAGGAAGGTCGCGCTGTCGTCGACCGCCAGCACCCGGGCGGGCGTGATCTTGCGGGTGGGACGCGGCTCGTGGGCGGACTGGCCCGCGGCAGCCTGGTGACCCGGCGCCACTATCGGACGGTCCGTGCGGCGAAACGCCACGACCTCCGTCGGCGACAGACGGACGGACTCCCTGCAGTCGGACCGGCCGCACTCGCACAGGAGCTCGAGGCCGGTCTCGAGGCCGAGGGACTCCAGAGGGCTCACCGCCACGATCCGCCTCTCGTTGTCCGTCCCGGCTCCTTCCCGCGCACGCAGCCCCGGAAGGCGGGAGTCTACGACTTGTTCGGGCTTCGCGGCGGAAGGTTGCTCGGCAACACGACGAACCAGAAGAAGAACAGCGCTCCGCCTGACACGGCTCCGCCGATCACCATCGCGTTGCAGGCGATGGCCCAGAAGGTGTTCATGCCGCCGGCGCGGGCGCTCTCCGCACGCCCGGCATCGCGCGAAGCGGGTGAATCAGGTCGCGCACCGCAGGCCTTCGGGCGGCACGGTTGCGGTCTCGTCGATCAGCCCGAGCGCGACGGCCCGCTCGATCGCAGCGCTCCGGTTCGTGACGCCGAACTTGCGATAGACGGCGATCGCCTGGGTCTTGACCGTGTTGCGCGACACGTAGAGGCGCTCCCCGATCTCCCGGAACGACAGATGGGTTGCGAGCAGCGGCAGCAGGCGCCGCTCTGCCGGCGTGAGGCTCGAGGCCCAACGCCCCCCCGGCTCGGCGAGGGCGCGCGTGCGACGGTCGAGCTCGGCGTTTCGCTGCACGAGCACGCCGAGCCGCGGGCGGACGCGAAAGATGTCGCCGACGCGCCTGAGCAGTGCGCGGGCTTCGTCGGCATCCGCGAGCGCGAGCCTGACGTGCACGAGCTCGAGCAGGGCCAGCGCCGCCAGCCACGGCACCGCGGGCGTCACGGCGGGCAGCAGTCCCTCGGCGCGCTCGAGCCCGGCGGCCGCTTCGGCGAGATCGCCGCGGCGCGCGGCATCGTGCGCGCCGACGGCCTCGAGGAGGAGCCCGGCGAGCGATGCGGCGGCCGGCTCGGCTGCCGAGAGCCCGGCGGCCTCGGCGGCAAACGCCTCGGCGTCCGCGTGCTCGGTCTCGGCGGTCGCAAGCGTCGCGCGCAGGCAGAGGCCGACGATGGCCAGCTCGCTCGCGCCGGCGGCGGTGCCGAGCTCGATCGCCTCGACCAGCTCGCGCTCGGCCCGTTCGGTGTCGCCTGCGAGCAGCAGCGCGGCGCCGCGTGCGAGCACGGCCGCCGGCCGCCAGGCGTGGCCGGCCGGCAGCCTGTTGCACGCAGCATTCGCATCGTCGAGCATCTGGTCGGCCCCGTCGCGGCAGCGGAGCGCTCTCAGCACATGGAGCCGGGGGTCGCGACCGCCGAGTCCGCGTGTCGCAGCGTCGGCCCAGTGCTGGGCGTCGGCGGCACGGCCTCGCAGGGCGTACAGCCACGCCGCTGTGAGGCAGAGATCCGGATGGGCTTCGATCTCCACGTCGTCGTGGAGCAGGTCGAGCCAGGGCTCGAGCGTGTCCAGCCTGCCGCGCCCGCAGGCGGAAACGGCCAGCTGCTCCGCGAGCTCTGCGACACCGGCCGGGTCGCCCGCGGCCGCTGCGTGCTCGATGGCCTCCTCTGTCTCGCCGAGCTCGGCGGCGCGGGTCGCCGCCGCCCGGTGCAGGGTACGGGCGGCTTCCGGCTCCGACCGCTCGAGCTCGACTCGCAGAAAGTCGCGGACGAGGCGCGGGTAGCGGTAGCGACGCCGCCGGTGGTCGAGGGGGACGACCATGCCGGCGGTCTCGAGCGACACGAGCATCCGGCGCGAGTCGTTCCGGTCGAGCAGGGCGTCGCACGCCTCGGCCGTGAGCTGGTCGAAGACGGACGTCTGCAGCACGAAATCATGCTGAACTGGGGACAGCACCACTAGGTGCTCCGTCTCGAGGTAGTCGGCGATGAAGCGGTCGTCGGAACCCACTGCGGAGGCCTGGGCTCCGGCGCGCAGGGAGAGCGCGGCGAGGTAGAGCGCTGCCGGCCATCCCTCGAGCCGCTCCGCCAGTGCCTCGGCCTCCTGCGCCGGCAACAGGACTCCGGCACGGCGGAGCAGGGTCTGGGCGTCCCGGCCCGTGAGCGCCAGGTCGTTCGCCCCGAGCTCGAGCAGGCAACCCTCGGCCCGGAGGCGGGCGAGCGCCAGCTTCGGCGGGCGGCGCGCCGAGAGAGCGACGGTCGTGCTGGGTGCCCTGCGGCCGAGCAGCCGCCGCAGCGCCTCGAGCGCCGGGGGCGAGCGAAGGACATGGACGTCGTCGACGAGCGCGAGAAGCCCGGGCACGTCCGCGAGCGCCCCGAGCCGCGCCTCGACCATCTCCGCGTCGTCGTCCTCCGGCTCGAGGCCGACCCAGAGCACCTGCCTGCGGGTGCGCTCGGCCCACTGGGCGAGCAGCGTCGTCTTGCCGTAGCCCGCGGGCGCGACCAGCGTGGCGATCGTGCCTTCGGCCGTCCCGCGAAGCCTGTTGAGGAGCGCCGTCCTGACGACTGCGTGCCCTGCTCCCGGCAGCGGAACGACCGCGTCCGGCGGCGCGGGGACCACGCGCGTGAGCGGTTCCACCACACCCATGGCCTTCAGCCTGCGACCGAGGTCGGTTTCGGCCAAGGGCGCAGGCCGGTCGCCGGGACGCAGGTGGGCCATACCTCCCGCGTGGGCCGCGCACCCCGAGAGGGGACGCCCCGCCGCGCCGGGGGCGCCCCCTTTAGACGCTCATGAGGAGGCGATCGTCCGGGCCTTGAGGTCCGCGAACTCCGCGTCGCTGATCGCGCCCTGCGCGCGGAGATCGCTCAGCCGGGAGAGCTCCTCTGCGGTCGAGGTGCTCGACCCGGAGCCGTGGCTGTAGCCCTCGTAGCCGCCGGCCCTGGCCGGCCGCGCGATCGTGTACGTCAGGGCGCCGATGATCGGCAGGAAGATGATGAAGAGGGCCCAGCCTGCCTTCGCCCAACCGCTGTGGTCGCTCCTGCGGAAGTTGTCGATCAGCAGCAGCACGACCCAGGTGAAGAACATGATCCAGGCGAAGAACACGATCATCAGCCAGATCGCGTCCCAGAACGAGAAGCTGGATGCGAGCATTCGGGACTCCCTTCGTTGACGTCGACGAGCGCGTGGCGGAGATCATGCCCCGCTAGGCGGAGTGCGGATTTCTGAGGCGGAACGCGGTCACGATCTGGACGATCCCGTGGGCGAGAGCCGACGCGCCCACCCAGACCACGAGCAGGAACGCCTTGTGCCCGAAGTCGCCCGCCGCCCAGAAGGCGAGCAGGATCTGGACGGTGCCGGAGATCAGGCCGACCCACCAGAGCTCCACGCCCCGCGCGAGGATGGCGACCACGATGTCGAAGGTGCCGCGGAGCAGGAGGTAGAAGGCGAAGACCGAGGCGAGGGCCTCGAACGTGTCCCCGGGGTGCACGAACGCGACCACGCCGATGATCGCGAACACGACTGCCAGGCCGATGTTGAGGATGCGCCACCACCCGTGCGTGGCGGCTGCGGCGATCGCCTCGAAGAGCGCTCCGGCGAGGCAGACGCAGCCCACCAGGATCGATACGGCCGAGACGGTCGTGTAGTCGAAGCGGAAGACGACGATGGCGAAGATGATCCAGAGCGACCCCGAGACGAGCGGGATCCACCAGAGCGGAGTGCCGCCCTGCCCGGCCGACTCGTACGGGGCGGCCACCTGTGCCTGTTCCATGCCGAAAGACCCCCTTCTCTAGGTGAGTGCTGCCTTCTTCGCGGCCTCGAACTCGGCGTCGTCGATCGCGCCCGCCGTGTGCAGCGCGGTCAGCCGCTCGAGCTCGTCGGTCGCGGAAGGATCGGCGCCGGCCGCGGCCGGCAAGGCGGCCGTACCCGGCGGGAACTCCTGCAGGGTCTGGAGCCGGAGGGCGAAGACTCCGAGTGCGAGCAGTCCGCCGAGGAGCAGGATGCCCCACCAGACGCGCAGCGCATGCGTGCCGCCCCAGAGGAGCAGCAGGAGGTAGGCGAAGGCGACCGTCCCCCAGGCGACCGCCGGCTGCTCGTTCAGCACGGGCGCGAACCAGCTGCGCACCCGGGTGGCGATCCCCGTCGGCCCGGCGAGCATCGCGCCGAGCGCCGCGACGAGCCCGTAGAGCAGCGCAGCGCTTCCGATCTGGCCGAGAATCGAGGTGCCGATCAGCCAGAGCCGGTGCGTCGTGTGCTCGTAGCCCGGGGCCGAGAGGGAGCTGACGAGGTAGTTGCCGAGCAGATGCCGGATCACGAGCACGAGCAGCCCCACCAGCGCGAGCCCCAGGCCGGCATTGCGCAGCGTCGCCCGCCGGGCGCCGCGCGCGAGCCAGATCGCAACGCCGTACAGGACGAGCACCGCCACGAGGAGCCACGCGCTGAGGACGCGGACGCCCTGGATGCCGGTCTGCGCGGCCGAGAGCTGGTCCGAGCGCATCAGCGTGATCGTCCCCGCCT
>JBJMKE010000082.1:0-26394 GCA_045806005.1 Gaiellaceae bacterium
CTTCGCTCAACCGCTCGAGACCCTCGCGCGAGAGCAGCGCATGGGTGACGAAGACGTAGACGTCGCTCGCCCCGTGCTCTTTGAGCGCCTTCGCGCCGGCGATCAGCGTTCCACCGGTCGTGGTGATGTCGTCGCGGTCGCGCCGGACGCAGGCCGCGCGAAGCACGCCGTCCGCTTCGCGGAGATGATCGAGGCGAGCTTCGCGATCATGCACAAGATGCGGCCCGAGCACGAGCGGGCCGAGATCACAGAGGTGACCGGCAAGGTGCGGGGCAAGGTCGCGATCGTCGGGGACGACGTGACGATCACCGGCGGCACCCTCATTGCCGGCGCCGCGGCGCTCAAGGAGCACGGCGCGACCGAGGTCAACGTCTTCGTGACGCACGCGCTCCTCTCCGACGACGCGCTCGAGCAGATCGGCGAGTCCGAGATCGACCGCATCGTGGTCACCGACTCGGTCCCGCTCGACGTCCGCCGGCGGCCCGACAACATGACCGTCCTGAGCGTCTCCGGCCTGCTCGCCGAGGCGATCATGAACGTCTTCGCGGACGACTCCGTCTCGGCGATCTTCGGCGGCGAGAACCAGCTCTTCTAGGCTGCGCGCGCCTCTGCGACGCGGCGGCGGGCCAGCCGGTCGGCGGCCTGGGCCGGCGTGATGCCGTCTGTCTCGGCTTCGGCGAAGAGCGTCCGCAGCGTGTCGCCGATCCCGGCCAGGGCCGCCTCGAGCTGCGTCTCGTCCCAGCCCTCGTCCTCGAGGCCGATCAGCTGGATGATCCCGCCGGCGTTGACCACGAAGTCCGGCGCGTAGAGGATGCCGCGCTCGCGTATCCGCTCCGCGTCCTGCGGCTCGGCGAGCTGGTTGTTCGCGCAGCCGGCGATCGCGCGGCAAGCGAGGCGCGGGATGGACTCGGCGTTGAGCGTGCCGCCGACCGCGCAGGGCGAGTAGACGTCCACCTCCGTCTCGACGACCCGCTCGGGCGACACCGTCTCGCAGCCGGTCGCGGCGGCTCGCTCCTCGTCGACGTCGCTGACGAGGACGCGTGCGCCCGCCTCGGCCAGCTCTCGCGCCAGCACCGCCCCCACGGACCCCGCGCCCTGCACGAGGACGCTGCGCCCGGCGAGCTCGGGCGAGCCGAACGCGTGCTCGACCGTCGCCCGGATCGCGTGCAGGCCGCCGCGGGCGGTGCCGCGGCCGCTGTTGCCGCCGCCGTGCGTCGTCCCGTAGACCCAGGGGCAGGTCTCGGCCACCACGTCGAGATCTTCCGGCGCGATGCTCAGGTCGCCCGCCGTGCGGTAGCTGCCGCCGAGCGAGGCGACGAGCTCGCCGTAGCGCCGCAGCAGCCGGCGCCGCGGCTCGCCCGAGGGCAGCGCCGGCACCGCGAGCACGGCCTTGCCGCCGCCGCGCGGCATCCCGGCCGCGGCCATCTTCCAGGTCATAGCCTCCGACAGGCGCATCGCGTCGGCGAGGCCCTCGGGCGGGGCGGGATAGACCCGCATCCGTGTGCCGCCGCCCGCCGGCCCGCGCACCGTGGAATGGACGCAGACGAACATCCAGGCGCCGCTCTCGGGGTCATGGCGCACGACCGCGTGCTCGCCGTCCCATCCCGCCAGCAGGCCTTCGAAGTCCACTCCGTCACGGTAGACGGAGAGCATCCGCCTCCGCCCGCGGGTCGTTGACCCCGTATGGCCCGGCCCGGACGGGGTTCCCGGCGTAGGGACGACGAGCTGCTGCTCCTGCTCTTCGCGCTGCGGCGGCGGCGCCTCGCGCGCTCGACTGGTCGGGTCCCGCTGTGGCCCCTCGCGCTCGCGGCGGTCATGCTCGTGGTCGCGGCACTCGCCGGCGGTGCGGTCGCGGCGGGGAGGGCCGTGCACTCCGCGCTCAGCGACTGCTCGCTCGCGGGCAGGGAGGCGAAGGCCCTGCCGATCACGTCTGTCGTCTATGCGCGCAACGGCTACTACCTGGGCGCGATCCCGGCTCCGATCCACCGGCAGCCGGTCGCCTACGACGCGATGTCGCCGTGGATCAGGAAGGCGACCGTCGCGGCCGAGGACCGCACCTTCTGGACGAACGACGGCCTCGACTACACGAGCATCGCGCGCGCCGCTCTCGCCGACGTCGCCGCGGGACAGACGGTGCAGGGCGCCTCCACGATCACCCAGCAGCTCGTCCGGAACCTCTACCTCAGCGACGACAAGACGTTCGCGCGCAAGCGGCTCGAGGCCTGTCTCGCGCTCAAGCTCACGAAGCAGGAGACGAAGCGCGAGATCCTCGGCGAGTACCTGAACCGGATCCCGTACGGAGCCCACACGCTCGGGATCGAGGCCGCGGCACGCACGTACTTCGGCGTCCCGGCGGCGCGGCTCGGTCCCGCCCAGGCGGCGCTGCTCGCCGGGCTCCCGCAGGCGCCGACGGCGTACAACCCGCTTGCCCACCCGCACGCCGCGCTGGCGCGCCGGAACGAGGTGCTGCACGCGATGCGCGTCGACCGGATACTTTCTCGCGCCGACTACCGGCGGCTCGTGCACCGTCCGCTGCGGCTCCATCCCGGTCATCGCTACGGGCCCGCCCGGATGCCGAACTTCTTCTCCTACGTCGAGTCGCAGCTCGTGGCCACGTACGGCCGCGCGCAGGTCGCGAACGGCGGCTTGCGCGTGTACACGACGCTCGACCCCCGGGCCCAGACGATCGCGCTCAACGCGATGCGAAACGCCCTCGGCCGCCCCGGGGATCCGGCCGCGGCGCTCGTCTCGCTCGACCCGCGCTCGGGCGCTATCAGGGCGCTCGCCTCGAGCTGGCACGGCCACGAGCTGCAGTTCGACCTGCCCGCGAACGGGGCCCGCCAGACCGGGTCGGCCTTCAAGACGTTCGTCCTGACCGACGCCGTCTGGCTCCACCACGCCGACCCGAACAGGACGTGGTACGACTCCTCGAAGTTCACGTACCGGCCGACGCCGCAGTCGAGGCCGTGGACCCCGCGCACGTACGAGAACCGCTACTTCGGGCCGGAGACGCTCACGAAGGCGACGCTCCTGTCCGACAACGTCGTCTACGCGAAGCTCACGCTCGACCTCGGCCCGGCCAGCGTCGCGAGCGTCGCGAACCTGATGGGGATCAAGTCCCCGCTGGAGGTCGTCCCGTCGATCGGGCTCGGCTCGAACTCGGTCACGCCGCTCTCCCTTGCTTCGGCGTACGAGACCCTCGCCAGCGGCGGCATCTACCACGGTGCGTACGGGATCTCGAAGGTCGTCGCCGCGAACCGTGCCGTCCTGATGAAGTACTCGCCGTACAACTACCGCGTCCTGCCGCCCGGCGTCGCGTGGACGGTGACGAAGGTGCTCGAGGCGAACGTGCGCAAGGGAACCGGCGTCGCCGCGCAGATCCCGGGCCGTCCCGTCGCCGGCAAGACGGGGACGACGACCCGCTGGACGGATGCCTGGTTCGCCGGGCTACACGCCGCAGCTCACGACCGTCACCTGGGTGGGCTACCCGCTCCATCCGCGCTCGATGTGGGACGTGCACGGCGTCGAGGTGCAGGGTGGGACGTTCCCCGCCCGGATCTGGCGCGCGTACACCGTGCGCGCGCTCGCCCACATGCGGCCGGGCAGCTTCGAGCGCGGCGGCTGGCAGCTCGCGCCGTTCCACGGACGGCGCAGCATGCGGCACCCGCCGTAGGCGGCCGCTACACTCCCCCGCCGGAATGGCCGGAGAACGCACCAAGCTCGTCGTCGCCAATCGCGACAGGCTCGGATCGGCCGAGTCACGCCGCCTGCGCAAGGAGGGGCTCGTGCCGGGCGTCCTCTACGGCAGTGGCGAGCCCGTCGCGATCTCCATCGAGGAGCGCGAGCTGCGCCGGGCGCTCACCGGCGCGGGCGGCCTGCATTCGATCCTGGACGTCGAGATCGACGGCAAGGGCACCACTCACGCGTCGATCCTCAAGGAGTACCAGGTCGATCCCGTGCGCGGCGGCGTCACGCACGTCGACCTGCAGGAGGTCCGGCTCGACCAGGCGATCATCGCCTCGGTCCAGGTGCAGCTCCTCGGGGCCGAGGATGCGCCGGGCGTGCGCGAGGGCGGGGTGCTCTCGCAGCCGCTGCGCGAGGTGAACGTCGAGGCACTGCCGCTCGAGGTTCCGGAGCATCTCGAGCTCGACGTCTCCGGGATGGAGATCGGCGGGACCCTGCGCATCTCGGATCTGACCGCGCCGGAAGGCGCCACCCTGCTCGACGATCCCGAGACGGTCGTCGCCACGGTCACCGCGCCCACCAGGGTCGTGGAGCCCGAGCCCACCGAGGAGGAGCTCGCGGCGATGGAGGCCGAGGCCGAGGCCGCCGAGGGCGAAGAGGGAGTCGAGGGCGAGGCTGCCGAGGGCGCGGCGGGCGAGCCTGCCGAGCCGGATGCGGACGCCGCCGGCGACCAGGGCACCGTCGAGGGCTGACTGAGTCATGCGGCTATGGCCGCGCCGGGACGGGTCCTCGCTCGACCTGCTCGTCGTCGGGCTGGGCAATCCCGGTCGCGAGTACGCGGGCAACCGGCACAACGTCGGCGCGATGGTGGCGGACGAGCTCGCACGCAGGCACGGCGGCTCCTGGCGGTCGAAGTTCTCCGGGCGGATCGCCGAGATCCGGCTCGAGGGGCACAAGCTCGCCCTCCTCAAGCCCGAGACGTACATGAACGAGTCGGGCCGCTCGGTCGGCGTGGCCGCGGCGTTCTTCAAGGTGGCGCCCGAGGCCGTCCTCGTCGTGCACGACGAGAGCGATCTCGAGCTCGGCCGGCTCCAGCTGCGGCTCGGCGGCGGTCTCGCCGGCCACAACGGCCTGCGCTCGATCGCGCAGCATCTGAAGACGCAGGAGTTTCTGCGGCTTCGCGTCGGCGTCGGCCGCCCGGAGCGAGGGGACCCGCGGCCGCTGGCCGACTGGGTGCTGGCGGACTTCGCGGCGCACGAGGACGCCGAAGGGCTCGTCGGGCGGGCCGCCGACGCGGTCGAGACGCTCGACGCGGACGGCGTCGAGCGCGCCCAGATCCAGGTCAACCGCCGCTAGCGGCGTTCTCGCATGGCGGCGTGGGCCCCGGGCTCGAGCTCGAGGGCGGCGGCGACGCGGTCGAGCAGGTCGAGCAGTTGCCCGACCTCCGCTTCGCCCAGTCCGTCTGCAACCTGCCGGTCGAACTTCGCCGCCTGCCGCTCCGCCTGCCGGAGGAGCTTCCTGCCGGCGGTCGTCAGGTGGAGGTTGCGGACCCGGCGGTCGTGGGCGTGCGGCTTGCGCTCGAGCAGGCCGCGCTGCTCGAGCTCGTCGACGATCGCGACCATCCAGCTGGGGGAGATGTGGAGCCGCTCCGCGAGCGCGTTCTGTGGCTCGCCGTCGCCGGCCGCCACGGCGCGGAGCAGTGCGAACTCGCCAGGCTCGAGCCCGAGCGGCCGCAGCACGCCGTGGAACCGGCGCGAGACCGCGTAGCCGAGGCTCGAGAGCATGAACCCGACACTCCGAAACGGCGGCGTTTCCGCTTCGCCCGGTTCGGATTTGCGTGCGGCCACACGGATATGATACAGCTAGTGAACGATTCGGCAACAGAACGATTTGTCACGGAACCAACGTAAGGAGAAGCATGCTGGCTCGTCTCGCGCACTTCGTCGCCCGCCACCGCTGGAAGGTCATCGCAGCGTGGATCGTCCTCACGCTCTTCGGCGGCTTCGCCGCAGGCCAGGTCTCGAACCGGTGGTATCAGAGCTTCTCCATCCCGGGGAAGTCCGCCTACGAGGCGAACCAGCGCACGCTGAAGGCCTTCGGCACCGGCGTCCGGCCGCCCGCCGTGGTCGTCTTCCACACCGCCGGCGACGTGACGAAGAGCGGGGCGATCCGCGCCGCGATGCTGCGCGCCGCCGCAGCGATGCCCGGCGCCCGGACGAGCTCCTGGTTCACGACCCACGACCCGATGTACGTGTCGCAGGACCGGCACACGACCTTCGAGGAGATCTATCCGCCCGGGGCGGCGACGTTCGACACGACGAGCGGCGCGCCGGCCATCCGGGCGGCCGCCGCGCGCGGCCTGGCGCAGGGCATCCGAGTCGAGGTGACCGGCCACGATCCGCTCGAGGAGGCGAGCACGCACGGCGGCGGCAGCAGCAGCGTCCTCCTCGAGGCGGTCATCGGCGGTCTCGGCGCCCTCGTGATCCTGCTCTTCGTCTTCGGCACGCTGCCCGCGATCCTGATGCCCGTCGCGGTCGCGGTTGCGGCGATCCTCAACACGTTCACGCTCGTCTGGGCGCTGACCTACATCACGAACGTCTCGATCATCGTGCAGTTCCTGATCGCGCTCGTCGGCCTCGGCGTGGCGATCGACTACGCGCTGCTGATGATCTTCCGCTTCCGCGACGAGCTGCGGGAGGGGGAGGACACCGAGACCGCGCTCGTCGAGACGATGACCCACGCCGGCCGCTCCGTGATCGTCTCCGGCTCGACGGTCGCAGTCGGGCTCCTCTCGCTGATCATCCTGCCCCTGCCGTTCATCCGCTCGATCGGGATCGGCGGCATGTTGATCCCGGCCGACTCGGTCGTCGCGGCGATCACGCTCATGCCGGCGATGCTCGCGGTGCTCGGCGACCGGATCAACCGCGCGCGCGTGCTGCCGAAGCGGTTCGTCGACAGCGGCCACCCCGAGGACGGCGCCTGGGGACGCTGGGCGCGCTTCGTCCTGCGGCGGCCGTGGGCGGTCGCGGGCGTCGGCACCGCGATCGTGGTCGTGCTCGTGGCCCTCGGCCTCCAGCTGAACCCGAACGAGTCGCAGCTGAAGAACTTCCCCGGCAAGGGCACGGCGATCGCGGGTCGTCAGATGCTCGCCGACGCCGGCTTCTCGCCCGGCGTCATGAAGCCGTTCGTCACGCTCGTCGAGCACGGCGGCGACGCGCAGGCCGTCGCCGCGAAGGAGCGGGACGTGCCTGGGATCGCCGGCGCGACGGCGCCGCCCGGCTCGGCCTGGCACCGCGGGCCGGACACGCTCGTCGAGGCGTTCCCGGCGATCGACGGCGCAGCGCCCGGGATCCAGGGCGTCATCGACCGCGTGAACGACAGGTTGCAAGGAACCGACGCGACGCTCGGCGGCGTGCCCGCCGTCGACCGCGACTTCGTCCACGCCGTGTACGGGAACTTCGTCTACGTGCTCGCGTTCGTGCTCGTGCTGACGCTCGTGCTGCTGACGCGTGCGTTCCGCTCGATCGTGCTGCCGATCAAGGCGGCGGTCCTCAACCTCGTCTCGCTCGGCGCGTCCTTCGGGATCATCGTCTTCATCTTCCAGGAGGGCCACGGCTCGTCGCTCTGGAACATCAGCGCGACGCAGGCGATCACCGCGTGGATCCCGCTGATGATCTTCGCGTTCCTCTACGGATTGTCGATGGACTACGAGGTCTTCATGATCACGCGGATGCGCGAGGCGTACGACGAGACACACTCGACCAACCGTGCGATCGAGCTCGGGCTCGCGCGGACCGGCAAGCTCGTCACGAGCGCGGCGCTGATCCTCATGTTCGCCTTCCTCGTCCTCTCCTCGAGCCCGGGCTTCGAGATCAAGGTGTTCGCGATCGGGCTCGCGGCGGGGATCATCTTCGACGCCACCGTGATCCGGGCGCTGCTCGTGCCGTCCCTCATGCGCCTGCTCGGGGACGCGAACTGGTGGCTGCCGGACTGGACGCGGCGGGCGCTGTTCATCCGCCCCGAGCGGCAGCCGGAGGAGGCGGAGGGCGGGAAGGCGGTCTACAACTAGCTAGGCCGTCGCGAAGCGCTTCGCGGCGCGGGCCCGCGCTCGCTCGGCCTCGACCTCGCGGTTGCGCGGAGGCGCCTTCGTCACGAGCGCGTCGAGGAGACGCTGCGTGGCCGCGGCGACCTCCTCGACCGCGTGGGCGAAGGCGTGCTCGTTCGCCTGCGAGGGCTTCGAGAAGCCGCTGATCTTGCGCACGTACTGCTCCGCGGCGAGCCGAACCTCGTCCGGGGTCGCGGCGGGCTCGAAGTTGTAGAGCGTGTGGATGTTCCGGCACATGCCTGCATCAATACCATGACCGCCGCGGAACCCCGAGTTCCGTCTTTCGTCATGGACCGTCCGGTACTCCACGCCTTCGTCCGGGAGCTCGTCGAGTACGAGCGCCTCGCCGAGCTCGCAGCTGCGCTGCCGACGCGTGCCCGCGTGTCGGAGGCGGCGCTGCCGCTCCTGCTCGCGTCCCTCCACGAGCGGGTGGAGCGGGGACTCGTGGTCCTGCTGCCCGAGGACGCGGACGCGCGTGACGCCGCCGAGGGTGCGGCGTGGTTCCTCGGGGACGACTCGGTCGGGCTGTTGCCGAGCCGCGGCGTCACCTGGGAGTCGGGCCTGGCGCCGCCGCCGCACCTCGTCGGCGAGCGGGCGCGGGCGCTGCACGTGCTCGGCCGCGGCGGGCTCGTCTGCGCCTCGGCGCGCGCGCTCGCCGAAGGGCTGCCGCCGGCCGACGCGCGGCCCGAGCCGATCGAGCTGCTCGCGGGGCTCGAGATCGGCGTCGAGGGATTGGCGGAGGAGCTGGCGCTCGCGGGCTACGAGCGCGTCGAACGGGTCGATGATCGCGGCCAGTTCGCGGTGCGCGGCGGCATCGTCGACGTCTTCCCGACGACGGGCCGCGAGCCGCTGCGGATCGAGTTCTTCGGCGACGAGATCGAGTCGGTGCGCGCCTTCTCGCCCTTCACCCAGCGCGCCCTCCACCCGGTCGTCGAGGCGACGCTCTACCCGGCGGCCGAGCTCCGATTGGACACTGTCCAACTTAGTGACACTGTGTTACTTGGCGAGGAGGGGGAGGGGCCTGCGGCGGGGTCGGCGCCCGACGACCTCGTGCCGCCGCTCGAGGGGCCGCCCGAGCTCGTCTTCCAGCCCGACGACGTGCGCAGGGTCTGGGAGGAGGACGGCCTCGCGACTCCGCCGTCGCTCGCCGGCGCGACGGAGCTCGACCCGTTCCCGCAGGCGCAGCCGTTCGCCTTCGAGGCGCAGCGGCCCGCAATCGCCGCCCGCGGGCTCGCAGAGGCCGAGAGCGAGCTCGCCTCGCTCATCCGTTCGGGCCAGCGCGTCGTCGTCGCCTTCGCGCACCGCGGCGAGGCGCTGCGCACCCAGAACCTGCTCCGGCGGGTCGAGGCGAGGCTGCTCGAGCCGGGAGACGAGCTGCCGGAGGAGGCCGAGCTGCTCTTCGCGATCGCACCCGCGCGCCGCGGCTTCGTCTGGCGCGACCTCGGCCTCGTCCTCCTGCCCGATCACCAGGTCTTCCGCCGCCGCGCGCCGCGCGAGCGCCGGCTCGGCGGCCGCGCGCTCCAGTCCTTCGCCGACCTCCGCACCGGCGACTACGTCGTGCACGAGGATCACGGCGTTGGCCGGCTGCTGGGTTTCGAGACGAAGACCGTCGCCGGCGTCACGCGCGACTACCTCCAGCTCGCCTTCCGCGGCGAGGACCGGCTCTACGTCCCGCACGAGCAGCTGGGCAAGGTCTCGCGCTACGTCGGCGCCGACGCCTCGGCTCCCGCGCTCTCGAAGCTCGGCGGCAAGGCGTGGCAGACGCTCAAGTCGCGGGCGCGCGAGTCCGTGCGCGACCTCGCCGGCGACCTGATCGAGCTCTACGCGCAGCGGCAGACGCGGGAGGGGATCGCGTACGACCTCGAGCACGAATGGTTGCCGCGGCTCGAAGCAAGCTTCCCCTACCGCGAGACGCCCGACCAGGAGGCGGCGATCGAGGCGGTGAAGGAGGATCTCGAGACGCCGCGGCCGATGGACCGGCTCGTCTGCGGCGACGTCGGCTTCGGCAAGACCGAGGTCGCGGTACGCGCCGCGTTCGGCGTCGCCGTGAACGGCCGGCAGGTGCTGCTCCTCGCGCCCACCACGATCCTCACCGAGCAGCACTACAACACGTTCCGCGACCGCTTCCGCGACTTCCCGGTGCGGGTCGAGATGGTCTCGCGCTTCGTGCCGCCGAAGGAGACGAAGAAGATCCTCGCCGACTTCACGGCGGGCAAGGTCGACGTCCTGATCGGGACGCACCGGATCCTCAGCCGCGACGTGATTCCGAAGGAGCTCGGGCTCGTGATCCTCGACGAGGAGCAGCGCTTCGGCGTCGCGCAGAAGGAGCTGCTCAAGTCGCTACGCCTCGAGGTGGACGTGCTGACGCTCAGCGCGACCCCGATCCCGCGCACGCTGCACCTCTCGCTGGCCGGCATGCGCGACATCTCGATCATCGAGACCCCGCCCGAGGGCAGGCGGCCGATCCGGACGACGGTCGGCGAGTACGACGAGGAGCTCGTGCAGCTCGCGCTCGAGCGCGAGGCCGAACGCGAGGGACAGGCCTTCTTCCTCCACAACCGCGTCGAGACGATCGAGGAGCGGGCCGAGCAGTTGCAGCAGCTGTGCCCGAAGCTCCGTTTCCTGGTCGCGCACGGCCAGATGCGCGAGAAGGAGCTCGAGGAGCGGATGCACGCGTTCCTGCGCGGCGACGCCGACGTGCTCGTCTCGACGACGATCATCGAGTCGGGGATCGACATCCCGCAGGCGAACACGCTCATCGTCGAGCGGGCCGACATGCTCGGCCTCGCCCAGCTCTACCAGATCCGCGGCCGCGTCGGCCGCTCCGACGCCACGTCCTTCGCGTACCTGTTCTACCCCGACGCACGCGAGCTGACCCCGGAGGCGCGGGCGCGGCTGGCGACGCTCGCCGACCACACGGAGCTCGGCGCCGGCTTCGCGATCGCGATGCGCGATCTCGAAATCCGCGGCGCCGGGGAGCTGCTCGGCGCGGAACAGTCCGGCCACGTGGCCGCCGTCGGCTTCGAGCTGTACGTCGAGCTCCTGAACGAGGCGGTCGCCGAGCTGCAGGGGCAGAAGCGGATCGCTGTGCGGCCGGTGCGGGTGGACGCCCGCGTCGACGCCTACGTGCCGGGTGCGTACGTCGACTCGGAGGCGCTCCGCATCGACGTCCACCGCCGGCTCGCGCTCGCGGAGACCGAGGACGAGCTGCGCGAGCTGCAGGCCGCCCTCGAGGACCGCTACGGGCCGCTGCCGGAGCCGGTCGTGAACCTGTTCCGGATCCAGGAGGCGAAGATCAAGGTCGCGCTCCTCGGGGCCGACTACCTCGTCTTCCAGGGCGGCAAGGCGACGGTCGGCCGGCTCGTGCTCGGTTCCGGTGAGCTACGCGAGCTGCGGGACCGGGCGAAAACGGCGGTCTACGTCTCGGCTAAGCAGGAAGTAAGTATGCGCGGGCAGGAGGAAATAGCCCAGGCGGTCGGGCTTGTCGATGCTATCTTGGACGCGCGCCGGGCGGCCTGAGACCGCCTTTCGTCTCTCCGGCGCTCCCGCGACCTCGACCTCACTGGATGGAAATGAAGACTCGTCTGCTGATTCTGCTCGCTCCCCTCGCCCTCGTCGCCCTGCTCGCCGCCGGCTGCGGCGGAGGAGGCGGCGGCAACGGCAACGTCCCCAACGACGCGGTCGCCAAGGTCGGCAGCACACCGATCACCAAGTCGACGTTCAACGCGCTCATGGCCGTGGCCTTCGCGAAGTACAAGGCGCAGGGACAGGGCGAGCCGAAGGTCGGCACCCCGGCCTACACGCAGCTCCGGGACCAGGCGGTCAGCTTCCTCGTGCAGGAGGACGAGCTGCAGCAGGAGGGCAAGAAGCTCGGCGTGACCGTCTCGCAGAAGGACGTCGACGCCCGCCTCGCGCAGATCAAGAAGTCGTACGGTGGGAAGAAGTTCGCCGCCGCGCTGAAGAACGCGCACATCACGATTCCCGAGTACGAGCAGTACAGCCTCGAGCCCACGATCCTCGGCGAGAAGCTCCAGAACAAGGTGACGTCGAACGTCAAGATCACGAAGTCCGCTGCGAAGAAGTACTACGACCAGAACAAGTCAGCGTTCACGACCCCGCCGACTCGCGAGGTGCGGCACATCCTCGTCGACAGCAAGAGCCTCGCGCAGCAGATCGAGACCAAGCTGAAGAACGGTGCGGACTTCGCCAAGCTGGCGAAGCAGTACTCGAAGGACACGACCTCTGCGAAGGTGGGCGGAAAGCTCTGCGTCGCGCACGGCGGCACGAGCGGCGCCTGCCAGCAGACCGTGCCGCCGTTCGACAAGGCCTCCTTCGCTCTCAAGACGCACGAGATCTCGCAGCCCGTGAAGAGCGCCTACGGCTACCACATCATCCAGGCGCTCTCGCCGGTCAAGCCGGCGCACACGCAGACGTTCGCCGAGGTCGCGTCGCAGATCCAGCTCAACCTGGCCCAGCAGAAGAAGCAGGTCGCCTGGTCGAACTGGCTCGCGAAGGTGAAGAAGGACTACGCGAAGAAGGTCGCGTACCAGTCGGGCTACGCGCCCGCGACGACGACCGCGCCGACGGTCTCGACTCCAGCAACCACGACCGGCTGAGTGGAGGGCCTTGACGAGGCCCTTCTCGAGCTGCAGCGACTGACGGAGCGGCTGCGCCGCGAGTGCCCCTGGGACCGGGAGCAGACCGAGGCGACGATCGTCCCGCACACGGTCGAGGAGGCCTACGAGGTCGCGGACGCGGCGCTCGCCGCGGACGACGTGAAGCTGCTCGACGAGCTGGGCGACCTGCTCTTTCAGGTCTATTTCCTCGCGCTGCTGCTCGAGGAGCGCGGTGCGGGCGACCTCGCGCAGGTCGCGCGCGGCGTGCACGAGAAGCTCGTGCGGCGGCACCCGCACGTCTTCGGCGACGTCGAGGCGCGAACGGCCGACCGTGTCCGCTCGAACTGGGAGCGGATCAAGCGCGAGCAGGAGGGCCGGGAGGGCATCTTCCACGACGTCGCCGACGGGCTCCCCGGCCTGCTCTACGCCCGCAAGATCCAGCAGCGCGCGAAGGCCGTCGGCTTCGAGTACCCGGATCTCGCCGGTGCGATGGCCGACCTCGCCGACGAGCTGCGCGAGCTCGACGAGGAGCCCTCGGGCGACGAGCTCGGCGACGTCCTCTTCGCGGCGGTCAACGTGGCACGTAGGCTCGACGTGGATCCCGAGCTCGAGCTGCGGCGGGCAGCGCAGCGCTTCCGCAAGCGGGTGGAGGTTGCCGAGACGCTCGCGGCGGCGGCCGGGGAGAATTGGAGCGAGCTGCCGCTCGAGCGGCAGGACGCGTACTTCGACCAGGCCAAGGAGAAGACCGGCTGAGCGCGATCAGCGGCGTACACGCACGTCAGGTTCTTGACTCCCGCGGGAACCCGACGGTCGAGGTCGAGGTGGTCGCGGGCTCCCTCGGCAGGGCGATCGTCCCCTCGGGCGCGTCGACCGGCGTCCACGAGGCAGTCGAGTTGCGCGACGGAGGCGCCGCGTACGGCGGGAAGGGCGTGCTCGAGGCGGTTGCGAACGTCAACGGCGAGATCGCGGACGCGATCCGCGGGCTGGACGCGGCTGACCAGTCGGAGCTCGACCGCACGCTGATCGAGCTCGACGGGACGCCCAACAAGAGCCGCCTAGGCGCGAACGCGATCCTCGGAGTCTCGCTCGCGGCGGCGAAGGCTGCGGCTGCCGGTGTGAACCTCCCGCTTTACGAGAACCTCCGGCCGGTGGGCGAGACGCCGCTGCCGGTCCCGATGATGAACGTGATCAACGGCGGCGCGCACGCCGACAACTCGATCGACCTGCAGGAGTTCATGGTTGTCCCTGCCGGCGCCTCGTCGTTCTCCGAAGGGCTGCAGGTCGGCGTCGAGGTGTACCACGCGCTGAAGAAGCTGCTCACGGAACGCGGTCTCTCGACCCTCGTCGGCGACGAGGGCGGCTTCGCGCCGAACCTCGAGTCGAGCGAGACCGCAATCGAGCTGATCCTCGAGGCCGCCGAGCGCGCAGGTCATCGCGACCGGGTGGCGATCGCGCTCGATCCCGCGGCGAGCGAGGTCTTCTCCGACGGCGTCTATCGCTTCGAGGGCCGCGATAAGTCGAGCGCCGAGATGCCGGGCTTCTGGGCGGAGATCGTCGAGCGGTACCCGGTCGTCTCGATCGAGGACGGCGCCGCGGAGGACGACTGGGACTCGTGGCGCGCCCTGACCGAGCAGCTCGGCGACCGCGTGCAGCTCGTCGGCGACGACGTCTTCGTCACCAGTCCCGCGCGCCTGCAGGAGGGCATCGACCGTGGCGTCGCCAACTCGATCCTCGTGAAGGTCAACCAGATCGGGACGTTGACGGAGACGATCGAGGCGGTGCAACTCGCGCACGCGAACGGCTACACGGCGGTCATGTCCCACCGCTCGGGCGAGACCGAGGACGCGACGATCGCCGACCTCGCCGTCGCGCTCGGCACGGGCCAGATCAAGACCGGCGCGCCGGCGCGCACCGACAGGGTCGCCAAGTACAACCAGCTCCTCCGGATCGAGGAGGAGCTCGGTGAACGGGCGGTGTACCCCGGCTGGGACGCCTTCCCGCGTCGGGCCCGTTAGTACGCTGAGCCGTATGCCGATCGACCGGCGTACCAAGATCGTCGCGACGCTCGGGCCGGCGTCCGACTCGCGGGAGCGTCTGCGCGCGCTCATCACCGCCGGCGTCGACGCGGTTCGCTTCAACCTCTCGCACGGCACGCATGCGGAGCACTCCGAGCGGGCCTGGCTCGTGCGCGAGATCGCGTCCGAGGTCGGCCGCCCGATTGCGCTGATCGCGGACCTGCAGGGGCCGAAGCTGCGGATCGGCGAGCTGAAGGAGCCCGTCGTGCTCCACACGGGCGACCGCATCACCGTCTGCGCCGAGGAGGCCGCGAAAGACGGCGAGCTTCCGATCGCGCCGGCGGTGATCGGGGACGTGCTCGAGCCGGGCCACGAGGTGCTGATCGACGACGGGCTCGTCAGGCTCCGTGTCGACGGGGTGGAGGCCGGTCGGGCGAGCTGCGCGGTCGTCGTCGGCGGCCTCGTGAGCTCGCACAAGGGAGTCAACCTCCCGGGCGTGCCGGTGCCGATCCCGTCCCTCACGCGCAAGGACGTCGCGGATCTCGAGTGGGCGCTCGCGACCGGCGCGGACTTCGTCGCGCTCTCCTTCATCCGCTCACCTGCCGATGTGCGCGACCTGCGCGCGCTGATCGAGCAGGCCGGCTCGCACGCGCATGTGATCGCGAAGATCGAGAAGTCGGAGGCGGTGGATGTCCTCGACGACGTCCTCGCCGAGACCGATGCCGTGATGGTCGCGCGCGGCGACCTCGGCGTGGAGATCGGGCCGGCGCTCGTGCCGCTCGTCCAGAAGAGGATCATCCACAAGGCACTGGAGCGCGGGAAGCCTGTAATCACGGCGACGCAGATGCTCGAGACGATGGTGCACTCGCCCGAGCCCACCCGTGCCGAGGCGAGCGACGTCGCGAACGCCGTCCTCGACGGCACTTCCGCGGTGATGCTCTCCGGCGAGACGGCCGTCGGCGAGTACCCGGTCGAGGCGGTGGCGTACATGGACCGGATCGCCCGGGCGGTCGAGCCGAGCCTCGACTACCGGCACGAGCTGCCGCAGGCGACCGACGACCCGACGATCGGCCAGGCGATGTCGAACGCCGCCTGCGACCTCGCCGAGGCGCTGCAGGCGAAAGCGATCCTCGTCCCGACCTTCACCGGCCGGACGGCGAACGCGGTCGCGCGTCTGCGGCCGCGCCGCCCGATCGTCGCGCTCACGCACGTCGACTGGGCGATGCGCCAGCTCGCGCTCGAGTGGGGGGTGACGCCGCTGCTCATCTCCGAGACCGGCGACGTCGAGGAGCTGTGGCGACTCGCCGTCGAGGCGGCGCGCGACGCCGGCATCGTCGAGAGCGGCGACCGGCTCGTGATCACCGCCGGGACGGCGGTCAACATCCCCGGCACGACGAACGTGATCAAGGTCGACGTCGTCGCCTAGGAGGTCTTGGCGGGACGGTGCTCGCCGCAGGACCGCGGCCCCCGCCGCAGAACTCGGACCGGATGGCTGCGAGGAAGAAGCCGCGCCGGCGCGTCGCCGGGCCGATCGCCCGCCGCTGGTTCGCGGTGGGGGCGCTCGTCCTCGTCGGCCTCCTCTACTACCGGCCGCTGCACGACTACCTTCAGGCCAGGTCGCAGCGTGCGGAGCGGGTCGCAGCCGTCCGGCAGCTGCAGAGGCAGCATGCCTCGCTCCAGCAGCGGCTGCGTCGCGCGTCGTCCCCCGAGGTCCTCGCGCGCGAGGCGCGGACGCTCGGCTACGTCCGGCCGGGCGAGCACGTCTTCATCGTCAAGGACATCCCGCAGTGGCGGCGCAGGCAGCATGCGAGAAGTCATGCTGCCTCCCGTGGTCACCGACGCTGATCGGGCAGTCGTAGCCCGCCAGCTCGGGCGCGAGCCGCGCACCCTCCGCCGGGTCGCCGTCCGCTGTCCGTTCGGCGCGCCGGCCGTGACCGAGCAGAGCCCGTACGACGTGGCGGGGGAGCCGTTCCCGACGACGTACTACCTCACATGCCGGCATCTGGTCGCAGCCCTCTCCAGGGTGGAGGCCGCCGGAGGCGTCGAGCGCTGGACCACGACGGCGCGCGCCGTGCCGGACCTCGCCGCGAGCCTCGCGGCCGGGGACGAGGAGCAGCGCCGCCTGCGCAGGGAGCTCGCGGGCGGGGAGACGGGCAGCGACGGCGGCGCGTCGCTCGACTACGGCATCGGCGGGTCGCGGCGGAGCGGGAGCCTCAAGTGCCTGCACGCGCACGCCGCCTTCGCCCTCGCGCGCCCGGGCTACGAGCTCGGCGAGCGGATCCTCGCGGAGCTGGAGCCGCGCTGGCCGGAGCGGTGCTGCTCCCAGTGAGCCGAGATCCGTGAGCCGGATCGAGATCGCCAGGCACGAGTGGAGAGACGGGACGCGGCGACTGGAGGCGGCCCGCGAGGATCCGGCCCGCTACCGGCAGCTGCTCGAGCTCCACGAGCTCCTCCTCGACGAGCTGCGCAAGCGGGTGGGGCAGACCTACACGCTCGAGGAGCTGGTCGCCTGCTACGCCGACTCCGACCGCTGGGGCCGCGAGGTGCTCGACGAGCGCGCGCCGGTGCCCGGCTGGCCGCGCGACCTGACCACCGTCCTCGCCGCCGCGTTCGACACCTATCAACGCGGCGCTATCGATTACGAACCATGAGGATGTGGGCAAAGACCCACATCCAGGTGTAAAAAGTAGGAGTTTTGGACAACTTCCCACCAATGGCCTACAGGGACGAGACAGCGCGCCGCGACCCGGAGTGGCTGACGCTCGGCCAGGCCGCTCGCTTCCTCGGCGTCGCCCAGAGCACGATCCGCAAATGGTCGGACCAGGGCCGCGTGCCGGCCTTCTACACCCCCGGCGGGCACCGGCGCTACCGGCGCGGCGACCTCGAGGCGTTCCTCGCCCGCTCGGGCCCGGGGCGCCAGCAGGCAGGCCCGGCCGTCCTCCTCGTCGACGACGACGAGCGGATGCGCGAGCTCGTCCGGATCGAGCTCGAGCGGGAAGGCTACGACGTGCAGGAGGCGGCGAGCGCGGATGAGGGGCTCGCCTCGATCGAGAGCCGCAAGCCGGAGCTCGTGCTCCTCGACGTGATGATGCCGCACGTCGACGGCTGGGAGATGCTGCGGCGCATCCAGGAACAGCACGGCGCCGGCGCGATCCCCGTGCTGATGTTCAGCGGCCAGGTAGACGACGAGGCGCGGCGGCAGGCTGCCTCCAGCGGTGCCCGCGGCTTCGTCGGCAAGCCCTTCGACCTCGAAGAACTCCTCGAGCAGACGAAGGCGATCGTCCCGGTCTAGGACGCCGCAGTCACCTGCGCCGCGGCAACGCTACGGGAGCTCTTCGGCGGTGCGGAGCAGGCCGGACCCGAGGAGGCCCAATGCCGCCAGCAGGCTGATGTAGATCCCGATTCCGCGGCCGGTCGAGACGAAGTACGTGTCCGGCACGGAGAAGAGCCGGATCAGGACGAAGATGACGGCGAGCGCGCCGAGCGCGATCAGCAGCAGCCGGTCCGGCACGGCCGCCGGCAGCACGATCCCGGCCTCCCGCGACGCTTCGAGGATCAGGGTGGCGAGCCCGATGAAGAAGACGAGCTTGCCGAGCGAGCCGGTGTGCCAGCCGGTCACCGCGAGCGTGAGGCCGTTCGGCAGCGTGCCGGCGTACCAGTCGGTGAACACGGAGATCGTGAGGACGAGCGCCGAGACCCACGCGACCCGCGTGCCCCAGCTGCCCACGATGGGTGTCGCGCGCTCGGGGCGCGGCGGCCGTTCCTGCGGGGAGGCCCTGAACGGACGGGCCGGCTCTGGCGTTTGCACAGGCGCAGTATGGGCAAAGAAGCGCACCGGGCGCGCATGGTGCGGGCCCTCTCCGAGGACAAGGGGCGGTGACACAGGTGGGGGTTCGAGTCGCGGAGTCGGCGGGGCCTGTCGGCCCTGCACCACTCGACGTCGCGCTCGACGACACTGGATTCGTAGAGTTTGCCGTCGCGGGAACCTTGGTCGCGGGCGAGTTTCGGTGCGCGGAATGCCGCTACGGCGCGGTCGTCCAGCGCGTCCTACCGACCTGCCCGATGTGCGGCGGTGCGGTCTGGGAGAGCCGCGGGGCGCTCGGCTCTTTCCGGGTCGCCAACTGACATCCGGCGCGCGCCGCCGGGATACTTCCCTTGTGGCAAGTCTTCTGGACGTCCGCGTCCCGGCTCCGTCGCTCGCGATCCTCGCGCGGGCGGTCTCGGCCGCCGCAGGGTCGACCAGCTCCTCCGCGGCGCTGCGCGCGCTCGTGGAGGCGGCGCGGGCCGTGTCGTCCGCTCATGTCGCGGTCATTCGCGCTCCGGACGAGAGCGGGCAGAGGCTCGAGGCGGTGGCCGTGGCGGCGCCGCAGACCCTCGCGGCCGAGCTCGAAGGGAGCCTGCTGCCGGCCGGGGAGCTCCCCGACACGCCTCTCGCCGACCTCGCCCGTGCTCCGGCTGCGACCCGGCGGCTCGCGGACCGCATCGGCGCCTCGTGCCTTCTCCTCGTCCCGGTGCGCGCGCACGGCATTGCCCTCTCGCTCGAGCTGTTCCGGTCCGGCGACCCGTTCGGCGCCGAGCAGCTGCTTGCGGCGGAGCTTTGCGCCGCGCAGGCCGCGCTCGTGCTGCGCGTCTTCGCGGCGGGCGGGGACGCGTCCTCGCTGACGCGCCCGGCGCTCGAGCTGGCGGGCGAGGCGCTCGCCGCCGCAATGCACGAGCAGGATGCCGCGGCCGAGGTCGTCCGCCTCGCCGCCGGCGTCGCCGGGGCGTCGGCCGCGATCCTGTGGGAGAAGGACGGCGACCGGCTCGTGGCCGGCGCCTCGTGGGGACTCGAAGCGAACGGCAGCCTGGACGCCGCGCGCGAGGTCGCCGAGAGCACGCTCGCCGAGCCCGGGCCGGTCCAGGCGCACGTGGCCGCGGGGCTCCCCCGGAACTGCGGCGTCTCGACGACGCTGCCGCTCGGGAGCCCGCGGCTCGGCGTCCTCCAGCTGCTTCATCCCGCGGGTGAGGAGCCGGATGCCGAGCAGCTCACGCGGCTGGCCACCTTCGGCGTGCGCGCGGCGCACGCGCTACGGACGGGCGAACGCGCACGGCTGCTCGCGCTCGAGCTGGAGCGCACGCGGGCGCTGCTCGAGGTGATCGCCCAGGCCACGGCGGAGCTCTCCGTTTCTCACACGCTCGTGACCGCCGTCGAGCGGGTCGCCGAGCTGCTGCGCGTCGACCGAGTCGCCGTCTATCTCCGCGCCGGGGCAGACGGCGAGCTCGAGGAGGCGGCCAGCCGAGGGCTGGCAGGCCCGCACGCGCGGGTCGCCGACAGGCTGCTCGACGTCGCGCTCGGCCCGTCGCGCGACCGAGCGGTGCTCGAGGTCGCCGACGTCGTGCACGATCCGAAGCTCGCCGACGTCGCCGCGCCCGCCCGCGAGACCGGGATCGGCTCCGCGCTCGCGGTTCCGCTCGTCGCCCGCGGCGACGTCGTGGGGCTCCTCGCCGCGTACCCGTCCGGCCGTGCGGAGGCGGACGAGCACGAGACCGCGCTGCTCGCGGCGCTGGCTGGGCAGCTCGCGGTCGCCGTCCAGAACGCGCAGCTGCACGAGCAGGCGACGCGGCTCGGGGAGGAGCGGGAAGCGGCGCTCGCGAGGGAGCGCGCGTCGGCCCGCCGGCTCCGCGCGCTCTACGAGGTGTCGCGCTCCTTTGCCCAGAGCCTCTCGCTCGAGGAAACGCTCGACGCGCTCGCCCGCACCGTCGTCGACGTGCTCGATCTCGACGCCGCCATCGTGCGGATGCCGGACGAGCGGCGCGAGCTGCTCCTGCCGCGCGCGATCCATATCCGCGAGCCGCAGCTCGAGGAGCCCGTTCGCGCCGTCCTGTTTCAGCCCGTCCCGTTCGGCCAGCGCAACGTGCAGCAGCTGTTCCGCGAGCGTCGCGGCTTCCGGCTCCGGCCGGAGGAGCAGTTCCTGCCTGCGCTCAGGCCGTTCCTCGAGCGCGGCTGGACGGGCGCCGTCGTCCCCGTGGCCCTGCAGACCGAGGTGCTCGCGTCGCTCGGGATCTTCTCCTTCCGGCCGGGCAGCCCGCTCTCGGAGGAGACGATCGACGCCGCCACCGCGATCGCGGCCCAGGTCGCGCTCGCGATCGACAACGCCCGCCTGTACCAGCAGCAGAAGCAGTTCGCGGACACGATGCAGCGGTCGCTGCTGCCGCGCTCCCGGCCGGTGATCTCCGGTCTCGAGGTGGGCGAGGTGTACGAGCCGTCGGCCCGCGTGGACGTAGGCGGCGACGTCTACGACTTCCTCGCGCTGGAGGACGGACGGCTCGCCGTGGTGCTCGGAGACGTGACGGGGCACGGAGTCGACGCCACGGCGGACATGGCGATGGCGAAGTTCGTCTTCCGGTCGCTCGCGCGCGAGCACCCCGAGCCGGCCGACTTCCTCTCCTCCGCAAACGACGTGATCTGCAGCGAGATCGCTCCGGGGAAGTTCATCAGCATGAGCTACGTCGTCGTGGACGGCGAGCGCGGCACCGTGGCGGGAGCGAGCGCGGGCCATCCAGCTCCGCGGATCGTGCTCGCGGACGGCTCGATCCGCACGCTCGAGGCGCACGGCCTCGTGCTGGGGATCGACGGCGGCCAGGAGTACACGGAGTCGCATGCGGAGCTGCCGCCCGGCTCCTCGCTCGTCCTCTACACCGACGGCGTGATCGAGGCTCGCAGCGACGGCGAGCTGTACGGAGACGAGCGGCTCGACGCGCTGCTCGCGGAGCGGCGCGACCTGCCGGCCCGAGCGCTCGCGGCCGCGGTCGCCGAGGACGCACGCGGATTCGCGGGAGGCGACCTCTCCGACGACCTTGCCGTCGTGGTCATCCGCCGGGCGTCATCGACCGCTCCCTGACAGAGGCTTTGCGGCGGAAAGCTAGAATCCATGCGCCGTGGCCAGGCGCGTCGGTCTAATCATCTGCCTCGTCGTCTGCGCTCTCGGCGCGGGCGCGAGCCACGCGCGCGCGGACGGGACGCCTCCCCCGACGACGATCCCGGACGGCGTCCAGATCGGCCCGGTCGCGGTCGGCGGCATGACGTCCGACGAGGCAACGGCTGCCGTGCAGACGGCGTACTTCGCGCCGCTCGTCGTGCACGTCGGTCATCGCAACGTCTCCGTCTCGCCGCACCACTTCCACACCGCCCTCGACATCGCCACGGCCGTCCAGACGGCGCTCACGTCCGCGCCCGACACGATCGTCCCGGTCACGACCACGTACGACATGCAGCGCATCGTCAAGTGGGTGAAGACGCTCGCGGCCAAGACCGACCGCGCGCCCGTCGCGGGCACGGTGATCCTGCGCAACAGCCGTCCTGTGCTGACGCACTCGCATCCGGGGCGCGCGCTCCTCAAGTTCGCGACGCGGATGCGGATCCGGGCGGCCGTCGTCAGCGGCACCCGGACGACGATCCTCGCGCCGCTGAAGACGCTCGCGGCCACGGCGGCGAAGGCGCAGCCGATCATCGTCATCCACCGCGGTTCGAACCGGCTCTACCTCTACAGCGGCATCAGGTTCGTGCGGGTCTTCCCGGTCGCCACGGGGCAGGCGGCGTGGCCGACTCCGCTGGGCCATTTCCAGATCGTCGTCAAGCAGACGAATCCGTGGTGGTTCCCGCCGACCCAGGACGCGTGGGCCGCCGGGGCCAAGCCGGTTCCGCCCGGGCCCGGCAACCCGCTCGGCACGCGCTGGATGGGCTTGAGCGCACCGGGCGTCGGGATTCACGGCACCAGCGAGCCGTGGTCGATCGGGCACTCCGAGTCGCACGGCTGCATCCGGATGCAGATTCCGGCAGCCGAGTGGCTGTACAACCGGGTGCAGATCGGGACGCCGGTCTTCATCATCCCGTCCTAGCCCGGCCGTGCGGGGCGGGCTGAAGCTCGGAGCGCAGGCGCTCGCGGTGGCGGGAGTCGGAGTGCTCGCGACGCTGCTCGTGTGGAACCTGACCCACCAGACGCCGCCGCCGAAGGTGGGGGCGCCGGCGCCGGCCTTCTCGCTGGGGCGCCTGACCGGCGACGGCGATCTCTCGCTCCGGTCTCTGCGCGGCAAGACGGTCGTGCTCAACTTCTTCGCCTCGTGGTGCGACCCGTGCAAGCGCGAGGCTCCGGTGCTCGAGCAGCTCTGGCGGCAGGACCGGGGTCGCGGCCTCGTCGTGCTTGGCATCGACGCGAACGACGCGCGAGGCGACGCGCGGAGGTTCGTGAACAAGCACCACGTCACGTACCCGGTGGTGTTCGACCACGACGGCGCGGTCGCCTCCGCCCGCTACGGCGTTCAGGACTTGCCGGTGACGTACGTCCTCAATCCGAACGGGCGGATCGTCGGCGGCCAGATCCTGGGGCCGGTGAACGAGCACGTCCACTCGGAGGCGCTGTCCCGCTACGTCGACGCGGCGCTGAAGTCGTGACCGGCCGCCTCAGGCTCACCGCCCGGCTGCTCGCTCTCGCGTGTGTCGCGGGGCTGCTCGCGCTTCTCGTCTGGAAGCTCGCGCACCAGCAACACGCGCCGCAGGTCGGTGCGGTGGCGCCGGCGTTCACGCTGCGCCGGCTCGACGGCCCCGGGAAGCTGTCGCTCGCCTCGCTCCGGGGGCGGCCGGTCGTGCTGAACTTCTGGGCGTCGTGGTGCGAACCGTGCAAGGGCGAGGCGACCGTGCTCGAGCGTGACTGGAGGCGCTACCGCCGCCGCGGCGTCGCCTTCCTCGGCGTCGACTACCACGACCTCGCGCCCGACGCGCGCCGCTTCGTCAGCGCCCATGCGCTGACGTTCCCGATGCTCGAGGACGGATCAGGCGCCGTCACCGGGAGCTACGGGATCCACCAGGTGCCGGAGACCTACGTCCTCAACCGGCAGGGCCGGATCGTCGCGCACCTCGCCGGCCCGATCACAGCCACCGGCCTGAGGAGCGAGTTCCGCACAGCCCTCGCGAAGGCCGCCGCCGCGTGATCCTCCGCTTCCTCGCCGTCGTCGTGGCCGCGCTGGCGCTCGCGGGGCCAGCGGCCGCGGCGTCGTGCGCGCACCCGCGCACCTCGCTCGCCTACCTCGAAGGGCAGGTGATGTGCCCGACCTGCCACACGACGCTCGACCAGTCCGACTCCGCGGCCGCGCGGCGGATCGAGGCGTACATCTCGCAGCGGATCGCCCAGTGCGCCACAGCGCACCAGATCGAGTCGGAGCTCGTCGCGAACTTCGGCCCGGCGATCCTCGCCGCGCCGCAGCACAAGGGCTTCGACCTGCTCGCCTGGTGGCTCCCGATCGTGGGCGTGCTCGCGGGCGCGGTCGTCCTCGCGGTCGGCGTCTGGCGCTGGAGCCGCCGGCGGGAGCCCGAGGAGGCGGACCCCGAGGGATCTGGTCTCGACGAGGAAACGGAGCGCAAGCTCGACGACCTCCTGGCACGCTTCGACTGATGGGTGGGCGGCTCGGCATCTCCTTTGCCGCGGGATTCGTCTCGGTCGTGCTGCCGTGCGTGTTGCCGCTGGTGCCGGGCTACCTCGCGGCCCTTTCGAGTGTCGAGGCGGGGCGGCTCGGCGAGCGGGGGACAGCCCGGCGCGTCGTCGTCTCGAGCATCCCGTTCATCCTCGGCTTCACGGTCGTCTTCGTAATCCTCGGCGCCGCCGCGGCGGCGATCGGCAGCGTGGTCTCGGCCAACGTCCGCACCGAGATCGCCGGCTTCATCCTCGTCGTGCTCGGCCTCGCGTTCATGGGCCTCTTGCCGGTGCCGCAGCGCGTGCTGGCCCCGGGGCTGCTCACCGGCGCCCGCAGGCGAGGGTCGGGCGCGCTTCTCGGTGGGGCGTTCGCCGTCTGCGCCGCGCCGTGCATCGGCAGCGTCCTCGGCGCGGTTCTCGTGCTCGCGAGCACGAGCGGCACCGTGCTGAAGGGGACGGTCCTGCTCGCGGCCTACGCGCTCGGCCTGGGCGTCGCGTTCCTCGTCGCGGGTCTCGCGTTCGCCCGGGCGATGGGAGCCTTCCGCTGGCTGCGCGACCGGTACATGCTTATCCAGTTCGCGAGCGGCATCGTCCTCGTCGTGCTCGGCCTCCTGCTTTTCCTGGACCGCGAGTGGTGGCTCCAGGTCGCGGTCAACCGCGCCCTCATCGACCTCGGCCTCGCGAAGCCCTGACCCCGAGCGGGGCGGCTCGAGCCCTCACCGTCCCGGACCTGTCTTTGCTAGTAACAGACTGTTACTAAGTGCGGTGCGAGGGCTGGAACCTCCTTGATGACCCTGGCCCGAAGGGTCAATGTCCAAGCAAGTAACAGACTGTTACAAGGTGAGGTTCGGTGGGTCGAGTGCGAGCGAGCCCTGCGCAACGCGGATCTGCGCCGCTTCCACCTGGGCGAGGACGTGCGCGACATCGACTCCGCGATGCAGCGGTGCGTATGGCGCGAGCCGGCGGGTCGCCTTCTCGAGTTGGCTCGCGGTCGCGACGGGACGGCCACGGCCCGCCTGGTACCAGGCCACGGCGACGTGGACGAGCCCCTGGAAGAAGTCCCGCTCCTCCGGCGCCGCCGCACGCCAGGCCAGCTCGAGCTCCTCGTGCGCCTCGAAGTACCGCCCCGCGCGAATTTCCTCCAGCCCTCTCTTGAATGCGGCTTCCACTTTTTCTAGCCTTCCGCCGTGGCGACGATCCTGCTCTGTGGGGTCGATCTCTTCATCAGGGGGAAGCTCGAGGCGCTTCTCCCCGATGATCGTCTCATCACGGTCGACCACACGGAGGATCCTGACGTCGTCCTGGCGGACGTCTCGCGAGTCGACCCGATGGAGGTCGCCGACGCGTTTCCCGACGTCCCGATCGTCGGCTTCACGAACCACACGGACACGGCGGGACTCCGCGCGGCGCATGCCGCCGGCTTCGACCAGGTGCTCGCGAAATCGGCGCTGGACGAACGGATCGGCGAGCTCGTGGCGGAGCTCTCAGGGTCTCCAGAGCCCTGACGGTTGGCGGCGCAGTCGCGCCCGGCCGCTATCTACAGTAGGTGCGTGACCTACATCATCGCCGAGCCCTGCATCGACATCAAAGACCTCTCCTGTGTCGACGTCTGCCCGGTCGACTGCATCCACCAGGCGGACCGGATCCTCGTCATCGACCCGGAGGAGTGCATCGACTGCGGGGCCTGCGAGCCCGAGTGCCCGGTCGAGGCGATCTTCCCCGAGGACGCGCTCCCCGACAAGTGGAACGCATTCGTCGAGATCAACTACGCGTACGACAAGGGGATGGACGTCGTCAACCAGCTCACCGACAAGTACGCGACCGAGAACAACGTCCAGAACGAGCCCATCGAGTAGCGAGAGGCGCCCAGGCGCGTGAACCCGCAGACGCTCGACCACGTCGCCTACTGGCTCGCGGATCGCGACGCCGTCGCGGACTTCGCGCTGCGGCACCTCGGCATGCACGTGGTCGACCGCACGGACGCCTTCACGCTCGTCGGCGCCGACGCGCGGCGGGGCAAGCTGACGCTGTTCGCCGCGGAGGCGCCGCGGGAGCGCGGTGCGCTCGAGCACGTAGCGCTGCGAGTGGGAGACCTGGAGCGCGCGCTGGCCCGGCTGCCCGACGGCCTCGACGTCGAGCGCCGCCGGGAGGGCGAGGCGTACTTCGAGCTCGGCGAGGGCGTCGCGCTCGGTCTCGTCGAGGTGGACACGGATCTCGACTACGACCTCGACCACGTCGCGCTGCGGTCGGCCGACCCGCAGGCGACGGCCTCGGAGTACGGCTCCCTCGGCTTCCGCGCCGCCGCGCCCGGTCGGTCGGGCTGCCCGCGGGTCGAGGTCGGCGGTGCCTTCATCGAGTTCCAGCCCGGCGAGCCCGGGGCGCCGCAACAGCCGCTCCTCAACCACCTCGCCGTGCTCGTCGACTCGGCGGAGGAGCACCTCGCGGCGGCGCGCGACCTCGGCGTCGAGGTCGACGACTTCGTCGACGCGCCGAACACGCTCGCGGTCTTCGTCTGGGGACCGGAGCGC
>JBJMKE010000083.1:0-25503 GCA_045806005.1 Gaiellaceae bacterium
GATCTCCAAGAACGGCGGCCGCGCGGGCTACCGCGGACTGCTGCAGGTGGACAAGAAGGCGGTCGGCTCGAAGTCGAAGGTGGTCTGCGACGCGCTGATCCTCGACGAGGTCTCGCGCTCCGACACGTACCCGTACATCAAGATCGACGCCGACGACGTGGACATCGGCCACGAGGCGACCGTCTCCAAGATCGGCGAGGAGCAGCTCTTCTACCTCATGTCGCGCGGGCTGACCGAGGCGGAGGCGAGCGCGATGATCGTGAGCGGCTTCGTCGAGCCGATCACGAAGGAGCTGCCGCTCGAGTACGCCGTCGAGATGAACCGGCTGATCCAGCTCCAGATGGAGGGCAGTGTTGGCTAGGCCCTCGCGCGCAAGCGCGCTGCGGGGTGTAGGTTGATCGTCGAGCGCACCGACTTCATCTCGGTGCCGGTCACGGACATGGAACGGGCGAAGCGCTTCTACGGCGAGACGCTCGGCCTGCCGGAGATCGCGCACCCGGAGCAGGGCTTCCCCGAGTACCAGCTGGGCGAGAACGTCAGCCTCTACCTCCTGCAGATGGAGAACATCGGCAGCTCGTTCACCGGGCCGCACACCGCGTCGATCGCGCTGCGCGTGCCGGACGTCGATGCGGCGCAGAAGGAGCTCGAGGCAAAGGGCGTCGAGTTCGACTTCGACGAGTCGCCGTTCGACACCGGCGTCTGCCACATGGCGATCTTCAAGGACCCGGACGGCAACCAGCTCATGCTGCACCGGAGGTACGCGCCGCATGAGTCGTAGCGACGCTCTCGCCGCCTACGAAGCGCTGCCGCTTCCGGACACGACCGAGGAGCACTGGCGGTTCACGGACCTGCGCGGCTTCGACCCGAACGCGTTCGAGGGCGCCGCGTCGGCCGAGATCGAGACGCTGCTCGACCTCGACGTCGCCGGCTTCGCCACGGTGACGGCCGACGGGATCGAGATCGAGAAGGCGCCCGAGGGCATCACCTTCGCGCCGCTGCCCGAGGAGTACGAGCGGCTCTACTCGCTCGTCGGCTGGGACGAGAAGTTCGCGGCGCACAACGCGGCGATGTGGAAGCACGGCCTCCTCGTCGTCGTCCCCAAGGGCGTCGAGCTCGAGAAGCCCCTCTACGTACGCATCTCCGCCACCGGCCAGACGTTCTGGCGGCTGGTCGTCGTGGCCGAGGAGGGCGCCCGCGCCTCGCTGATCGAGGAGTACGCGTCCCCGTCGCCCGACACCGAGGCCTACTCGAACGCGGTCACCGAGCTCTTCGTCGAGCCGACCGCGAAGCTCGAGTACGTCTCCCTCCAGAACCTCTCCCAGGAGACGTGGCATTTCGCTAGCCACCACGCGCGCGTGGAGCGCGACGCCGAGCTCGACTGGGTCGCCGGCGGCTTCGGCTCGAAGCGGGGCAAGACGCGGATCCAGAACGACCTCTCGGGGCGCGGGGCCACCTCGCGCGTCACCGGCGCCTACTTCGCCGACGGCACGCAGCACCTCGACTACGACACGTTCCAGGAGCACATCGCGCCCGACTGCGAGAGCGACTTCGCCTTCAAGGGCGCGCTGCGCGACGAGGCGACTGCGGTCTGGCGCGGGATGATCCGCGTGGAGAAGGACGCGCAGAAGACGAACGCGTACCAGGAGTGCCGCAACCTCATGCTGAGCCCGACGACGCACGCGGTGCCGATCCCCGGGCTCGAGATCCTCGCCAACGACGTCCGCTGCACCCACGCGGCGACGGTCGGGCGGGTGAACCGGGAGGACATGTTCTATTTGATGAGCCGCGGGCTCACCCGCCAGGAAGCCGAGCGGCTGATCGTTCGCGGCTTCTTCCAGGAAGTGCTCGACCGGATCGAGCTCGAGCCCGTACGCGAGGCGGTTACCGCCGCGCTCGAGGCGCGGATTCCGCAGGCGTAGCGCTCAGCGGCGCCTGCTCGGTTAGCACGCTCGCGGTCGTCTCGCCGGCCCGGTCGGCTCGGTGGGCGCGGTACTGCGCGCGGTGTTCCAGCTCCGCCTCTCCGGGCGCCAGCGCCTCGAGATATTCGAACACGGCGTCCGTTCCCTCGAAGCGCTCGCCGTCTCCGTTGACGAGGAGCGGGATCTCGTGCTCGCCGTCCCGGTCCTTCTGCCGTGGGGCGACCTGCCTGGCGACGAAGTCGATGCCGAGCTCCGTCAGCCGCTGCCGGACCGCGGAGGAGTACGGGCACCACTCTGCCTGGTAGAGCGTCAGCATGCTGTTGCCATGCTGGACGCCGCGGGCGCGCGCTAAACCTCGACCAGCGGGCGGAGCTGCTCCTTGGCACCGCCGACGGCGGGCCCGCCGTGCGCCAGCAGGAGCAGGTCGAAGTCGAGCTCGTCGATGAGTCGCCGATACGCGGCACGCAGGCCCGCCTTGTCGCGCTCCGGGTCGTCCATGAACCGATCGGGGACGAAGCCGAGCGGCCCGCCCGCGTCCCAGCGGACCACGCCGTCCCCGACCGCGAGCGCGCGGTGCGCCGCCGAGTGGAGCGCGGTCTCGTCCGGGCTCAGCGCGCCGACCTCGCATGCGTGCACCCCGCCCGGCAGCTCGTCGCCCCACGCGTAGGTGCGGAACTCCCCGCGGCCCTCGAGCTCGTGCGCTCCCTGCTCGACCACCCACACCGTGCAGCCGAGCTGCCATGCGTCTCGGTCGTGGTGGCGGGTCGTGAGGATCGCGTGCTCGGGGCGGAACCAGTCGGGCCGCTCGGGCGGCAGCATCGGATCGATCGCGACCCGCTCCTCGGCGAAGTAGTACGAGCTGACGTCGCTCCCGATCGACTCGCGTAGCGCGGTCCAGTGCCAGACGCCCGGCGCGATCTCGTCCACGATTGGACCCTACCCGGGCGGGAAGGAGCGAGCCGTGACCACAGTGGCCGTGCTGGGGACCGGAACGATCGGCGAGCCGGTCGCGCGCAACCTCGCGCGGGCCGGCTTCGACGTGCGCGTCTGGAACCGGACGCGCGAGAAGGCGGAGCCGCTCGCGCAGGACGGGGCCACCGTGTGCGGGAGCGCGGCCGAGGCCGCCCGGGGCGCGGAGCTCGTCCTCAGCGTGCTGGCGGATGTCGAGGCGACGGCGGAGACTGTCGAGGAGGTCGAGTTCGACGACGGTGCCGTCTGGATCCAGTCGGCAACGGTCGGCCTCGACGGAGCCGAGCGCCTGGCCGAGCTCGCCGAGGAGAGGGGCGTCGCGTTCGTCGATGCCCCGGTGCTCGGGACGCGCAAGCCGGCCGAGGAGGCGAAGCTCGTCGTGCTGGCCTCCGGGGCCGACGACGCACTCGACCGCTGCGAGCCGGTCTTTGCTGCGATCGGGCAGCAGACGCGGCGGCTCGGGCCCGTCCCCAACGGGAGCAAGCTGAAGCTGGTCACGAACCTCTGGCTCCTCGCCGTCACCGAGGGCGCCGCCGAGGCGATCGCGCTCGCGGAGGGGCTCGGCCTCGACCCGCGGGAGTTCCTCGCGACCATGGAGGGCTCCCAGATCGACACGCCGTACCTCCACCTCAAGGGCGAGGCGATTCTCGATCGCAAGCTCGAGCCGAGCTTCAAGCTGGAGCTGGCCGAGAAGGACGCCTCCCTCGTGCTCGAGGCGGCCGCCCGCGCCGGCGTCGAGGCGCGCATCGGTCGCGCGGTGCGCGAGGCGTTCGCGCGCGGCGTCGAGCTCGGCCACGGCGGCGAGGACATGGCCGCGGTCTACTTCGCCGCCCGAACCCCGTAGCGTCGGTCGCTCAGCGCTGGATCTCGGTCCCGAAGGACCACCACTGTCCCTGCGGATCGGCGCAGCTGTAGCGCCGGTGGCCGAACGGCGTGTCCCAGAGCTCCTCGAAGATCTCGGCGCCCTCGGCCTTCGCCCGCTCGTGGTGCGCGTCGACGTCGGGAACGAGCAGGTAGACCATCCCCGAGCGGCCTTCGGTCTCCATCTGGCCGGCGTAGATCCTGCCGCCGGACTCGGTCTCGAGCTTGAGGTGAGTGCGTCCCGCGGCACCGACCTGCCGGTCGACTTCGCGAAAGCCGAACGCTCGTTGGAGAAACTCGGACGCCGAGTCGATGTCGGAGTAGAAGAGATAGGGCCAGACCGTTTGCGTCATGCGGCCAGGCTAGGCGGCGGCTGCTGCCTCGTCTTGGAGAAATGTTTCCGGAGTGCCGCCGGTGAAGGCCTTGAACTCGGCGATCAGATGCGGCTGGTCGGCGAAGCCGCAGGCGAATGCCAGCTCGCCCCAGGTCATCGTCCCCGCCAGCGAGCGCGCGTGCTCGAAGCGGAGGAGGCGCGCCGCAGCCTTCGGCGTCAGCCCGATCTGCTCCCGGAAGCGGGCCGCCAGGCGCTTGCGGCTCCAGCCGAGCTCCTCGGTCAGTCTCCCGATGCGGGCCGCTCCATGCGTGGCGCGCAGCCGCTCCCAGGCGAAGACGACGCCTGCGTCCGGCAGTGGAGCTTGCGCGAGGAGGCGGCCGAGCTCGTCGTCGAGCAGCGCGAAGCGCCCCTCCCAGTCGGGCACGGCGCCGATGCGCTCCGTGAAGTCGCCGGGAAGCAACTCCTCGAGCGGCACCGAAGTCCCGGCGAGCTCGTGCAGCGGGACACGCAGAAGCATGTGCGCGGTCCAGGGAGCAAGGGACACCTGGAGCCCGTGCATGCCTCCGTCGTGCTCCGTCACTACCTGGCCGAGCCGCAGGCCCCCCACGAAGGACCGGCGGCGTTCGCCGTCGATCAGCCACTCGTGCTCGAAGCTGAGGATCAGGACGACGTGCGGGCCGGGCCCCTCGCGTCGCCGTGTCGGCGGCTCGTCCGACACGAAGCCGTCATAGCCGGTGACCGCCCGCCGCAGCTCCGGAGCTGGGAGGCGGGGCACGATCATCCTCGTACCAGCGGCTTGTACTTGATCCGGTGCGGCTCGAGGGCGTCGGGGCCGCGCGTCTCCTTCATCCACTCGACGTAGTCGGCCCAGGAGCCCTCGAACCAGATGGTCTCGCTGTTCCCCTCGAAGGCGAGAATGTGGGTCGCGACGCGGTCGATGAACCAGCGGTCGTGCGTGATCACGACGGCACAGCCCGGGAAGTCGAGCAGCGCCTCCTCGAGGGCGCGCAGCGTGTCCACGTCGAGGTCGTTGGTCGGCTCGTCGAGCAGGAGGACGTTGCCGCCGGAGCGGAGCAGCTTGGCGAGGTGGACGCGGTTCCGCTCGCCGCCCGAGAGGTCCGACACCCGCTTCTGCTGGTCCGAGCCCTTGAAGTTGAACCACGACACGTACTGGCGTGAGTTGACCTCGCGCCTGCCGAGCTCGATCGTGTCGTGGCCCCCGCTGATCTCCTTCCAGACCGTGCTCGCGGGGTCGAGGTCGGCGCGCGCCTGGTCGACGTAGGCAAGTTCGACCGTGTCGCCGATCCGGAGGGTCCCGTCGTCTGGCTGCTCCTCGCCGGCGATCATCCGGAACAGCGTCGTCTTGCCGGCGCCGTTGGGCCCGACGACGCCGACGATGCCCGCCGGCGGCAGCGAGAAGGTGAGATCGTCGACGAGCAGGCGGTCGCCGAATCCCTTGCGCACTCCGTCGGCCTCGATCACCACGTCGCCGAGCCGCGGGCCGGACGGGATGTGGATCTCGACGCGGTCGAGCTTGACGTTCTGCTCCTCGGCGAGCAGGCGCTCGTAGGCGCCGAGGCGCGCCTTCGCCTTCGCGTGACGGGCGCGCGGGCTCGCCTGCACCCACTCGAGCTCGCGCGCGAGGGTGCGGCGGCGGGCCGACTCCTTCTTCTCCTCGTGCGCGAGCCGCTCCTGCTTCTGCTCGAGCCACGAGGAGTAGTTGCCCTGGAACGGGATCCCGCGGCCGCGGTCGAGCTCGAGGATCCAGCCGGCGACGTTGTCGAGGAAGTAGCGGTCGTGCGTGACGGCGACGACGGTGCCCTTGTAGTCCGCGAGGAAGCGCTCGAGCCAGAGCACCGACTCGGCGTCGAGATGGTTCGTCGGCTCGTCGAGCAGCAGCAGGTCCGGCGCCGAGAGGAGCAGCCGGCAGAGGGCGACCCGGCGGCGCTCGCCGCCCGAGAGCGTGTCGACGTCGCGTTCCGGGTCCGGCAGGCGGAGCGCGTCCATCGCGTGGTCGAGCCGGTCGTCGAGCTGCCAGAGGTCGGCGCGGTCGATCGCGTCCTGCACCTTCGCCTGCTCGGCCAGCAGCGTGTCGTAGTCGGCGTCGGGCTCGGCGAACGCGGCGCTGATCTCGTTGAATCGGTCGAGCAGGTCGCGCAAGGGCCGGACGCCGTCCTCGACGTTGCCGCGCACGTCCTTGGCCGGGTCGAGCTCCGGCTCCTGCTCGAGCAGCCCGACGGTCGCTCCCGGCGCGAGCTCCGCGACCCCTGAAGAGGGCTCGTCCTTGCCGGCCATGATGCGCAGGAGGGTGGACTTGCCGGCGCCGTTCGGGCCGAGCACGCCGATCTTCGCGCCGGGCAGGAACGAGAGCGAGATGTTCGCGAGAACTTGCCGGTCCGGGCCGTAGAACTTGTCGGCCCGGTACATCGTGTAGACGTAGTCGCTAGCCACCGCCGGCCGACGATAGCGCCCAGACGCCGTTCGTCCCGCCGCCTGTGACGACGATGCGCCGCCCGAGAGTCGTCGCGGTCGGGTCGGAGAGCCGCACCGCCAGCCGTGCTGCGACGACCACGTTCCCCGACGCGGGGTCGATCGCGAGGACGCGCCGGCCGCCGACGAGGTAGAGGCGGCCGCCGAGCGCGGCGAGCGCGGCGTGGTCTTCCGGCGCCGGCAGGCTCGCGACCCGGCGCGCCCCGCCGCCGGGCGTGACCGCGTAGACGCCGCGTGACGCACCCGAGGTCGTCAGTCCACCCGCGACGTAGATCGTGCGGCCGAGTGCCGCCACTCCCGCGTAGCGCGTCCCGTGCGGCAGGCGCGCAACCGTCGTGGTGCCGCCGTGCAGGAAGTAGCGGAGGACAGCCGACGCGAACCGGGTCCCGGTGTAGCCGCCGACGAGGTAGGCGCGGCCGCCGATCGTGACCGAGCCGAGGTCGGACAGCGGCTCGTCGAGCGCGGGCGCCTCCGCTGCTTTGCCGGTGTCCGGATCGATTCGGACGACGCTGGGCACCGAGACGCTCTGCCCGCCTCCGAAGAGGTAGACGGAACCGCCGAGCGATGCGGCCGCGGCGTCGTGCGTCGGCTGCGGCAGACGGCCGACGACGCGCAGGCGACCCGGCGGGCCGGCGAGGATCGTGTCGAGCGAGCCCGTTCCGGTGTAGCCGCCGAGCACCATCAGCCCCCCGCCGGGAAGCGCGACGGCCGCCGCCTTCGAGACCGTCCGCGGCAGGGAGCCGACCCGCGACAGAATCAGCTTCGGACCTGTCTTTCCTTGTAACACAGTGTTACTTGGGGTCTTGGGGACGGTCGTCGGAGGAGCTTGTTCGGCGCCGCTGCCGCAGCCGGCCGCGAGCAGCGCGAGTGCGGCGAGGGTGGCGGGCGCCCCGCTAGCCACTCGGCTGGGTGCCGTCGCCGATCACGGTGAGCTGCTCGTTCACGTGCGCAGCATTCCAGGCCGGCGGCGAGCGAAGAGGCCGATGTGAGGGGCCCTCGGGAGTCGATGTGAGCGGCGTCGTTACGATGAATCCGTGGCCGTCAAGACCCACGCCAAGCTCGACGCACGCGCGTTGCGTCGCGACTTTCCCATCCTCGGGCAGGAGATCCACGGCAAGCCGCTCGCGTACCTCGACTCCGCGAACACGTCGCAGAAGCCGCGCCAGGTGCTCGACGGGATGACGAAGTTCTACGAGACGTCCTACGCGAACGTCCACCGTGCCGTACACGTCCTCGCGGAGCGGGCGACGAGCGGCCTCGAGGGCGCGCGCGAGAAGACCCGCGCATTCCTCAACGCGCCGGACGCCCGCGAGGTGATCTTCCTCCGCAACGCGACCGAGGGCCTGAATCTAGTCGCCTACGCGTGGGGTGGAAACAACCTCGGCCCCGGCGACGCCGTCGTGGTGACCGAGCTCGAGCATCACTCGAACTTCGTGCCGTGGCAATACGTCGCACAGCGGCAGGGAGCCGAGTTCCTGATGCTGCGGATCGACGAGAACGGAGACCCCGACCTCTCCCACCTCGACGAGATTGCGCGCGACCACGACGTGAAGGTCGTCGCGACGAATCTCGTCTCGAACTCGCTCGGAACGATCCACGACCTCGCGCCCCTCGTGTCGTGGGCGCACGAGCAGGGAGCGATCTTCGTCTGCGACGCGGCACAGGCCGCGCCGCACATGAAGTTAGACGTGCAAGCAATCGGCGCCGACTTCGTTGCGTTGTCGGGACACAAGATGTGCGGGCCGAGCGGCATCGGCGCGCTCTGGGGCCGTGGCGAGCTCCTCCGCTCGATGGAGCCGTTCCTTCTCGGCGGCCACATGATCAACTCCGTCCGCGTCGACAAGACGACCTGGGGCGACCTGCCGCACAAGTTCGAGGCGGGCACATCGCCGATCGCCGAGGCGTACGGGCTCGGTCTGGCGATCGACTACCTCGAGGCGATCGGGCTGGAGGCGATCGAGGCGCACGAGCACGAGCTCGCCGCGTACGCGCTCGGGCGCCTGGAGGAGGTGCCGGACATCAAGCTCTACGGGCCGCCCGCCGAGCGCCGTGCCGGCGTCGTCTCATTCAACCTCGGTGACATCCACCCCCACGACGTGGCCCAGATCCTCGACCTGCAGGGCGTCGCGATCCGCGCGGGGCACCATTGCTGCCAGCCGCTGATGCAGAAGCTCGGGGTCGCGGCCACGAACCGCGCGAGCTTCTACCTCTACACGATCCCCGAGGAGATCGACCAACTCGTCGACGGCCTCCACGCCGTCCGTAAGGTGTTTGCATGAGCGGCGATCCGGGGCTTGAGAGCCTCTACCGCGAGGTCATCCTCGACCACTACAAGAACCCGCGCGGGCACGGGGTGATCGAGGACGCGGATGCCGAGGCCGAGGGCCAGAACCCGCTCTGCGGCGACGAGGTCTCGATCTACGTCGCGTTCGGGGAGGACGGCGAGACGATCGACGACGTGAAGTTCTCGGGCCGCGGCTGCGCGATCTCGCAGGCCGCGACGTCGATGCTGATGGAGATGGCGAAGGGCCGCACCGCCGACCAGGTCGCGACGCTCGACAAGGACGAGCTGCTCGACGAGATCGGCGTGCCGCTCACGCCGGTCCGCCTCAAGTGCGCGATGCTCGGCCTGACGACGCTGAAGGTCGCGCTGCACAAGGCGAAGGGGACGCCGCTTCCCGAGGGCCTCGCCGGCTTCGACGATCTCGAGCTCGCCTAGTGCCGGAGATCGAGGTCGCCGCCGCGGACGCGTTTCCGCCCGGCTCCACGAAGATCGTCCGCCACGGCAGCCTCTTCGTCGGCGTCTACAACTGCGGCGGCGAGCTCTACGCGATCGAGGACCGCTGCTCGCACGACGATGGCCCGCTCTGCGAGGGTGACTGGGACGAGGATCTCTGCCGGGTCATCTGCCCCCGCCACGGCTCGGCCTTCGACCTTGCCAGCGGCACGCCGCGCTCGCTGCCCGCGACGGAACCGGTCGAGACCTACCCGGTGCGGGTCGCCGGCGACTCGATCGTCGTCGATCTGCCCGAGCCCTAGAAGGCCCTGCGTCAGGCGACGGCCGAGCCCGAGCTCCGGACCACGCTCTCGGTCCGGTTGCGGCCGTTCGACTTCGCGCGGTAGAGGCCCTGGTCGGCCGCCCCGAGCAGTGCCTCGACGCTGTCGTCCGGCAGCATCGTCGCGACGCCGCAGCTCGCGCTCGTCCGCATCTCGCCCACGGGGTGCGCCTCGATCGTGCGCCGCAGCCGCTCGGCGAAGCGGCGCGCGCCGGGGGCGTCGGTCTCGGGCAGCACGACGACGAACTCCTCGCCGCCCCAGCGGGCGACCGTGTCCCCCTGCCGGGCGAGCGAAGTGAGGAGGACGCTGACGGCGCGGAGCATCACGTCGCCGGCGGCGTGGCCGAAGGAGTCGTTGATCTCCTTGAAGCGATCGAGGTCGAGGAGGACGACCGCGAGCTCGTGCCTGAACCGCTGGGCGCGGGAGATCTCGGCGGCGAGGATCTCCTCGAGCGCGCGCCGGTTCGCGAGCCCGGTGAGCGAGTCGATGCGCGCCTCGCTCGCCTGCTCCTCCGTCCAGCGGAACGCGCGCAGCAGCGGCCGCGCGAGGACGAAGGTGAGGAGCATGAGCGCGGCCAGCGCCAGCAGGCCCGCCACGGTGACGCGCGTGTAGGCGGCGTCTCTCCGGTCGGCCACGATCGAGTGGGGCATGTAGGCCCGGATGCCGACCCGCCTGGCGAGCGGCATAGCCGTGCCGCGCGACTGCGAGGCCGGGGGCGAACCTCCCAGGTCGGCGAAGGCGAGCCGGACCCCGTGCGTGTCGGGCTCGGCCAGGCGCTTCAGGGTCGCCGCATCGGTGGGCAGCTGCGCGATCACGGCGCCGATCGGGCGGCCGCCGCTCACGAGCGGGATGCGAGCGGTGACGGCCCCGGGGAGACGGTGCCCGTAGGTTCGGCCACGGACTTCGAGCAGCAGCCCGCTCCGGCGGGCGAGCCTGCTCAGGCTCTGCGTCGTGTTGCCGCGGATCGCGGTCTGCAGCGGGGACGAGGAGGCTGCGGCCACCCCGTGCAGCTGGCGCCGGTCGAGGAGGCGGTTGAACCGCGCCTGGGCCGTCAGGGCTGCCTCGCGCACCTCGAAGTCGATCGTGCGGGAGACGTTTCCGACCTCGTCGCGGACGATCACGTACGAGACGAAGGCGAGCGGCAGGATGGCGACCGCCGCCAGGGTGAGCATGAGTCGAACCCGGAGCCCGAGACCGGGAGCGGCTTGGGGCTGCGCGTTTCGCTGCAAGAGGGTCAGTGGCCGTGGCCGTGGCCCGAGCCGTGACCGTGGCCTTCGCCGTGGCTCTCGGCGTGACTCGAGTCGTGCCCGTGGCCGTGAGGCTCACCGTGCCCCCACTGTCCGTGGCCGCCGTGCACCTTCGGCTCCCTAGGCTCCTTGGGCGGCTTCGGCGGTTTCGGCGGCTTCGGCTTGTGTGCCGGCGGGACGTGAGCGGGCGGGCCGTGCTTCGGCGGGTGCGTCGGGTGCGCGGGGTGCGCGGGGTGCGTCGGGTGGGTCGGGTGCGTCGGGTGCGTCGGGTGCGCGGGGTGCGTCGGGTGCGCGGGGTGGGTCGGGTGGGTCGGGTGGGTCGGGTGCGTCGGGTGCGTCGGGTGATTCTCGTGCATCTTGGGCGGCTTGGGGATGCGGGACGGGCCGTGCGCCTTGTGGTGCTCGTCTCCGTGCTCCTTCCCGGCGAGCTCCTTCCCGGCGAGCTTGTGCTTCTCGTGCCCGGGCGCCAGTCCCTGAGGGGGCCCGGGCGGCTTGGGCCTCGGCTTCGGGGCCTCCGTGGGCGCGATCGCAGGCGTGACGGCCGGGCCGGAGCCGCCGCTCGGCTTCGGCGTCGCAGTCGGCGTCGTGCTCGGCGTGAGTGCCGGCTTGGCGCCGGCCTGAGACTGCAGCGGTGCGGAGCGGACGCGACCGGTCGGCGCGGCGGTGCTCGCGCTGCCCGACGCGCTCGTGACCGGCGCCGCCGCCGGCGGCGCCGTCGCTGTCGCCGGCGGAGGTGAGGCGACCCGAGGTCCCGAGGAGGAAGCCCGTGGGTGAGCATGAGGCGGCGGCACCACGACCTTTGCCGCCGGCGGCGTGGGCCCACCGGGAGCGGCGCCGGCCGCGCGCGGCGGCAGTTGCGAGGTGCCCGAATCGAGGAGCAACGCCATCGCGACCCCGCCGAGCAGGAACGCGACGGCCGCCGCAGCTGCCACGCCGGACCTCGTAACTGCCGAAAGTGCGCTCCCCGTGCGCGGTTCCTTGGCCGACACCGGCCTGCTGCCCCCTTCTTTCCTCCGCCTCCGAGGATGGATATAAGAAACCCATGCCTCCGGCAACCCCCACGGCAGGGGATCTCGCGAGGGAGTTGCCGCTCTTTCCGCACGAATCGTGACGAAGGATGAACCTTGCGGACCGCGATCCGAGGATCGACACTGCGCCTGTGGCACCCGAGGTCCGCTACGCCCGCTCCGGCGACGTCTCGATCGCCTACCAGGTCGTGGGCGACTTGTACGCGGTGGTCGGGGCCGCATGAGCGAGCCGATCCGCTGCTGGACGACGAGCGATCCCGCCTACAACGCCTACCACGACGAGGAGTGGGGGCGGCCGGTGCGTGACGAGCGCGGCCTCTACGAGCGGCTCTGCCTCGAGGGGTTCCAGTCGGGACTCGCCTGGATCACGATCCTGCGCAAGCGCGAGGCCTTCCGCCGCGCGTTCGCCGGCTTCGACCCGGAGCGCGTCGCGCGCTTCGCCGAGCGGGACGTCGAGCGCCTGCTCGGCGACGCGGGCATCGTCCGCCACCGCGGCAAGATCGAGGCGGCGATCGCCAACGCCCGGGCGACGCTCGCGCTGCGCGAGACGGCGACGCCGCTCGAGGTGCTGATGTGGGGGTACCGCGACGCCGCGGACGGCAAGGAGCTGTCGCGGCGCCTGAAGAAGGCCGGCTTCCGGTTCACCGGGCCGACGACGGTCTACTCGTCGCTCGAAGCCTGCGGGATCGTCAACGGCCACCGCCCCGACTGCTGGGTACACGACGCCGTCGAGGCCGAGCGCGCGAGGCTCTAGCTCTCGAGGATCTGCTTCAGCCGGTCGAAGTCCTTGCGGAACTGCTTCTCGGCGCGCCGGGTGAGGAGCCCTGCGGCGAAGCCGGGGACGTCGCCGTCGGCGGTGACCGTCAGCCGTGTCCCCGCGTCCGCCGGCTCGAGCTCGTGCCGGACCGTGAACGGCACCGGGCTGTCGAGCGCCCGCAGCGTGAAGATGCGCGGCGGCTCCTCTGCGACGATCTCCAGCGTCGTGTGGAGCTCCTTCCCGAAGAGCGAGCGCGACTCCTCGATCTTTCCGTCGCGGCGTTCGGCGGTCTTCACTCCCGCCTGCCAGTCCGGCACGTGCGAGACGTCGGTCAGGTAGGCGAAGACCTCCTGGGGCGTCCGCGCGATCTCGATCGTCAGCTCGGCGCGCATCCGGCGAAGAATAGGTCTGGCGACGCCCGCCGCTTCCGCTATCGTGCTGCTACCGCGGAAAGGAGGTGGTCCGGCAGTGATTTCAGACAGTACGGGCAGTGGAGGTACCAGCGGGTAGGGGTGCCGTCCCCGGACCTACGGGGAACCGCCTAGCCAGCGTGGGGGACATCGCGTTCCGCGCCGCTCGGCCCCAACTACCGGGGCCGGAGCAGGAAGGCGCCTCTGCCACTACGCGCTGGTAACTGTGTCGAAGGGCCGCCGAGTGCGGCCCTTCGCATTTCCCGATCAGGCAGCGACGCGGTCGGGGGCCGCGACGGCTTCGGACGCAAGCGTGGTCAGGTGCAGCCGGAGCTGTCCGAAGACCTCGCCGTCGAGCAGGTTCCCGGCGTCGAAGCGCTCCTGCGCGCGCGAGACCGGGATCTCGGTCCCGACCACGCGGGCGCCGGCGATGCCGAGGATCCGCTTCAGGTCCTGCTGCGCCCAAAGGGCGCCGAACTGCCCGGTGCTCGCGCCGACGACCGCGACGGGCTTGTTCCGCAGGACGGCCTCGAGCTTCGGCCGGGAGGCCCAGTCGATCGCGTTCTTGAGGCCGCCGGGGACCGAGCCGTTGTACTCGGGCGTCGAAAAGAGGATCGCGTCCGCCGCGGCCCAGCTTGCGCGGAGGCGGAGGACCGACTCGGGCGCATCGGCGTCATCGAGGTCCTCGTCGTAGAGGGGGAGCTCGGCGAGCCCTTCCCAGAGCTCGACCTCGACGCCCTCGGGCGCGGCCTCGGCCGCAGCCCGCAGGAGGCTCGTGTTGAACGAGCCCTCCCGCAGGCTGCCGGAGACGGCGAGGATCCGCATCGTCAGCTCTCCTGCCTCACGAAGGCGAGGTCGGCCTTCAGCGTCACCTCGTCGCCGAGGTAGTTGCCGCCGCTCTGGTTGGGGGCGTTCCACGCGACGCCGAAGTCGTTGCGGTCGATCGCCGTCTCGAGCGTGAGCCCGAGGCGCTCGCGGCCGAAGGGGTCGACGGTCGGCGCCGACGCGAGCCGGCCCCTGAGCTCGACGGGCTTCGTGACCCCCTTGATCGTCAGCTCGCCCGGGCCGGCGACGGTGCCGTCGTCGGCGAGCGCAAGCCCGTCGGCGCGGAACGAGATCTCCGGATGCCGCTCGGCGTCGAAGAAGTCCGGCGACTGGAGATGGCCGGAGAGCTGCTCGTCCTTCACGTCGACGCTCGCGACGCGCGCCGAGCCGCTCAGGGCCGAGCCCTCGAGCGTGGCGTCGAAGTCGCGGAAGCCGCCGCGGAAGATGCTCACTCCGGCGTACTCGACCTCGAACGCAACGTTCGAGTGGACCGGGTCTGCGGCCCAGGTCGTGCCCGCCGGGGCGAGAGTGGTGGTGGATTCCAGCGTGCTCATCTGCGAAGTTCCTTTCTGCTTGGAGTGAGCTATACTTGAGGACGCAACGATCATAGCGAGGAAAGATTGTCTAGTCAAGTATTGAGCGCGCAAGAAGTATCGGCCGGGCCCGGCCTCCCCGACACTGCCTGGGTGCGCTTCCTGCGTGCGCACGCAGCGCTCACCCGCGAGCTCTCGTCGCGCCTCGAGGCCCTCCACGGGCTGACGCTGAGCGACTTCGACGTTCTGATCCAGCTCTACTACGCGGAAGGGCGGCGGATGCGCCGCATCGACCTGGCTCGCACCGTCCTGCTCACGGCGTCGGGCATCACCCGCCTGCTGGACGGGCTCGAGTCGTGCGGCCTCGTCGCGAAGGAGCGCTGCGCCTCCGACGCGCGCGTGGCCTACGCCGTGCTGACCGAGTCCGGCGTCAAGAAGATCGAGGAGGCGCGCGAGTCACACCTGGCCGACATCGAGGAACTGTTCGGCTCGCGGTTCTCGCAGGAGGAGCGGCAGCAGCTCGCCGAGCTGCTCGGCCGCCTGCCGCTGGCGCACACGGCCGAGGAATGCTCGGCGTGAGCTACGCGTTCGGCTCGCTCGACGAGCTCGGCGACGGCTACGGCTTCCGCAAGATCCGGCAAGCGCTCGGCGTCGAGGCGTTCGGGGTCAACGCGATCGTCTATCCGCCGCAGTACGAGGGGGCGGAGCACTACCACGACACGCAGGACGAGCTGTACTTCGTGCACCGGGGCCGGATCCGGGTCGACGTCGACGGCGAATCGCGCGAGCTCGGCGAGGGCGGACTCTTCCACGCGAGCTCGACCACGCCCCGGCGCATCTCGAACGTCGGCGACGAGGAAGCGGTCGTCTTCGTCGTGGGCGGCAAGGGCGGCTACGTCGAGCGCGACGGGCACCTCGTCAACCCCGAGGTCGATCTTCCCCGCCGCCAGGGCCTCGGCTAGCCGAGTAGCGCCACCGTCCGGATCTCGCCGCCCTCGCCGATGTGAGGCAGGCGGTCGGGCACCTCGTCGAGGGAGATCGTGCTCGTCACGAAACGGGCGAGGTCGATCCGCCCGTCGAGGGCCGCCTGCGCAAGGAACGGGAAGTCCTCCCGCGGGATCGTGTCGCCGCCGTGCGTCACGGCGATCGTGACCTTCGGGCCGAAGACCTCGGCGTCGAGGTCGACGTCCAGCCTGGAGCCGGGCAGCGGCAGGCCCACGAGCGTCGCCGTTCCCGCGTAGGCGCACATGCGGATCGCCTGCGCAAGCCCCGCGGCGCCGCCGGCGGCGGCGAACGCGAACTCGACACCGTGGCCGCCGGTCAGCTCGCGCACGGCCTCCACCGGATCGCCGGCGGAGGCATCCACGAAGTCGGTCGCTCCGAGGGCGCGCGCGTGCTCGAGCTTGCCCGGCGCGACGTCGAGCGCGACGATCCGCTCCGCCCCGGCGAGCAGTGCGCCCTGGACGACGGCGAGCCCGACGCCGCCGCAGCCGATCACCGAGACGGTCGAGCCCTCGCGCACCGGGGTCGCCCAGAGGGCGGCTCCGGCGCCTGTCGAGAACCCGCACGCGAGCAGCGTCGCTTGCTCGATCGGCAGCTCGTCGGGCACTTTGACGGCGCATGCCTCGTGCACGACGGCATGCTCGGCGTACGTTCCGCACCGTAGCACCGGCGTCAGCAGCGCGCCGTCAGCGGCGCGATGCACGCGGCGTCGCGCGTGGAGCTGCGACGAGCAGCGGCGCGGGTCGGCCCGCCGGCACTGCGGGCAGTCGCCGCACGGCGCCCGCCAGGCGACGACGACCCGGTCGCCGGGGGCGACCATGGCCACCTCGCTCCCGACCGCTTCGACGACGCCGGCGCCCTCGTGGCCGAGCAGGATCGGAAACCGCGAGCCCCAGCCCTTCGTCTCGACGATGTGGAGGTCGGAGTGGCACAGCCCGCAGGCGAGGACGCGGACGAGCACCTCGCGCGGGCCGGGCGGGTCGACGGTCAGCTCCTCCACCGAGGGCGGCGCGTCCGGCTCGGCGTAGACGACGCCGCGGGTCACGTCGCGCGCCGCAGCTGCTCGTCGAGCGGGGCGAGCGGCAGCTCGAACGTCTCGACGGCGCTCGGGTCGGTGACGACGTTGTCGCCGAGTGCGAGCATCGTGAGCTGGTCACGCGTGACCGGCGCGCCCGGCAGGCGCTCGGTCACCGTCGCCTGCGCGCGCATGGCGCCGAAGGGGACGTGCAGCGAGGGCCGCCGCACGCCGAGCACGCGCTTCAGGCGCTGCCAGAACTCGTTCCACGTCACCACGTCGGGGCCGCCGAGCTCGAACGTGCGGTTCGCCGCCGCCTGCTCCGTGAGGGCGAGCGCGTAGTAGTGCGCGAGGTCCTCGACCCAGATCGGCTGCAGCCGCTGTGTCCCGGGCCCGATGATCGGCGTCACCGGCGCGAACCGCGCCAGCCGCACGAAGGTCGGCAGGACGCCGCCGTCGCGGCCGAAGACGAAGCTCGGCCGGAAGATCACGTGCTCGAGCCCGGACTCGCGCACGGCCCGTTCCATCTCCCACTTCGCGGCGAAGTACGGCACCGCGTCCTTCGTCCGCTCGTCGAGCCCGAGCGCGCTCGCCAGTACGAAGCGCCGGACGCCCGCCGCCTGCGCGGCCACGACGACGTTCCGCGTGCCTTCCGCCATCACCCGCCCGAAGTCCTCCCGCCGGCCCTTGATGATCGCCACGAGGTGGACGACGGAATCCACCCCCTCGCAGGCGGCGAGCAGCGAGGCCGGGTCCGTGACGTCGCCAACGGCGAGCTCGGCGCCCCAGTTCGCGAGGCGCGTGCCGCGCGAGGCATCGCGGACGAGCGCCCGCACCGGCACGTCCCGCGTCCGCAGCGTGTGCACCACGTACGGCCCGACGAACCCCGTTCCGCCGGTGACGAGAACGGTCACGAGTCCTCGAAGTTCTGCCAGTAGCGGCTCGCGGTCGGTCCGCGCTGGCCCTTGTACTTCGAGCCGATCGAGCCCGAGCCGTACGGCGTCGCGGCCGGCTCCGTCATCTGCATGAAGGAGATCTGCCCGATCTTCATGCCGGGATAGATCGTGATCGGCAGGTTGGCGACGTTCGAGAGCTCGAGCGTCACATGCCCGTCCCAGCCCGGGTCGATGAAGCCGGCGGTCGAGTGGATGAGCAGCCCGAGCCGCCCGAGCGACGACTTGCCGTCGAGGCGGGCGACGAGGTCATCGGGAAGCTTGATCCGTTCGAGGGTGGACCCGAGCACGAATTCACCTGGGTGGAGGATGAACGCGCGATCATCGATCTCCACGAGCTCCGTCAGCTCCGCCTGCTCGATCTTGACGTCGATGAAGGGGTAGCGGTTGTTGTGGAAGACGCGGAAGAGCCGGTCGACGCGGACGTCGACGCTCGACGGCTGCAGGAGCGACGCGTCGTACGGCTCGATCTCGATCCTCCCCTCGGCGAGCAGGCGGGCGATCGTCGCGTCGGAGAGGACCATGGCGACGATTCTTACCCTGATTCCCCGTCGGGCGCAGTGGCTATCGTGGCCCCATGGCCGTCACGCGCGCGATCGACCTTCGTACGGAAGTCCCGGGCCCCCGCTCCCGCGAGATCGCGGAGCGGAAGGAGCGCGTCGTCGCCGATCCGCTCGGGCTCTACCTGCCGATCGTGATCGCGGACGGCCGCGGCGCGACCGTCACCGACGTCGACGGCAACACCTTCGTCGACTTCACGGGCGGCGTGGGCTGCCTCAACGTCGGCCACTCGCACCCGCGCGTCGTCGCGGCGGTGCAGGAGCAGGCGACCCGCTTCCTCCACACCGACTTCACGATCGTCCCCTACGAGATCTACGTCGAGTACGCCGAGCGCCTCACGGCGCTCGTGCCGTTCTCCGGCCCGACGAAGGCCGCGTTCTTCAACGCGGGCACCGAGGCGGTCGAGAACGCCGTCAAGTTCGCGCGCGGCTACACGGGCCGGCCCGCCGTGATCGGGTTCGAGGGCGCCTTCCACGGCCGCACGCTCCTCTCGCTCACCCTCACCTCGAAGACGCACCCGTACAAGGCGGGGCTCGGGCCGTTCGCGCCCGAGGTCTATCGCGTCCCGTTCCCGGACGTGTACCGCGGGATCACGCCGCGCGACGCGCTGGAGGCGCTCGAGCGCGCGCTCTCGACGCAGGTCGCCGCCGAGACCGTCGCCGCGATCGTCATCGAGCCGGTCCAGGGCGAGGCCGGCTTCATTCCCGCGTCCCAGGAGTTCATGGAGGGCCTGCGCTCGCTCTGCGACCGCGAGGGCATCCTCCTCGTCGCCGACGAGGTGCAGACCGGCTTCGGCCGCACCGGCCGCATGTTCGCCGTCGAGCACTACGGCGTCGAGCCGGACCTGCTCGTGCTCGCCAAGTCGATCGCCGGCGGCCTGCCGCTCTCGGCCGTCGTCGGCAAGGCCGAGATCATGGACTCGCTCTGGGACAACGCGGTCGGCGGCACCTACGTCGGGAACCCGGTCGCGCTCGCCGCGGCCGTCGCGGTGCTCGACGTGTTCGAGGAGGAGGGACTCGTCGAGCGAGCGCAGCACATCGGCGACACGATCCGCGGGCGCATGCTCGCCTGGCAGGAGCGCTTCGACGCGATCGGCGACGTGCGCGGGCTCGGCGCCATGCTCGCGGTCGAGTACGTCGAGGACCGCGAGACCAAGGAGCCCGCGCCGGGAATCGCATCGCGCGTCGCGGAGGAGGCCGCCCTCCGCGGGCTGCTGCTCCTCAAGGCCGGGATCCATTCGAACTGCAACCGCGTCCTCTGCCCCCTCGTCATCTCGGACGCCGAGCTCGAGGAGGGGCTTGCGGCGTGGGAGGAGGCGCTGGAAGCGGTCCTCGCGTAGTCGCGCCGCGGGACCGCCCGTTGTAGCCGTGTGCCTGGAGCCAGGCCGACCATGAGCGCCGTATCGCGGCCCGCACAGCCAGGCGACGTGATCGCCGACCGCTACGAGCTCGAGGAGCTCTGCGGCAGCGGCGGCATGTCGACCGTCTTCCGTGCCCGCGACCGTCAGCTCGACCGGCGCGTCGCGATCAAGATCCTCCACCAGCGCTACCTCGAGGACCCCGAGTACGTCGAGCGCTTCCGCCGCGAGGCCCGGGCCGTCGCGCGTCTCTCGCACCCGAACATCGTCACGGTCATCGACCGAGGCGAGGACGACGGGCGCCAGTACATCGTCTTCGAGCACGTCGACGGCGAGAACCTCAAGGAGCTCGTCCAGCGCAGCGGCCGCCTGCCGGTCCGCGACGCCGTCGAGCTCGCCCTCGCGGTCGCCGACGGCCTCGCGTTCGCGCACACCCACGGGCTCGTCCATCGCGACGTGAAGCCGCAGAACGTCCTCCTCAGCCGCGAGGGCGGCGTCAAGGTGACCGATTTCGGCATCGCGCGCTCGCTCGACGTCGAGCACGGCGTGACCCAGACCGGGACGGTGCTCGGTACCGGGGAGTACCTCGCGCCCGAGCAGGCCAGCGGCAAGCCCGTCTCGCCCGCGACCGACGTCTACTCGCTCGGGGTCGTGCTCTGGGAGCTGCTCGTCGGCGACGTGCCGTTCACGGGAGAGAACTTCGTCGCGGTGGCGCTGCGGCACCTGAACGACCCGCCGCCGCCCCTGGCGAAGCTGCGGCCGGACGTGCCGCCGAGGCTCGCCGCCGCGGTCGAGCGGGCGCTCGCGAAGGATCCGGCGCTTCGGTTCCCGTCGATGGCGGCGCTCGCCGCGGAGCTGCGCGCCTGCCTGGCCGAGCCGGACGGAGCGGCGCCGCCGGTCGCGGACGACGACGCCATGACGCTCGTGACCAGGCCCTCTGCTGGGCAGTCTGCGGGGCTGTCTCCTGCCCCGCGCCCCCGCGCTCGCGCGCGACAGCCGCGGCGGCGGCGCACGCTCTGGGCGGTGCTGCTCGCGCTGGCAGCCGCCGCTGCGGCGTTCGCGGCCGTCTTTCTCGTCGCAGGCCCGGGCCAGACAAACCACGGCGGGTCGGGCGGCACGCCGGGAGGCGGCTCGGGGAAGTCCGTCTCGCTCGACGGCGTCGTCGACTACGACCCGCAAGGGGACGGCGGCGAGTACTCCTCCACCGCGCCGCTCGCCACCGACGGAAACGCCGCGACCGTGTGGAGGACCGAGACGTACCGGAGCCAGGACTTCGGCGGTTTGAAGGACGGCCTCGGGCTCGTGCTCGACGCCGGCAGCCGTCCGGTCAAGCTCGCGCAGCTCACGGTGAGGACACCGACGCCCGGGTTCACCGCCGAGATCCAGTCCGGCGACTCCGCGACCGGCGGCTTCACCTCGGACTCGCACTCGCAGAGGGTCAACGGCACCACGACCTTCGCTCTGGACGGGAACACGGCTCGGTACTACGTCGTCTGGATCACCCAGCTGCCGCCCGGTGGCCGCGCCGAGATCTCGGAAGTCACGGCCCGGTCCTAGTAGACGAGCTTCGAGCGGCGCTCGTGCCGCTCGAGGGCGAGCTCGATCAGCCGGTCGAGCGCCTCGGCGTAGCCGATCCCCGACGCCTCGAAGAGGCGGGACCAGACACTCGTCGCGGTGAAGCCGGGCATCGTGTTGAGCTCGTTGACGACGACCTCGCCGTCGGACTCGCGGACGAAGAAGTCGACACGCGCGAGGCCCTCGCACTCCGAGGCGACGAACGACTCGACGGCGCGCCGCTGGAGCAGCTCGATCGTCTCCTGGGAGAGGCCCTGCGGCGGGACGATCAGGTCCATCCCTCCCTCGTCGTACTTCGAGGCGTAGTCGTACCACTCGTGCTCGAGGGTGTCGATCTGGCCGGGCAGCGATGCGATCGGCGGCGGGACACGGTTGCCGAGGACGCCCACCTCGACCTCGGTGCCAACGACGAACTCCTCGACGAGCACCTTCTCGTCGTGCCGGAACGCGAGCTCGACTGCCGCCTCGAGCTCGTCCTCGGCGTGCACCTTCGAGATGCCGACCGAGGAGCCGAGTCGCGCTGGCTTGACGAAGACCGGGTAGCCGAACGGGTTCGAGACCTCGTCGCGGTGCCGGATCGCATGGTGCGCCGGCACCGGGATGCCGCTGTCGCGCATCACCTTCTTGAACAGGTCCTTGTCCATCGCGAGCGCCGACGCCGCGACACCCGCACCGACGTAGGGCACGTCCGCGAGCTCGAGCAGCCCCTGCACCGTCCCGTCCTCCCCGAACGGCCCGTGCAGGATCGGCAGGACGACGTCGACGACCCCGAGCGCCTCGAGCGTCCCGGACTCGGCCGGAACAGGCAGCGTCTCCGCGGGACCTGTCTCGGTGCCTGGCACCAGGACACGGCTCGAAGGGTCAGGTCCCGCCTCGAGGGCCCAGCGGCCGTCGCGTCCGATCGCGACCTCCGCGACCTCGTACCGCTCCGGGTCGAGCGCCCCGACGACCGAGCGCGCCGAGGCGAGGGAGATCTCGTGCTCGCTCGAGCGGCCGCCCGCTAGGACGGCGACGCGGAGGCGGCGGCCGGCCGAGCTCAAGGAGTGGTGGTCGTCGTCCCCGTGGTCGGCTGCGGCGGCCCCGAGGACACCCCGACCGTGATCGTCACGGGCGATCCCTGTAGAGCCTGAGAGCCGCCGGCGGGGTTCTGGAACTGGACGATGTTGTTCTGGCTGGGGTCGCTCACCGCGAGGGTCTGCTGGCTGACCTTGAAGCCCGCGCTCTCGAGCGTCTGCACCGCCTGCTGCGAGGTGTAGCCCACCACGTCGGGGACACTCTTCTCCGGCGGCCCGTTCGAGACCTTGAGATCGACCGTCGAGCCCTTGGGAACGCGGGAGCCCGGCGTGGGGTTCTGCTGGATGACCTGGTTCTGCGGCGCGTTGCTGTCCTCGTACGACGGGTTGACGTTGAAGCCGGCGTTGTGCAACGCGGTCGTTGCCGCGGCGAGGCTGGAGCCCACGACGCTCGGGACGGCCACCTGCTCGGGGCCGCTCATGACGTTGACCCGCACCTTCGAGCCCTTCGGGGCCTTCTGGCCGCCCGCCGGATCGGTCGCCGTCACCTGGCCCTTCTTGTCGCCGGGGACGATGCGCTCAACGGGGACGAAGCCCGCGTCCGTCAGCTCCTGCTGTGCCTGCGACCAGGGCTCGCCCTTCACATCCGGCACTTCCACCTTGGGTGGCCCGGTCGACGACCAGATCGTGACGGTGCCGCCCTTCGGCAGCTTCTCGCCGGCTGCCGGATCCTGCTTGAACACGATCCCCTGCTTGTACTTCTCGCTCGGGCCTTTCTTCACCAGCGGCACCAGATGCGCCGCGGTGATCTGCTGCTTCGCCTGCGCCACCGCCTCGCCCTGGTAGAGGCCGACGGATTGTGTCGCCTTGGGGCCGGACAGTTCCTGCCAGACGAAGAAGCCCGCGACGACGGCGGCGATGACGAAGGCGGCGGCGAGGAGCCACGGCCAGATGGGCCGGCCGCCGCCCTCCTGCTCCTCGACCTCTTCCTCCACGACCGGCGGCGGCGGAACGGTCGCGGACGGGGCGATCATCGTCGCCGCGGTGGCGGCCGTCGCTGCCGCGGCCGGACGGCGCAGCACCTGCGTCGCCGCGTCCATCGTGGCGGCCGCGACGGGGGCGCCGCGGGCGACGCGCTCGAGATCCGACTCCATCTCGTCGGCACTCTGGTAGCGCTCGTCCGGGTCCTTGGCGAGCGCGCGCATGATCACCATGTCGAGCTCGGGCGGGATGTCCGACCGCAGCTCCGACGGCTTCTGCGGCGTCGCCGAGAGGTGCTTCATCGCGATCTCGACGGGCGTGTCGCCCTCGAACGGCGTCTTGCCGGTGACGAGCTCGTAGAGGACGACGCCGAGCGAGTAGAGGTCCGAGCGTTGGTCGACCTCGCCGCCGCGCGCCTGCTCGGGGGACAGGTACTGCGCCGTCCCGACGATCGAGCCGGTCTCGGTCATCTGGCTCGTTCCCGCGCGCGCGATGCCGAAGTCCGTAACCTTGACGCGCCCCTCGCGGTCGACGAGGACGTTGTGCGGCTTGATGTCGCGGTGCACGATCCCGTGCCGGTGGGCGAAGCGGAGCGCGGAGAGGATCTGGCGCGCGTACTCGACCGCGACTCGCACCGGAGCCTGGCCGTGGCCGACGATCAGCTCCTTGAGCGTGCGGCCGTCGAGGTACTCCATCGCGATGTAGTAGGTGTCCTCGGCCTCCCCCCGGTCGTAGATCGAGACGATGTTCGGATGGTTGAGCGCGGCCGCGTTCTTCGCCTCGCGCCGGAAGCGCTCGATGAACTGGTCGTCGTTCGCGTGGCGGCCGTTGAGGATCTTGATCGCGACCCGGCGGCCCAGCTCCTGGTCCTCGGCGAGGTACACGTCCGCCATGCCGCCCGCCCCGAGCTTGCGCACGATCCGGTAGCGCCCGTCGAAGAGCGTGTCGATGAGAGAGTCGCTTACCGCCCCGGCCGGTTAAAGGGTAGAGGGAAGCTCATCGAGGCAGGAGTTTTTCGAGGAGGTCCTTGGCAATCGGGGCCGCGATCGAGCCGCCGAAGCCGTTTGGCTGCTTCTCGACGACGACCGCGACGACGTAGCGCGGGTTGTTCGCCGGCGCGAAGGCGACGAACCACGGGTCGTAGACGTTGCCGAGGCCGAGCTCCGCCGTCCCCGTCTTGCCGGCGACCGCGACGCCCGGGATCTGCGCGTTCGTGCCCGTGCCGCTCTGGACGACGAGCTGCATCATCCGGTTCAGCTCGGCGGCGGTCTGCGGCTTGATCACGCGGCCGAGCATCTGGGGCGCGGTCGTGGAGACGGTCGAGCCGTCGGGGGCGAGGATCTTCTGCACGAGGTACGGCTTCGGCTCGACGCCGCCGTTCGCGATCGTCGCCGCGACGAGCGCCATCTGGAGCGGCGTCACCAGCATCCGCTCCTGCCCGAAGGCGAGCCGTCCGGCGTCGACGTTGTTGAAGTCCTTCGGGTAGTAGAGCTTGCCCTTTGTGTAGAGGCCGCTCGCGTTGATCGCGCTCGGCGGCAGGTCGAGCGGCGGCAGGGAGTAGAACCCGTACCGCTTCGCGTAGTCGAGGACCGCCTTCGCGCCGAGGTGCATGCCGATCTTGCAGAAGACGGCGTTGATCGAGTGCTCGAGCGCCTCCGAGAAGTCGACGCTGCCGAAGGCCTCGTGGCCGCCCGGCGAGTCGGGCGCGCTCGAGTTGTAGACCCGCTTGCCGTACTCGGTGCAGTAGCCCGGGTCGATGAACCGCGAGGTCGGCGTGTAGGCGCCGCTGTCGAGGGCGGCCGACGCCGTGATCAGCTTGAACGTGGAGCCCGGCGGATAGAGCCCCTGGGCCGCGTTGTTCTGCAGCGCCGAGGCATCTCCGCAGGAGCCGCTGATCCTGCCGATCTTCTCGTAGCCGCCCGGCTGATTGATCAGGTTCGCGTCATAGGTCGGAGTGGAGGCCATCGCCACGACCGCGCCGGTCTTCGCGTCCAGCACCACGACCGCCCCGCAGCGGCCGGCGAGGTCGCGGAGCGCGGCCCTCTGGATCGCGGGCCGCAATGTGAGGATCACCTTGTCGCCGTGCACCGTCTGGCCGCCGAGCCGGTGGAGCTCGTCCTTGAACGTGTTGCTGAGGTTCGTGTTCGAGCCGGTCAGGTAGTCGTCGAGCGCCTTCTCGAGCCCCGTCGTCGTGCCCGCGTTCGTCGAGTACCCGAGGATCTGCGGTGCCAGGTCTCCCGCCGGGTAGACGCGCGTGAAGGTCGTGAGGCCGTGCTTGCGGTGCTTGCGGTTGGCGGCGAGGACGGTGCCGCCCGCCGCGAGGATCTTGCCTCGGTCGACCGTGAGCCGCGCGACGAGCGAGATGGCGTTCCCCTGCCTGTCCGCGAGGTCGCCGACGGCCCACGTCTGCCAGTACGTCGTCGAGACGACCAGCACGGCGATGAGCACGAGCGCGGCGACCGAGACATGGACGATCTGCTTGTTCACGGGCCCGCTCCCTGCCTATTCGCCCTGTGCGAGACGAGGAGCAGCCCGGCCACGAGCAGGAAGTTGGCGACGATGCTCGACCCTCCGTAGGAGACGAAGGGCAGGGTGATGCCGGTCAGCGGGATGACC
>JBJMKE010000084.1:0-44969 GCA_045806005.1 Gaiellaceae bacterium
CGGACGGCCCACGATCGTGATCAAGACGCTCGACAAGCAGTCGGGCGTCGACCCGTACTCCATCGTGATCGGCTATCACGGCGTCCTCGTCGCGCCCGCCGAGTACGACCCGATCTCGGGGATCGCCATCATCCCGCTGCCGAACGCCGCGCCCGTGCTACGCGCCGGCCGGCGTCAGGTCCTGTTCCTGTCCTCCGACTTCCAGGAGTCGAAGAACGTCGACACCATGGGCAGCAACCTGCTGCCGAACACGCGCACGATCGCCCCCAGGGTGTGCGTCGTGAAGAAGGGGACCGCGACCTGGGTGCTGCCCTCCAGCGGCACCTGCGTGAGAAAGGACGACGACCTGCTCGTCACGGCCGGCGCCCCGGACGGGGTCAAGCGGGTGCGCTTCCTGCTCGACGGCCGCAAGGCCTCGACCGGCGCGCGCGGGCCGGTGCACCTCTGGACCGGCACGCTCCGGAAGCTGCGCCCGGGCCGCCACGTCCTCTCGGCGGTGGCCGTCACCCACCGGGGGCGCAGCGTCACCGCCCGGATCCGGGTGCGTACTTGCCGGAAGAGGTAAGCGACCGGCGAGTCGCCGTCGTCACCGGCGCCTCCTCGGGCATCGGCGCCGAGATAGCGCGCCTGCTCGCGGGACGCGGCGACCTCTGCGTCCTGCTCGCACGCCGCGCCGACCGCCTCCAGGCGCTCGCCGACGAGCTGGGCGGCGAGGCGGAGCCGTGTGACGTCTCCGACCGCGGCGCCGTCGAGTCCGTGGCCGCGCAGATCCTCGAGCGGCACCCGCGGATCGGCGTCCTCGTCAACAACGCGGGCATCCCCGGACGAACGCGCTTCCTCGACGGCGACCCGAGCGTGATCGAGCGTCTGATCCGGATCAACTACCTGGGTGGGGTCTGGTGCCTGCGCGCGTTCCTCCCGGGGTTGCGCGCCGCGGCGCCGGCGGACGTCGTGAACATCGTCTCGGTCTCGGGGGTCGTCGCGGGGCCGCCGAGCGGCCCCTACTCCGCCTCGAAGCACGCCCAGCTCGCGTTCTCGCGCACCGTCGCGGCGGAGCTGCGCGGGGAGCGGATCCGGGTGCACACCGTGAAGCCGGGCTTCGCGGAGACGGAGGGATTCCCGCAGTCCTGGCTGCCCCGGCCGGTGCAGCGGATCGTGATCGGGCCCGAGGACGTCGCCGCGCACGTGCTCCATTCACTCGAGGACGGGCGCGGGGAGACGACCGTCCCGTGGTTCTACGGCCCGCTCGGCGGTCTGCAGGATCTGATGCCGAACGTGTTCACGCGCGTCTTTTCGCGTGGTGCGCATGTCCTTTCCCGCCCCCCGAAAGCTGAATAGACTCGCCTCACATGACCGATCAAACCCAGCCGTCGATCCAGGACGTGATCGCCGTCGCCGAGTTCAGGTCGGCCCTGCGGCACTTCCTGCGACGGAGCGAGAAGATCGCCCGCCGCTCGGGGCTCACCCCTCAGCGCTACACCCTGTTGATGATGATCAAGGGCTCTCGCGACGGCAGAGAGCAGTCGACCGTGACCGAGCTGGCCGAGCGGCTGCAGCTCGCGCAGAGCACCGTGACCGAGCTCGTTCGGAGGGCCGAGTCTGCGGGCCTGATCGAGCGCGAGCAGTCACAGCGCGATGCGCGAGTGGCCCATCTGCGGCTGACGACCGAAGGCGACCGGCGTCTCATGCTCTCGTTCACGATGCTCGAGCAGGAGCGTGAGCAGCTGCGCGAGGCGTTCTCGGCCCTCGAGGGCGGCGCCGTCGGCGTCACCGGCTAGCCCGCTCGCACGAGCAGGTACCACCCGACCCGCGCGACGAGGACGCGGGGGTCGGCGGCGGCGAGCTCCTCGACACCGGCGCGGCGGTCTCCCTCGCAGCCGGCGAGATCGAGGTAGGCGCCGAGGTCGCGGTGCTCCTCCTCGCGCCGTTCGCGCACGAGCTCGAGCCCGTTCGCGGCGAAGAGCGCGCGCAGCTCGGCGTCGGTGAGGAGGCGGCAATGGGAGGAATCCCGCGCCGTCTCGAAGGCGTGGAGCAAGGCGGCCTCCGCGGGATCGGCAGGCGCGAGCTGGTCGACGACGAGCACCTGGCCGCCGGGCCGCGTGACGCGGGCGAGCTCGGCGACGACGCGGTCGGGCCGCGCGACGTGGTGGAGCGTGCGGTGCGTGCCCGTGACGTCGAAGGCGCCGTCCGCGTACGGCAGCGCGGTCCCGTCCCCCTCCACGAACTCGGTGTTCGCCACGGCGCGCTCGCGCGCGAGCTCGAGCAGCTCGGTCACCGGGTCGAGGCCGACGACCTCGCGCACGAGCGGCGCCAGGGCGAACGCGAGCGCGCCGGCGCCCGTGCCGACGTCGAGGGCACGCTCGTCTCCAGACGCCTGGACGAAGTCGCGCACCTGCGCCGCCAGCCGGGGCGCGCGGCCGTCCTGATGGGCCGCTACGCGCTCGGCCGTGCGGGCGAAGCGGTCAGCCGACGACGACACGGCTGGCGCGCTCGGGCCGGCTGTTGATGCCGCAGGCGATCTCGTAGCCGATCGTCCCGGCCACGCCCGCGTGGCGCTCGATGAGGAGGCCGTCGCCGACGATGGTGACCGGCGTCCCGACCGGCAGCTCGCGGTCGAGCTCGACCGCGACCGCGTCCATCGAGACGGTGCCGACCGCACGCCGCGGCTCGCCCTCGACGAGCACCTCGGTGCCGGTCATGTCGCGCCGGAAGCCGTCGGCGTAGCCGACCGGGACGGTCCCGATCCACGTCGGGCGTTCCGCGACGAAGCGGCGGCGGTAACCCGTGCTCTCCCCCGGCTGTAGCAGGCGCACCTGGGCGATCCGGCTCCGCCACGAGAGCGCCGGGCGCAGCCCGTCCTCGGCAGGGTCGGTGTCGAACGGCGAGATCCCGTAGAGCGCGATGCCGCAGCGCGCGGCGTCGAAGCGGGAGTCCGGCAGGCGGAGGGCGCCGGCGCTGTTCGCGAGGTGCCGCGTGAGGTGCGAGTACGGCTCGGTCGCCTCGCGGAACCGCTCGATCTGCTGCGCAGCGAACCCGGCGTCGGAGTCGGCGGTGGCGAGGTGGCTCATCAGCCCGACGACGTTGCCGGCCGGCTGCGGCAGCTCGCCGAGCCCCCACCGCCCCATGCCGGTGTCGAGCTTGAGGTGGACGGGGACGTCGTTCGGGATCTCGCCGCCGGAGACGACGAGCTCCAGCCGACCTTCGCGCGCCTCGGCCACGTCCTCCGTGGGGCACATGACGAGGATCAGCGCCTCCGACAGCTCGCGGCGCAGCTCGATCCCCTCGGCGACCGTGACCACGCACAGGGCCGACGCCCCCGCCTCGAGCGCGGCCCGCGCGACGTCGACGGCGCCGTGGCCGTAGCCGTTCGCCTTCACGACCGCCCACAGCTCGCGGCCGTCGAGCGCGGCGAGGAGCGTGCGCGCGTTGTGGCGGATCGCGCCGAGGTCGATCGTGATCTCGCTGCGCTGCACGCTCAGTCGGGCGTCCAGGCGAGACCGGCCACGGCGATGAGCAGCGCGAGCGCGATCCCCGCGGCGGTCACGAGAGGATGTGGCCGCCGGCACCGCAGCGCGAGCGTCGCGAAGATCGCGGCCGGGACGACCAGGATCCCGATCGAGAGGGCGCCGAGCAAGACCCAGATCCAGAGAGTCGCGGCGGCCCAGGCGGCGGCCACCTCCGCGGCGAGCACCCTGCTCGATTCCGCCGCGGCGGCGGCGAGCCCCGCTGCGGTGATGGATGCGGCCACGAACGCGACCCGGCCACCGCCGCCCTCGCCCTGCTGGGCGATGAGCGCGAGGTCGACGCCCACCACGGCGAACGCGCACAGTGCGGCCGCGTGCCCACGCTGGATGCGGCGAAGCGCGTGCATCCCGCGCCAGCCTAGCCCCGCGCGAGCGCGCGCGGGAGCGCCTCGACCACGTCGCTCGCCACGAGGCCGTAGCGCTGCGGAGCCTCGTGCGACGCGAGCTGCTGCGCCGCACAGGCCGCCGCCGCGGCCCGCTGCGGCTCCATCCTCTTGGCGAGGAAGGCCGCCGTCACGCCGGTCAGGACGTCGCCCGTGCCCGCCGTCGACAGCGAGGGCAGGCCGAGGGCGGCGACGAGCACGCCCGCGCCGGGCGCCGCGATCAGCGAGTCCTCCCCCTTGAGCACGACCACGCAGCCGTAGCGCTCGGCGGCCTCCTGCACCGAGGCGAGCCGGTGCGCGGCGATCTCGCTCGACGCGCGGCCGAGCAGGCGTCCCAGCTCGCCCTCGTGCGGCGTGAGCACGCGAGGCCCCGCCCACTGCGCGGGCTCGAGCTCGAAAAGCGCGTCGGCGTCGACGACCATGGGAGCCCGCACCTCCGTGAGCAGCCGCCCGACGAGTGCCTTCGCGTCCTTCCCGCGCCCGAGGCCCGGGCCGACCGCGACCGCGTTCGCCGCGATGTCGAAGACCTGCTCGACCGGCCGCTTCACCGCCTCCAGCACGAGCGTCTCGAGCACGGGGAGCGAGTCGGCCGGCGCCGCGAGCGTGACGTAGCCGGCGTCGGCGCGCAGCGCGGCGCGCGCTGCAAGTGCCGGCGCTCCCGTCATCCCCCGCGAGCCGCCGACGACGAGCACGTGGCCGGCCGTGTACTTGTTGTCGCGCGCGGAGCGGCGCGGCACCTCGCCGAGGATCTCCGGCCTGACGAGCTCGTGCCCGGTCCGACCCGACTCGAGCCCGATGTCGGCGACCTCCACCTCCCCGGCGTGGAAACGGCCGGGCGCGACAGCGAGCCCGACCTTGGAGCCGTGCATCGTCACGGTCACGTCGGCGCGCACCGCGGCGCCGGCGACCTCACCGGTGGAGGCGTTCACGCCGGAAGGGACGTCGACGGCGAGCACGGGAACGCCGGCCGCGTTGATCTGCTCGATCAGCTGCGCCGTCTCCTCGCGCGGCGCGTCCTTCAGCCCCGTGCCGAGCAGCGCGTCGATCACGACTTCCGGGCGCTCCTCGACGAGCTCGCGGCCCTGCCCGCGCAGGATCTCGGCGGCGATGCGCCCGTCGCCGCCGTTCGCGCCGCCGCCTGCGTGGAGCGCGATCCGGCGGGCGTCGGGGAAGCGGCGCGACAGCGCCTCCGCCACGGCCGCTCCCGCGCGCTGCATCAGTGCGTCGACGTCGTGCCCCGCCTCCGCGGCGCGCATCTCCTCGGCGGTGTAGAGAGGCTCAGTCGCCGCCATCGGCGATCGCCACCGCCTGCGCGAGCTCGCGGGAGTGCGTCATCGAGAGGTCGACCCCGCCGACGCCGAGCGCCGCGGCCCGCTCGGCCAGGCGGCCCGTGAGCCTGACGGCGGGCTTCGGCCGCCCGACGATCTCGACCTCCTTCCAGGCGAAGGCCCGGGCGACGCCGAAGCCGAGCGCCTTGCCGACCGCCTCCTTGCCGGCGAAGCGGCCGGCATAGCTCTGCGCCGGGTTCGGGCGCGATTCGCAGTACGCACGCTCGGCCTCGGTGAAACAGCGCTCGCGGAAGCCTGCGTAGCGGCCGAGCGCCCGCCGGATCCGCTCGATCTCGATCAGGTCGGTCCCAACGCGGATCACGCGATGTGCTCCTCCAGCCACTCCGGCAGGTGCGCAATCGAGGAGACGATCCCGTCCGGCTGGGCGCGCGATGACTCGACGGCGTCGGGCCGGAACTTCCCCGTCCGGACAAGGACTCCGTGCATCCCCACCCCGCGGGCGCCGACCACGTCCGTCTCGATGTCGTCGCCGACCATCCAGGTCATGGACGGCTCCGCGTCGAGCGCGCGGCAGGCGGCGTCGAAGTAGGCGGGGCTCGGCTTGCCGAGGACGGTCGCCTCCGTCTGCGCAGCGTACTCGAGCCCGGCGACGTAGCAGCCGGTGTCGAGCAGCGGGCCGCGCTGCGTCTGCCACCAGCGGTTGCGATGGAGGCAGTAGAGATCGGCGCCGAGCTCGAGCTCCGCAAAGGCGCGGGCGAGGTTCATGTACGAGAAGACGAGGTTCGTCTCGGGCGAGTCGTCGGCACCGCCGATGAGGACGGCGTCGACGTTGTCGCCGACGAGGTCGACGCCGTCGAGATCGCCCACGAACGCGTGCATGACGAGCGCGAGGACGCGCTTTCCGCGCAGCGCCTCGACCGCGGCGTCCGCGGTCGTCTGCACCTCCTCCGCCTCGAGCTCGATGCCCATGGCCTGCAGCTCCGCCGCGAGCTGCTCCTTCGAGCGCGTGGTCGCGTTCGTGACGAAGCGGAGCCGGTGCCCCGCCACGCGCAGGCGCTGCACCGCGTCCGCCGCGCCGGGGATCGGCTGGCCGGAGACGTGCAGGACGCCGTCCACGTCGAGCAGAATCGCGGCCATGGCGGTCGAGTCTATTCGCGTCACGCGCTCGGTCGTGCTGCCGCTGTCCGAGGTCGAGTTCCAGTTCTCACGCTCGAGCGGCCCGGGCGGGCAGCACGCGCAGAAGTCCGAGACCCGCGTCGTGGCGGTGTTCGACGTCGAGGCCTCGGGCGCGCTGACGGAGACGCAGAAGCGGCGCGTCGTCGCGAAGGCAGGGCCGGTGCTGCGGGCCGTGGCCCAGGACGAGCGGAGCCGCACCCGCAACCGCGAGCTCGCGCTGGAGCGGCTCGTCGCAGCGTTGCACGAGGCGCTGCGCGTCCCGCGAAAGCGCAGGCCGACGAAGCCGACGGCGGCCGCCCGCGAGCGCCGGCTGCGACAGAAGAAGCGCCGCTCCGAGACGAAGCGGCTGCGCCGCGAGCTGGATTAGCCCCAGGCCGCCTGACCCGCCCGGCGCGAAGCCATGCCCCTTCCGGCCCTGTCCCGGTGCCAGGCACCGGCACATGTCCACGGCAGACATGTCCGTACGGGATCTCGCCGCAAATCCGGTTCTTTCGCGGGAGCTGATGCGCTTTCGGGCCATGTCCTGGTGTCTGACACCGGGACGTGGCTCTCGGGGCACGTCCCGTGGCGGGGGGTGGGCTAGGAGACGGTTCGCAATTCGGCGTTCGCGCGGGCGAGCTGGCGCCGCGTCGGGTGCGGGCGGCCGAACCAGACGAAGAGGAACCGCTCGATGTGGCCGGTGCGCACGAAGAGCTGTAAGACGGCGAAGCGGCTCGGGCTCGGCTCGCCTTCGAAACCGACCGTGAGGTCGCGCGCGCGAATGCGCGGCGGCCACTTCCCGGCCCCTGCGCGCTCGGGATTCTCCCGCGCGTTCGAGAGCTGGATCACGATCCCGCTCGCCGGCAGCTGGGCAAGCGTGTGGTGCGGAGGGATGCAGGTGCCGCAGTCCCGGTAGCGCACGGTCGAGGCCCAGCCCGACGCCTGGACGCACCGGCTCGCGGGAACTCCGGGACAGGCGTGCGCCGGCCGAGCGCCGACGTGCCAACCGGGCCTTGCCTGGAAGTGCGGCGGCGAGACGACGAGCAACACGGCCAGCAGTCCGAACATGTCGCCTATACGGCCGGCGCCGCCTCAGAGGTCCCGCTAGGTCGTTACGGCCTCCGGCGCCTCCGCCGGCCGCTCGACCTCCACGTGCGGCAGCCACTCGAGCCAACCCGGCAGGTACCAGCTCCGCCGGTCGAGCACGGTCAGCATGCTCGGGAGCACGACCGACCGGATGATCGTCGCGTCGAGCAGCAGCGCCACGGCGACGCCGAAGCCCATCTGCTGGAACATGACGAGCTCGCCGCGCGCGAAGCCGGCGAAGACGACGACGATGATCAGCGCCGCGCCCGTGATGATCCGGGCCGTCGACGAGACACCCCACACGACCGCGTCCCTCGTCGAGCCGGTCTGGTCGTAGCGCTCCTTGATCCGGCTCATGAGAAAGACCTGGTAGTCCATCGACAGGCCGAAGAGGACCGAGAAGAGGAAGAGCGGCACCCAGGCGTCGATGACGTGCGTGTGCTTGAAGCCGAAGATGCCCGCGCCGTGGCCGTCGAGGAAGACGAGCGTCAGGAGCCCGTAGGCGGCGCCGACCGAGAGCAGGTTGAGCACGATCGAGACGAGCGCGACCATGATCGAGCGGAAGGCGACCGTGAGCAGGACGAAGCTCAGGCCAAGCACGAAGAGCAGGACGTACGGCGTCGGGTTCGAGACCGCGTCGAAGTAGTCGACGTTCTCGGCCGTGATCCCGCCCACGTAGACGTGCGCGCCGCTGTCGCGGAACACAGCCGGAAGGATGTGCGCGCGCAGGTTCCGCACCTCGGAGATCGCCTTGCTCCCAACGGGATCGCCCGGCACCGCCGCGGTCACGAGCGCGACCTGATCGCGCGGAGAGGCCTGGATCCTCGTCGTGCCCGGGAAGTAGCTGCGCTCCGACCGGACGAGACGTTCGAAGTCGGCGCGCACTGCCGCCGCATCGCCGCCGACGGCGACGATCCGGATCGGCTGCGGGTTCTGGACGGGGAACGCGTGCTGGAGCAGGACGTAGCCCTGCTTCGAGGGCAGGTTGTCGGGAAGCGTGGTGACGCCGTTCGCGCCGGTGTGCAGGCCGAAGATCGGGACGGCGAGAGCGACCATCACGCCCACCGACAGCACGAGCGAGAGTGCCGGCCTGCGCAGCACCACCTCGATGATCCGGCGCCAGAAGTTGCCCTCGGCAGTGTCGGACCGTCCGAGGTTGCGGCCCAGGATCGGGACGGGAAGCGAGTTCACGCGGTCGCCGGCCACGCTCAGTACGGCCGGCAACAGCGTCAGCGCGGCGACGACCGAGACGATGCCGACGAGGATGGCGCCGAGCGCGAGGCTGCGCATGATCGAGGTCGGGACGATGAACATGCCGAGCAGCGCCACCACGAAGGTGGAGCCGCTGAACAGCACGGCGCGGCTCGCCGTGGCGCCGGTATGCGCGATCGCGTCCTCCTTCGACAGGCCGAGCAGGCGCTCCTCGCGGTAGCGGGAGACGACGAACAGCGAGTAGTCGATCCCGAGCGCGAGCCCCATCCCCGTGAGCATGTTCACGATGAAGACGGAGAGCGAGAAGCCGAGGGAGACCACCGCGACCAGCCCGAGCGCGACGATGATCGAGAGGATCGCCGTCAGCACAGGCACGAGCCCGGCGACGACGGCCCCGAAGACGAGGACGAGGACGATCAGCGCGGCCGGAAGCCCGAAGGCGAGCTCGCCCTTCTCGAGGTCGGTCTGCGACTGCTTGCCGAAGTCGTAGCCGGTCGAGTGGTAGCCGGTGATGCCGACCGTGAAGCCGCCGCCGTTCGCGTCCGACACGACCTGCTCGACGGGCTTCGCCCCGGAGTCGCTGTCGATGAGGACCGAGACCAGCGCCGAGTGGCGGTCGGGTGAGACGGCGACCAGCCGGGCCGCGCCCACCTCGCCGGTCGCGCGGAGGGTGGCGATGAGCCGCGCGCCGAACCTGCGGGCCTGCGGCGAGCGCGCGGTGTAGCGGCGCGAGCTGACGACGATCACGTCGCCTTTCGCCGCGGCCGCCTCGCGCGGGAACGCTCGCGCGATCGCGTCCGCGGCCCTGGTCGAGTCGGGCTTGCCGATGACGCTGCCGTTCGAGCTCAGCCCGTGCAGCGACGTCGCGATGAGCACAAGGGCGACGAGCACCGCGATCCCCCAGCAGACGAATGTCCTGTGCGGCCGAGCCGCGCACGCGCGCGCGAGCCGCTCGGTGAAGCCAATGGTTGAGTTCTTACTCCACCGTGACGGTCTTCGCCAAGTTCCTCGGCTTGTCGACGTCGAGCCCGCGCAGCCGCGCGATGCGGTACGCGAGGAGCTGCAGCGGGATCACCGCGAGCGATGCCTGCAGGAAGTTCGGCGTTCGCGGCACGTAGATCACGTCGTCCGCGTGGTGCTGGATGTCCTCGTTGCCGTCGGTCGCGATCGCGATCACGTGGGCGCCGCGCGCCCGCGTCTCCTGGATGTTCGAGACGATCTTGTCGTAGACGTGGATGTTCGTCGCCACGACGACGACCGGCGTCCCCTCGGCGAGCAACGCGATCGGCCCGTGCTTCATCTCGCCGGCCGAGTACGCATCCGTCGGGATGTAGGAGATCTCCTTCAGCTTCAGCGCCCCCTCGAGGGCGACGGGCAGGCCGATGTGGCGGCCGAGGTAGAGGAAGAACTGGCTTTCGTAGAAGCGCTGCGCGATCGCCTCGATCGGATGGTCGCCGTCGAGGAACTCCTGCATCTTCTGCGGCAGCTCGTGCAGGTGGTCGAGGATGAAGTCGATCTCCCCCTGCGGCAGCGTGCGCCGGATCTCGGCGAGCCTGAGCGCCAGCAGGCTGAGCAGCGCGACCTGGGCGGTGAACGTCTTCGAGGCGGCGACGCCGACCTCCATCCCGCAGCGGGTGTAGAGGGTCGCCTCGGCCTCGCGCGTGATCTGCGTGCCCATGAGGTTAGTGATCGCAAGAGTGCGAGCGCCGCTCTGGCGGGCGAGCTTCATGGCGTTGACGGTGTCGCGTGTCTCGCCCGACTGCGAGATCCCGATCACGAGCGTGTCCTTCGACAGGACGGGTTTGCGGTAGATCCACTCGCTCGCGATGTCGGGCTCGACGGGGACGCGCGCCCACTCCTCGAGGATGTAGCGGCCGACGACGCCGGCGTGGTACGCGGTGCCGCAGGCGACGATCACGATCCGGCGCAGGTTGCGCACCTCGAGCTCGGTCAGGCCGAGCGCCTCGAGCATCAGCTTGTGACCGCGGACGCGGTCGCCGATCGTCTCGGCCACGGCCTCCGGCTGCTCCCAGATCTCCTTGAGCATGAACGTCTCGAAGCCGGCCTTCTCGGCGCTCTCCTCGTCCCAGTCGATCTCCTGCGGCTCGGGCGGCTCGACCTCGGCGCCGTCGACGAAGAAGCGGACGCCCCGCGGCGTCACCTCGACGACGTCGCCGTCGGCCGGGTGCAGGACGCTGCGCGTCTCGCTGAGGAAGGCGGCGATCGAGGAGGCGAGGAAGTTCTCGCCGTCCCCGAGCCCGACGACGAGCGGCGTCTGGTTCCGGACGCCGACCAGGAGATCCGGGTGGTCGTGGTGGATCGCGACGATCGAGAAGTGGCCCTCGAGCTGCGGATAGACGCGCTCGACCGCCTGGGCCAGATCGCCGTCGTACTCCTGCTCGAGCAGGTGGACGACGACCTCGGCGTCGGTCTCGGAGGTGAACGTGTGGCCCGCCGCCCGGAGCTGCTCCCTGAGCTCCATGTAGTTCTCGATGATCCCGTTGAGCACGATCGCGAGCTTGCCGGGCTCACAGCCGGTGAGCGGATGGGCGTTCTTCTCGGTCACGGCACCGTGGGTCGCCCAGCGGGTGTGGCCGAGCCCGTGATGCGAGTGCGAGCCGTTCGGGCCGGCGGCCTGGACGAGGTTGCCGAGGGTGCCGACCGCGCGGACGTATTCGAGCGAGCCGTCCTCGTGCAGCGCGATCCCGGCGGAGTCGTAGCCGCGGTACTCGAGGCGGCGCAACCCCTCGAGCAGGAGCGGTTTCGCCTCCCGCGACCCGACGTAGCCGATGATCCCGCACACGTCCGCTCCTTTCCCTGTGGGCCGAAAAACGCTCCCTGAAAACGCGAAGAGCCCGGCCGCAGGATCCGACCGCAACGTCGCGTCCGGATCAGCCGAGCTCGTGTGTCACCAGGGCGGCGACTTTAGCACAGAGGTCTTCGGCGGCCTCCTGCGTTTCTCCTTCCGCCAGCACCCGCACGAGGGGCTCGGTTCCGGACGGGCGCACGAGGACGCGGCCCGTGCCGTCGAGCTCCTCGTTCACGCGTTCGACCTTCGCGACGAGCGCCTCGGGCAGCGGGCCACGGCCCGCCCGAGGCAGGTTCCGGAGCACCTGCGGAAAGTGGGGCATGACGGCGACCGCCTCCGAGAGACGGCGCCCGTGCAGCGCCCGGCAGAGGAGAAGAGCGGCAACGAGCCCGTCGCCCGTCACGTGGCCGTCGAGCCAGATCAGGTGGCCAGACTGCTCGCCGCCGAGGAGCAGTCCCTCCCGCCGCAGCGCCTCGAGGACGTAGCGGTCGCCGACGTCGGTGACGACGACGCGGATGCCCCGCTCCTCCATCAGGCGGTGGAAGCCGAGATTCGTCATCGTGGTCACGGCGACGCCGTCCACGCCGAGGTCGAGCGCGAGCACCGCGAGGATCTGGTCGCCGTCGACCGGCTCTCCCCGCTCGTCGACCGCGAGCATGCGGTCGCCGTCGCCGTCGAAGGCGATCCCGAGGTCGAAGCCCCCGCCGCGAACGAGCTCGGCGAGCGCGGCGAGGTCCGTCGCCCCGCAGCCGACGTTGATGTTCGTCCCGTCCGGCTCGTCGCCGATCGCGACGACCTCCGCCCCGAGCTGCTCGAACGCGTTCGGCGCGAGTCCGGCATAGGCGCCGTTCGCGCAGTCGAGCGCGATGCGCAGGCCGCTCAGGTCGGTGCCGAAGGCGTCGAGAACGAGCTCGAGATAGCTGTCCGCGGCGACCTCGACGCGGATGACCTCGCCGCCGCCGGGTGCCGGGGCGTCGAGGAGCGCCTCGGTCTCCTCCTCCGCAGCGTCGGTGAGCTTGTGGCCGTCGCGGTCGAAGAACTTGACGCCGTTGTACTCCGGCGGGTTGTGCGAGGCGGAGATGACGACCCCGAGATCGAGCCGGAGGAGCGCCACCGCAGGCGTCGGCAGGATGCCGCCCAGGACCGCCGCCCCTCCCGCCGAGACGACCCCGCGCGCGAACGCCTCCTCGAGCACGGGCCCGCTGGCCCGGGTGTCGCGCCCTACGAAGATGCGCCCGCGGCCCGACCAGAGAGTGGCCGCCTTGCCGAGCCGCTCCACGAGCTCCGCGGTCAGCGACTCGCCGACGATCCCCCTGACGCCGTCCGTTCCGAAGTACTCCCGCGGCACCGCGGGAGGGTAACTACCGCTTCGAGAACTGCGGCGCCTTGCGCGCCTTGTGCAGGCCGGCCTTCTTGCGCTCGACCTGGCGTGCGTCGCGCGTGAGGAAGCCCTCGCGCTTGAGCGGGATCCTCAGCTCCGGGTTCGCCTCGACGAGCGCGCGAGCGATGCCGTGCCGGACGGCTCCCGCCTGACCCGTGAGGCCGCCGCCGTGCACCCGGACGCGGAGATCGTACTGGCCCTCGAGCCCGGCGACCTTGAGCGGCGAGATCGCGATCGTCTGCCAGACCGAGCGCGGGAAGTAGTCCTCGAGCGTGCGTCCGTTGACCCAGGTCGAGCCGTCGCCCGGGCGCAGGATCACGCGCGCGACCGAGGTCTTGCGCTTGCCGGTGCCGCGGTACTGGGCGACTTCGCTCACGAGTCCAGCTCCAGCGGACGCGGGTTCTGGGCCTCGTGCGGATGCTCGGGGCCGGCGTAGATCTTCAGCTTCGTGATCTGCTGCCGCGCGAGCCGGTTCTTGGGGAGCATCCCCTTCACCGCGACGCGGAGCACCTCGGTCGGGCGGCGGTCGAGCTGCTCGCGCAGGGTCCGGCTGCGGATGCCGCCCGGATAGCCCGAGTGGCGGTAGTACCGCTTCTGGTCGAGCTTGTTGCCGGTGACCCGGACCTTCTCGGCGTTCACGACGACGACGAAGTCGCCGGTGTCGACGTGCGGGGTGAACTGCGGCTTGCGCTTGCCGCGGAGCGTGTCGGCGATCTGGGTCGCGAGGCGGCCGAGCGTCTTCCCCTCGGCGTCGACGAGATACCACTCGCGCGTGATCTCTCCCGGCTTGGCGCTGTAGGTCTTCATAAAAAGCGGCGAACAGGTGCCCGCCGGCGGCCGATTGTAGCGAAAGCCCGCCGCAATCCCTGCTCGAACTCGGCCGCTCCGCCGTGGGACGGATGGCGGACGTACGGGGCGTCGAGCGCGGCGGCTGCGAGCCGTCCGACCGCGATCGGGATGCGGTCTCGCGTGAGTTCGGCGAGGAACGGCGCGGACGCCTCGACCTCGGCCCGGGTGGGCCGCCGGTTCGAGGTCGCGTCGCCGGGATGCGTCGGGACGACGTTCCAGAGCAGCACCTCGTCCTCGATGCCGAGCCGTGCCAGGACGCGGTGGACGATGGTCGCGGTCGCCTCCGCCGGCCCCGAGCCGGTGAGCTGCCGCTCGGACGTGAACGGAATGCCGCTGACCCGCGCGCCGCGATAGCCGGCCGCCTCGCCGACGAGCACGACGGCGGTGTCCGCCCGCGCGTCGAGGTAGGAGGCGAGCCGTTCCCGCAAGTGCGGCGCCGCGGAGTACTGGTTGTAGGTCGTGCCGATCTCTGCGCCGGCGAGTTGCGCTACGAGTCCCAGCGATTCCATCTGACGACCTCGTCGTTCGCGCGGCGGCGCTGCGAGAAGGCGCTGGTCGCGCGGTCCCAGTCCGGATCCTCGGCCGGATGGCCGACGGTCACGCCCACGACGATCGTCAGGTCGTCCGGGATCCCCAGCAGGTCACGCACGCCGGCGTCGTCCTCGACCGTGACCCCGTAGACGGCTGCCGCGAGACCTTCCTCCAGGGCCGCGAGCCACACGAGCATCAGCGCCGCGCCGGCGTCGACGTGCCAGAACGGCACCGGCCAGACCACCTCGACCCCGCCCGTGACGGCGAGCTTGTCGGGCTGGTTGTAGCGGTCGTGATAGTCCTGCTCGCGGGTGAGGACGAAGACGTGCGCCGCGGCCTTCCCGAACCACGCCTGCGAGCGGTCGTCGTCCTGCATCGCCGCGAGCGCGCGGATCGTCTCGGGATCGTCGACGACGAGCAGCCGCAGCCCCTGGCTGTAGCCGGCGTTGGGCCCACGCCGCCCCGCGCGCGCGATCCGCTCGAGGGTCTCGCGCGGCGCGCGCTCGCCCGTGTAACTGCGGACGGCGCGCCGCCGTTTGAGCAGCTCGGAGAACGCTATTCCCACTCGATGGTGGCGGGAGGCTTCGAGGTGACGTCGAGCACGACCCGGTTGACGCCCGGGATCTCGTTCACGATCCGCGCCGAGATCGTCTCCACCAAGTCGTAGGGGAGCCGCGCCCAGTCGGCGGTCATCGCGTCGTCGCTCGTCACCGCGCGGATCACGATCGGGTAGCCGTACGTGCGCTCGTCGCCCTGCACGCCGACGGAGCGCACCGCCGGCAGCACCGCGAACGACTGCCACAGCTCGCCGTACAGCCCCGCGCGCCGCACCTCCTCCTGCAGCACGGCGTCGGCCTGGCGCAGGATCTCGAGCCGCTCGGCGGTGACCGAGCCGATGATCCGGATCGCGAGGCCGGGGCCGGGGAACGGCTGGCGCCAGACCATGCGCTCGGGCATCCCGAGCTCCTCCCCCACGCGCCGCACCTCGTCCTTGAACAGGAGCCGCAGCGGCTCGACGAGCCGCATCTTCATGTCCGCGGGCAGGCCGCCGACGTTGTGGTGCGACTTGATCGTGGCCGCGACGCCCTCGGTGCCGCCCGACTCGATCACGTCGGAGTAGAGCGTCCCCTGCACGAGCCAGCGGACGTCCCCGAGCCTGCGCGCCTCCTCCTCGAAGACGCGGATGAACTCGCGGCCGATGATCTTCCGCTTCTCCTCCGGCTCCTCGACTCCGTCGAGCAGGTCGAGGAAGCGGTCCTGCGCCTGCACATGGACGAGCGGGACGTGGAAGTGCTCGCCGAACGTCTCGACGACCTGCTCGGCCTCGTCCTGGCGGAGCAGCCCGTGGTCGACGAAGACGCACGTGAGCTGCTCGCCGACCGCCTTGTGCACGAGCAGCGCGGCCACGGCCGAGTCGACGCCGCCCGACAGGGCGCAGAGCACGCGCTCGCGCCCGACCTCGGCGCGGATGCGCGCGACCTGCTCCTCGATCACGGCGGCGGGAGTCCAGGCGGGCGGAGCGTCGGCGGCGCGGTAGAGGAAGTTCTTCAGCACGTCCATCCCGTGCGGCGTGTGCACGACCTCGGGGTGGAACTGGACACCGTAGAGCCCGCGCTCGGGGGCCTCGAACGCGGCGACCGGAGTCGCCGGGGAGCTCGCCACGACGCGCGCGCCCTCGGGGGCGGCGACGACCGTGTCGCGGTGCGACATCCAGACGGTCTGCTCGGGAGGCGTGTCGGCCAGGAGCTGCGACTCGGTCGCCTCCATCGCGGTTCGGCCGAACTCCGAGACGCCGGTGCGGTCGACGCGGCCGCCAAGCTCGAGCGCCATCAGCTGCGCGCCGTAACAGATGCCGAGCGTGGGGATGCCGAGCTCGAACAGCGCCGGATCGACGCGCGGCGCGTCGTCGGAGTAGACCGAGGCGGGGCCGCCGCTCAAGACGAGCGCATAGGGGTTGCGCGCGCGCACGGCCTCGGGCGTGATCGTGTGGCCGACGAGCTCGGAGTAGACGCGGCACTCGCGCACCCGCCGCGCGATCAGCTGCGAGTACTGGCCGCCGAGGTCGAGGACGAGCACGGGCCGGTCGTCCCGGGCCGGGAGCGCAACGACCTGAGCCCCCTCAGCGCCGATAGTTCGGCGCCTCCTTCGTGATCGTGACGTCGTGTGGATGCGACTCGCGCAGCCCCGCCGCAGTGATGCGGACGAAGCGCGCCCGCTTCATCTCCTCGATCGTGGCCGCGCCGCAGTAGCCCATCGCCTGCCGCAGGCCGCCGACCAGCTGGTGGACGACGTCCTGAAGCGCGCCCTTGTAGCCGACCCGGCCTTCGATTCCCTCGGGGATGAGCTTCTCGACGTCCTCGACGTCGCCCTGGAAGTAGCGGTCTTTCGAGTAGCCCCGCGCCTTCATCGCGCCGAGCGAGCCCATGCCCCGGTACTCCTTGAACCGCTCCCCCTGGGCGAGGATGACTTCGCCCGGCGTCTCGTCGGTGCCGGCGAGCATGCCGCCGAGCATGACCGTGTCGGCGCCCGCGCCGATCGCCTTCGCGATGTCGCCCGACGAGGTGATGCCGCCGTCTGCGATCACCGGCACTCCCTCCGCCGCGGCCACCCTCGCCACGTCGTGCACGGCGCTCACCTGCGGCACTCCGACACCGGCGACCACGCGCGTCGTGCAGATCCCCGAGGGGCCGATCCCGACCTTCAGCGCGTCGGCGCCCGCCTCCACGAGGGCCCGGGCCGCCTCGGCCGTGGCGATGTTGCCCGCGACCACCTCGACGGGGACCGCGTCCCTGATCCGCCGCACCGTCTCGATCACGCCCTGGGAGTGCCCGTGGGCCGTGTCGACGACGAGGGCGTCCACCCCGGCTCCGACGAGCGCCTCGGCGCGCTCGAGCGCGTCCGGCCCTACGCCGACGGCGGCCGCGACGCGCAGGCGCCCCCGGTCGTCCTTCGTCGCGTCGGGGAACTCGATCTTCTTCTGGATGTCCTTGACGGTGATCAGGCCGCGCAACCGCCCGTCGGCATCGACGACCGGGAGCTTCTCGATCTTGTTGCGGTGGAGGATCTCCTCGGCCTCCGCGAGCGTCGTCCCCACCGGTGCGGTGACGAGGTTGACGGACGTCATGAGCGCGGAGACGGGCTGGTCGACGTCGTTCTCGAAGCGGAGGTCGCGGTTCGTGAGGATGCCGACCAGGACGCCGTCGGCGTCGGTGATCGGCACGCCCGAGACCTTGTAGCGGGCCATCAGGTCGAGCGCCGCGCGCACGGGCGCAGCGGGCGGCAACGTCACCGGCTCGACGATCATCCCCGACTCCGAGCGCTTGACCTTGTCGACCTCGGCGGCCTGCGCCACGATCGAGAGGTTCCGGTGCAGGACGCCGATCCCACCCTCGCGCGCGAGCGCGATCGCGAGCCGCGCCTCGGTGACCGTGTCCATCGCTGCCGAGACGATCGGGATCGCGAGGTCGATCGAGCGCGTGAGGCGGGCGCGGGTCGAGACGTCGTTCGGCAGGACGTGCGACTCGGCCGGGACGAGCAGGACGTCGTCGAACGTCAGCCCCTCCTGACCGAACTTCCGGTCGAGCTCCAGCAGCCGCTGGACGTCGTCGGCGCTCAGCTCGGCTGCTGCGTGCTCGCTCAAGGGAAGCCAGAGTACCAACCGCCGCGGCCGGCCCAAATCCCTGACAAGGCCCTAACACCACACAGCTACCGTCACCCCGTGCGAGCGCTCCTGGCTACCGCGGGACTCCTCGTCCTCGTGGGCTCGGCCGCAGCGGGGACGCCGACTGCCCACACCCTGCGCAAGAGCGCCAACGGCCCGATCGCAGCGATCGCGCAGGACGGCAGCAGCGTCGCCTGGCTCTCGTCCAGCACCAAGGGCTGCGACTCGATCCACGTCCTCTCGCCGGGGACGCCCGACCAGGTCTTCCCGCAGCCGTCGTCGAGCAGCATGACCTGCCACTGGGATCTGACCGACGGAGTGCAGCAGCTTGCCGTGGCAGCACGCTCCTCCACGGCGCTCTGGACGCTGCACGAGAGTGGCCCCGCGCCCTTCGACTACGTCCTCGTCGCTCCCTTCGGCGGAGCCGAGAAACAGATCGACCGGCTCGCGCACGCGAGCGACGGGACGGGCGAGTGGCTCGTCGGCGTGGCGGGGTCGGGACGGACGCTCGCCTACTCGTGGGACGACGTCGAGTACGTGGACCGGCTCGCCTGCCTCTCGGGCGGCTCCTGCAAGCGGAAGATCGCCGCCGGCGGGATCAAGGTCGTCACGCGGGCGGGCGTCCGGGCCCTGCCGAAGGCGCAGCCTGCGCTCCAGCTCGCCGCCTCGTCCGGCCGGATCGCGTACATCCCCGCGACCAGGGTCCAGGGCAACCACGCCGCTGCCAGCACCAACAGCCCGCTCTACGTCGTGGACGCCGTGAGCGGCGACCCGGTGAGCCAGGTATTCGTGCGGGGAGTCCCGGCGGTGGTCGCGCTTTCCCCCCACGTGCTCGCCGTGCTCACGCAGCGCGGCCCCCGCGACAGGATCTCGTGGTTCTCCACGTCCACCGGGACGAAGCTCGGCAGCGTCCTGGTCTCCTCGCGCGCGGCCCCGCAGATCGCCGCGAGCGACGAGCTCATCGTCTATCGCGTCTATCGCTCCCTGTACGGCGTCTCGACCGCCACGGGAAACGTCCGGCCGCTCGGGAAGATCGCGCTGAACACGGTCGGCCCCTCGTCGGGAAAGGGCCAGGTCGTCTGGGCCGAGAACCGCGGGACCGCCGGCCGCCTGCGCGCGCTCTCCGCCGGCTGACCAGCTAGCTAAGCCTCGACCGGCTCGAGCTCCGCGATCTCGACGCCGGCGGCAAGCCGGGAAGCCTCGCGCGGGTCGAAGCGCCCAGCGCCGAGCTCGGTGACCGAGGAGGCAGCGCAGCCGACCGCCGTCCGCAGCGCATCGCCAGCGGCGTGGGCGTTGAAGCGCGCGGAGAGGTAGCCGGCCAGGAGGACGTCGCCGGCCCCGACCTTCGCGATCGGCTCGACGCGCGGGATCGAGGCGCGGAAGCGCTGTACCTGCCGCTCCTCGCGCACAAGCGCGTAGCACGCCGTCTCCTGCGTGATGAGCACGTTGCGGGCGCCGAGGTCGGCGATCGTGTCGAGCGCCATCACGAAGTCCTCCTCGTCGTTGAACTCCTGCCCCACCAGGCCCTCCGCCTCCTGCTGGTTCGGCGAGACGAGATACGGCTCGGCCTCGACGCCGAGGCGCAGCGGCTCCCCTTCGCAGTCGAGCACGCAGCGGATGCCGCGGCGGTTGAGGTCGCGGATGGCGTCGGCGTAGAAGTCGGTCTCGATGTCGCGTGGCAGCGAGCCGCAGAAGACGACGTAGCTGGCGACGCGCGAGAGGTAGTGGAGCTTGTCGGAGAGCATGTGCAGCTCCTCGGGGCGCACCGCCGGGCCCCACTCGTAGACCTCGGTCAGCGAGCCCGCCGTGGGGTCGACGACCGCGGTCGACGTGCGGGACTCGTCGGAGATGCGGACGAAGTCGCTGAGGATCCCCTCGAGGCCGAGCTCCTCCACGATCCGGTCGCCGGTGCGGCCGCCCGCCAGGCCGGTCGCGACGACGGGCGTCTCCAGCGCCTTCAGCGCGCGCGCGACGTTGACGCCCTTGCCGCCCGCGCTGGTGAGGCTGTTGCTCGCCCGGTGCCGGTGACCGAACTGGAAGTTCGGAACGGTCAGCGTCCGGTCGACTGCGGCGTTGAGGGTTACGGTGACGATCACAGCCGGGGAACCACGCGGGCGCAGGTTACTGGACGCGGATCGTCTGACCGATGCGGAGCGCGGTCGGGTCGATGCCCGGGTTGAGCTGCTCGAGGCGCGCGACGCTCGTTCCCGTCTTGCCTGCGATCGTCCCCAGCGTGTCCCCGGACTGGACTGTGTAGGTCTTCGCCCGCGCGTGAGCATGATGATGTGCCTTCTTCTTCTTGACCGCCACCGTGGTGGTGGGAGCCTTGGCCTGGTTCTTGCCGTGCTCGAACCCGGACCGGACGACGAGGACTCCGATAGTGACCGCCAGGAGGAAGGCGACCGGGGCGGCGTAGCGTGTGAACCGGCGTCGGTCCAAGAGGTCAGCCCGGGACGGCCACCGCGCGGAGCTCGTCCGCGAGGCGGGCGGCCTCGGCCGCAGCCGCCTCCTGCCAGCCCGCGCCTCCGTCCGCGTAGAGGACGGAGCGCGAGGCCGAGGGGAGGGCGCTCGCCGGGCCCCCCGCGAAGGCGGCGGCAAGCTCCTCGAGCCGGCCGCCCTGCGCGCCGACACCGGGGAGGAGCATAACCGCCCGAGGCATGAGGCTGCGCACGGTCTCGAGCACTTCCGGATGCGTCGCGCCCACCACGGCGCCGACCGACGACAGCCCGCCCTCGCCGATGTGGTCCGCCCCCCAGCGGTCGACGAGCCCGGCGACGTGCTGCCAGAGCGGCCGCCCGTCTTCGAGCAGCAGGTCCTGGACGTCGGCGCTACCCGGATTCGACGTCTTGACGAGGGCGAGCACGCCGAGCCCCTCGTGCACGAAGAACGGCTCCAGCGAGTCCCGGCCGAGGTACGGATTCACGGTGACCGCGTCCGCGAGCGGGGCGAACGCGGCCGCGTAGGCGCGGGCGGTCGACGGCACGTCGCCGCGCTTGGCGTCGGCGATCACGAGCAGCCCGGCCCTGCGGGCGTAGCGGCAGACGTCGGCGAGCTCGGCCCAGCCCATCGCCCCCTGCGCCTCGAAGAAGGCGGCCTGCGGCTTGACCGCGACCGCGACGTCGGCGACGGCGTCGACGATCCCGCGACAGAACTCCGCGACGCCGAGCCCCACCGGCATGAGCGCCGGATCGGGATCGATGCCGATGCAGAGCGGCGCCCCTTTGCGCTCCACGGCGGCCGCGAGCCGATCCGCGAAGTGGCCCGCCCCGCTCATGCCTTCAGGATACGACCCGCCCGGGACGAGGAGTCCCGAAACGAAGAGGCCGCCCGGAGGCGGCCTCTCGATCCTCGGAGGAGACGTTCGCCCTCGGGCCTAGTAGGCCGATCCCCCACTCTTGACCGCCGACTTGAGGCCGCTGCCGGCGGAGAACTTCGGAACCGTGGCCGCCGGGATGTGCACCTTCTCGCTCGGGTTGCGCGGGTTGACCCCGGTCCGGGCCGCGCGATTCGCGGTCGAGAACTTGCCGAATCCTGTGAACGTGACCTCGCCCCTGCCCTTCAGCGTGTCGACGATGGTCTCGAGGAATGCATCAACGGCCTTGCCGGCGTCGCGATTCGACAGCTGCGCCCGGCGGGCCACCTCGGATACGAACTCCTGCTTCGTCACTCTCTCCTCCAGTCATATATCGCTTGCAGGGCCGGAACGACCCTACCAACTCCGCGTTTGTCGCTCAACCATGCGGTTTTGCGGGGGTTTTCTCCCCTTTGAGCAGGTCTCCTGCCCGGAAAAGCGGCCGTAGACGGACGGCGTGGCGCGCGAGTGCGTCCGCCCCGCCCTCCTCGCGATCGACCACGCAGACCGCCGTGCGGACGACGAGACCGGCTTCGCGGGCCGCCTCCACGGCCCCGAGCAGCGCCCCTCCGGAGGTCACGACGTCCTCGACGAGGCAGACGGATTCGCCCGGCTCGAAGGGCCCTTCGATGCGGTTCGCGGTCCCGTACTCCTTCGCGGCGTCACGGATCATGAGGAACGGGAGGCCGCAGACGAGCGAGGCGGAGGCGGCGAGGACGACACCCCCGAGCACGGGCGCGGCGAGCCGCGCGGCCTCGGGATCGTGCTCGCGAACCGCGCCGGCGATCCGCTCGCCGAGCTCGGCGAGCAGGTCGGGCCGTGTCTCGAAGCGGTACTTGTCGAGGTAGTAGCGCGACCGTTTGCCCGAACGGAGGACGAAGTCGCCCTCGAGGTAGGCGGCGTCGACGAGCGCCTCACGGAACTCGGCGTCGTTCATGACGCTGGCCGCGCGGCCACGAGCACCCGGCGGGCGAGCGGGAGCAGCCGGTCGCCCTCCCGGGAGCCCGCGGCGAACGTGACGAACGAGCCGTCGTCGAAGTAGACGTCGAGCCGCTCTCCGCGGTCGCCGAACACGTAGCGGTAGGCGACGGTGCCGGCCAGCACTCCACTCGCGAAGCCGGCGACGCGGAGCGCCTTACGCCTCAACGTCTGCCCTCTTTTCGATCAGCGCCAGGCAGCGCTTCAGGTCATAGAACACGAGGCCCGGCGCAGGCCGGCCGCCGGCGACGGTGACGATCGTGCGCGCGTTCTCGCCGGCGACGGCGAACACGTCCCCGTCGTCGAGCTCCGCGTGGACCTGCGTGACGCGGCCCTCGGCGCGAAACGCAGCGCCGTCGAGCAGCTCCCGCAGCGCGCCGGCGAGCACCGCGGCCCGCCCGTCAGGCACACCCACGGAGCCGACGACCTCTCCGCCACCGGTCACGACGGCCGCGGCCTGGAGCTGCGGCGAGATCTCGACGAGATCGGCGAGCGCGCGTGCCGGTTCCACGAGCGCTGACGCTAGCAGCGTGAGGGTGCAGACTCTGCACCGGTGCAGGTCCGTAAGCGCAACCTCGTGCAGAAGTTCTTCGCCGACCGTGGCACGCACCTCGCCGCGATGGTCGCGTACTTCGCGCTGCTGTCGTTCGTGCCGCTCGTCTTCCTGGCGCTGTCGCTGCTGGGCCTCACACACCGCGCCGAAGCGCCGGACTTTCTCATCCGCGAGCTGAAGCACGCCTTCCCCGGCACCTCAGTCGACAGCATCATCAAGCTCGTCCGCCGCGTGCAGAACAACGCGGCGGCGCTCGGGATCATCGGCGCGGTCGGCCTGCTCTGGTCGTCGACCTCGCTCTTCAGCGCGCTCGAGTCGGCGCTCAACATCGTGTACGGGCTGCCGAACCGGCGCTTCCTGCACGGGAAGGGGATCGCGGCGGGCCTGATGGCGACCGTCCTGACCACGCTGTTCGTGAGCCTCGTCGTGGGCGGGCTCGGGGTCGGAGTGCTCAAGCACCACCTCAGCTTCGCCGACAGCGCGGCAGTCGCGTACGTCGCCTCGATCAGCGCCTCGCTGATCGGCGTGTTCGCCTTCCTCCTCGCCGTCTACACCTGGCTGCCGAACACCGACGTCGGCTGGCGTGACGCGCTCCCCGGAGCGTTCCTGGGCGCGTTCGTGCTCGAGGCGTCGTTCCAGACGCTGCCGCTCTTCGTCCGCTTCGCCGACGTCGACGTCACGTTGCGGACGCTCGGCGGCCCCGCGATCCTGCTGATCTGGCTCTACGTGATGGCGAACGTGATCGTTTTCGGCGGCGAGCTCAACTGGTGGTGGCGGGAGCGTCAGCGAGCGCGCGCAGCAGCGCCTGAGCAGCCCGCGCGCGATGCGAGTGCTCCGTCTTCCAGTCGTTCCCCAGTTCCGCCACCGTCCGCTCCTCACCCTCCGGAATGAAGATCGGGTCGTAGCCGAAGCCCTCGCTGCCCGCGGGCTGGTGCGCGATCCGGCCCGCGAGCACGCCGCTGCCGCGCAGCTCCCCGCCCTCCGGAGGGAAGAGGACGAGCTCGCACACGTAGCGGGCCGCGCGCCGGTCGACGCCCTCGAGCTCGCCGAGGAGCTTCCCGACCGCCGGCGCTCCCTCGGGCGCGTAACGGGCGGAGAGGACGCCGGGACGCCCCTCGAGCGCCTCCACCTCGAGGCCCGAGTCCTCGGCGAGCACCCAGCCGTCCGCCTGCTCGCGGCCGAACCGCGCCTTCAGCATCGCGTTGTCGTAGTACGTCGCGCCGGTCTCGGGCGGGTAGTCGTCGCGGTCCAGCGGCTCTATCGTCCAGCCCGGCAGGAGCGTCTCGAGCTCTCGCGCCTTGTGCCGGTTGCGCGAGGCGAGAACGGCCGCGAGCGCTAGTCCGTCCACCGCACCTCGAGCACGCCGTCGATCTCGGCCACCCCGGCGACGACCGCCGGAGCCGACCCCTGCTGAAGCTCGATGTCCAGCGCGACCGAGCGCCGGTCTCCCTCCTGCGCGATGTCGAGCGAGACGACGCGGCCCCCCTGCCGCTCGATCGCCTCGATGATGGGCGCGGGGCTGCCGCCGGCGGGGATCTCGACCATGAGCCGGTCGAGCGCCGGCCGGTAACGAGTGAGGAAGCGGTAGGCGGCGCCGCGGAGCGGCCCGAGCACGAGAACCGCGCCGAGGGTGGCGACGACCGCCCCCTCCCAGTAGCCCGCGCCTACGGCCATCCCGATCGCGGCGACGAGCCAGAGGGTCGCGGCGGTCGTGAGCCCGCGCACCGACAGCCCCTGGCGGATGATCGCCCCCGCGCCGAGGAAGCCGATCCCGGTCACGATCTGCGCCGCGATCCGGGTCGGGTCGACCCTGACTCCCCAGTCGCTGAAGCCGTAGGCCGAGACGAGGGTGAAGAGCGCCGAGCCGACACAGACGAGCAGGTGGGTGCGGAGCCCGGCCTGGCGCTCGCGCAGCTCGCGCTCAAGGCCGATCAGCCCGCCGAGCGCCGCCGCGACGAAGAGCCGCAGCAGCACCTCGGCCCAGCCGATCGTCGGGGTAGCTACGACCGCCGTACTAAGGGAGCTCACGCTCGACTGCTTCGGCCTGGAGCCCGCCGAGCTCGCCGATCCCGGCGGCGGCCAGCTCGAGCAGCTCGTCGAGGGTCTCCCGCGCGAAGGGGTCGCGCTCGGCGGTCGCCTGCACCTCGACGAGGCGGCCGTCGCCCGTCATGACCACGTTCATGTCGGTGTCGGCGTTCGAGTCCTCGGAGTAGTCGAGGTCTAGTAGCGGGACGCCCTCCACGACGCCGACGGAGACGGCCGCCACCGAGTCCCGGAAGGTGCGCGACAGGCCGAAGCGCTCGAGCGCGCGCATGCCGGCGACGTAGGCGCCGCAGATCGCGGCGCAGCGGGTGCCGCCGTCGGCCTGGAGGACGTCGCAGTCGAGCCAGAGCGTCCGCTCGCCGAGCGCCTCGAAGTCGGCCACCGCGCGCACCGCGCGGCCGATCAGGCGCTGGATCTCGACGGTGCGCCCCTGCTGCTTGCCGCGCGCCGCCTCTCGCTGGACGCGGTCGCCCGTGGAGGCCGGCAGGAGCGAGTACTCCGCCGTGATCCACCCGCGGCCCTGGTTCCGCATCCAGCGCGGCACCTCCTCCTCGACCATCGCCGTGCACAGCACCTTCGTCCGCCCCTGCGTGATCACGACCGAGCCGTGCGGGTTCTCGAGGTAGTCCGGCTCGAAGGAGATCGAGCGGAGCTGGTCGGGCCGCCGGCCGCCCTCTCTGGTCACGCCGCCGCCTCGAGCGTCGCCACGGTCACGAGCTCGACGTCGCGTACGGGGAGCTGGAGGAACCGGCGCCCGAGCTCGCGGAACGCGTCCGGCTCGCCGGTCGTGAGGAAGCGGTATGCGCCGACCCGGCCGCGCTCGTTCTCGGCGCCCTTGCGGGCGAGCGTCTCCGCCACCTCGCGCGCCGTCTCCTCCGCCGAGAAGACGAGCGTCACGTCACGCCCGAACACGCGCTCGAAGATCTTGCGGATCAGCGGGTAATGCGTGCAGCCCAGGATCACGGTGTCGACGCCTTCCCCCTGCAACGGCGCGGCATACTCGCGCACCGCCGCCTCGGTCTCCTCGCCGTACGGGTCGTCGCCCTCGATCAGCGGCACGAGCCGCGGACAGGCGACGGGATGGAACGAGATGCCTGCGTCGAGGGCGTGCACGAGCTCGGCGTAGCGGCCCGCGTCGACCGTCGCCGCGGTGGCGAGGAGCCCGACCCGGCGGTTCCGCGTCGCCTGCACCGCCGCGTGCGCCTCCGGCGTGATGACCCCGACGACGGGCACGGCCAGCTCCTCCTGCAGCTGCGGCAGAGCGGCCGAGGTGGCCGCGTTGCAGGCGACGAGGATGACCTTCACGTCCTGGCGGGAGAGATAGGCGCCGATCTCGCGGGCGAAGCGGCGGATTTCCTCGAGCGGCCGCGGCCCGTACGGCAGGCGCGCGTGGTCGCCGAGGTAGACGAAGTCCTCGCTCGGCATGGTGACGAGGCACTCGTGAAGGACGGTCAGGCCCCCGACTCCGGAGTCGAAGACGCCTACGGGCCGCGGGTCCATTATCCGCTCCGGCGCCGCGCAGGTCGGCGCCTCCGCTCTTTGCCGAACTCCGTCGAGCCTACGTTCATGGCGCCCATCGTAAACGGGCGCTAGCGTTGGCTTTCGTGGGTCGGTTCCGGGTCGCCGTCGCAGTCACCGTCGCGGCGCTCATCTGCGCCGGAGGGGCCTCGGCCGTGCGCGCCGGCACGCGCGCAACGACGCAGGAGCTGACGATCACCGCCTCGGACGGCACGAAGCTCGCATGCGGGCTCGTCCTCCCGGCCGGCAACCCGCCGGCGGGCGGCTGGCCCGGGCTCCTCCTCTTCCACGGGCTCGGCCAGACGCACGCGACAATGGAGACGATCGCCGACGCTGCCTTCGCGCCCACGGGCTTCGCCTCGCTCGCCTGCGACGCCCGCGGCACCGGCGGGTCGGGCGGGAAGTTCGGGCTCGACGGGCCGACGGAGGTGCAGGACACGCGCGACCTCTTCGCCCGGCTCGCCGCGCGCACCGACGTCTCGGACACCAAGATCGGCGCCTTCGGGCTCTCGCTCGGCGGCGGCGCGGTCTGGAACGCGGCCGTCGCGGGAGTCCCCTTCAAGGCGATCGTGCCCGCGATCACGTGGACGAGTCTCGGCCCCGCGCTCAACCCGAACGGGGTGCCCAAAGGCGGCGAGCTCGTCCAGCTCGCCCGGGTCGTGCCGATCTCGCACTGGGACCCGTCGCTCACGCAGGCGCGCAACGACCTGCTCGGCGGCACCGTGACCGCCGCCGTCAAGAGCGTCGAGGCGGCGCGCTCCTCACGGTCGAAGCTCCACTCCCTCACCGTGCCGACCCTTCTGCTGCAGGGCCGACATGACTTCCTCTTCGATCTCGACCAAGCGCTCTCCGCCTACAAGCTGCTCGGCGGGCCGAAGCGGCTCTACCTCGGCGACCTCGGCCATCCCCCGGCGACGAACCCGGCGGCGGAGCTGCCGACCTACCTCGGCGAGGCGGTCGCCTGGCTCGGGCATTACGTGGCGGGAGCCGGGCTCGTGCGAGGTGGAGTCGAGCTGGCACATGATCCGTGGAACGGGTCGACGACCTCCTTCAATGGGCCGCCCGGCACGAGGCACATCACGGTGAACCTGCCCGGGACGAGGCTCCTCGCGCCCGATGCCTTCCTCGGCCGTTCCGTCCGGCTGACGGGCGGTCCGCTCGAGACGTTCGGCGACGGCTCGGTCGCCGTGCGCTACTCGGGTGCAGGCGGGGCATGGACGCATCTCGTCGCGACCGTCTCGGTGAGAGGCACGAGAACACCGATCACCGAGGGCGTGGCGCAGCTGAAGAAACCGTCCGGGCTCGTGAAGATCCCGCTCATGGACGAGTCGGTGCTGGTGCCGCGCGGTAAGAAGGTCGTTGTCACGCTCGGCGCCGGCTCCAAGGACGGCGTCTATCAGGCGCCGGCCGGCAACAAGCCGACGATCAGAATCGGCCGCATCACGCTGAACCTGTCGCTGCTTCGCAAGACCGTCTCCCGCTAGCGTCCGCCGCATGGCGGCCACCGTCCGGATCGGCACCTGCTCGTGGGCGGACGAAGCGCTCTCGAAGTGGTTCTACCCGCCGAAGCTGCCTGCCAAGGAGAGGCTCGCGTGGTACGCGGAGCACTTCGACACGGTCGAGGTCGACTCGACGTACTACCGGCTGCCAAGCGAGTCGATGGTCGCCGGCTGGGCCGAGCGGACGCCGGACGGGTTCACGATGCACATCAAGGCCTTCGGCCTCATGACCCGTCATCCGGTCAAGGCCGAGGTGATCCCGGAGGACCTTCGCGACGAGATGCCCGTCGACGACCGCGGGCGCGTCGACCGGCCGCGTCGCGAGCTGCGCGCCGAGATCTTCAGCCGCTTCCTCGCCGCGCTCGAGCCGCTGCGCGCCGCCGGGAAGCTCGGCGGCATCCTCTTCCAGCTGCCGCCGTACATCGTCTACAAGGACTCGTCCCTCGAGTACCTCGAGTGGGCGCGGGCGCAGCTCGAGGGCTACGAGATGCTCGTCGAGTTCCGCCACCGCTCGTGGCTCGACGAGGAGAACCGCGTCGACAGCCTCGCCTTCCTCGAGCGCATCGGGGCCTCGTACGTCGTGGTGGACGCGCCGCGCTCCGACACGGCGCGCAACCTCGTCCCGACGGTCGTCGCGACGACCTCTCCGCTCGCGTACGTCCGCTTCCACGGTCGCAATCTCGGCACCTGGAACAAGCGCGGCGGGTCGGCCGCCGAGCGGTTCGACTACCTCTACTCCGACGAGGAGCTCGGCGAATGGGTCGAGCCGCTCCAGGAGCTCGCCGGCGAGGCCGACGAGGCGTACGCCTTCTTCAACAACAACGCCTCGTCGGAAGATCCCGACAACCCGCTGCGGCGCGTGTCGCAGGCGGCGACGAACGCGCGGCAGCTGCGGCGGCTGCTCGACGTGAACCGGATCGCGGCGAGCGGCGGCACGTGATGCGCGTCCTCTCGATCGTGCATCCAGGCGACGCGGGGACCGAGTTGTTCGGCCCCGTGATCGCCGAGGCCGGGCACCGCCACGACGAGTGGATCGTCGCCGAGCAGGGCGCGCCGCCCCTCGACGCCTACGACGCCGTGCTCGTCTTCGGCGGCTCGATGCACGTCGACCAGGACGACCAACACCCCTGGCTGCGGGAGGAGACGGACTGGCTGCGGGCGCTGCTCGAGGGACCGACGCCGACGCTCGGCATCTGTCTCGGCTCGCAGTTGCTCGCGCTCGCCGCCGGCGCGCCGGTCGGGCCGCTCGCGCAGCCGGAGCGCGGCTGGCACGAGGTCGAGCTGACGGAGCAGGCCGCCGAGGATCCCGTCCTGTCATCGCTCCCCGAGCGCTTCGACGCGCTGCAGTGGCACCACTACGCGCACGGGCTGCCGGAGGGAGCGGTCGCGCTCGCCCGCAGCGACGCGGGCCTGCAGGCGTTCCGGCTCGGCGAGACGACCTGGGGCGTCCAGTTCCACCCGGAGGTGACGCAGCCGCAGCTCGAGCGCTGGTTCGCCGATAAGCGCGACCTGCCGGAGGACCGGGAGCAGCTGGAGGCCGAGACGCGGGAGCGGATCGGCGGGTGGAACGAGCTCGGACGCCGCCTCTGCCGTGCCTTCCTCGGCGCCGCCGAGGAACGCCGCTAGACGTCCTGCGCGGGCGCCGGCGGCTCCGGCGCAGCCTCCGGCGCGGCGGGCGCCTCGGTCGCCGGAGTCTCGCGGAGGTGGAAGTACATGAGCGTCAGGGCGACCGCGAAGAAGGGGTCGACGATCGCGTTCGCGACCGTGCCGCCGATCCAGTAGCGGAAGAACGGGTTGAGGAACGAGAAGATCGACTGGATCACGCCCGACGCGATCGCGCTCGCGAGCAGCACGATGATGACGACCGCGAAGACCGTCCAGCCGTGGCCGCGGACCAGCTCGCGCGAGCGGCCGAACGACTCGCCCACCTGCTTTCCCTCGAGCACGATCACCGGGACGATCAGGCACCACCACGTCAGCAGGATCAGGCCGGGCACGATCAGCAGCACGAGGCCCAGCGCGATCCCGAGCCCGGCGAGGATCCCGGCGAGGATCAGCGTCCCGAGGTAGGGTCGCACGCGTTCGAACAGCTCGCCGACCGACGAGTCGATGCGCCCGTCGCGGACGTCGTCGACCGCGTAGACGAGCGCGCCCTGCAGCCAGAAGGTGCCGATGAGCGAGATGGCTGCGGCGATGAGTGCGACGAGGACGGCGGCCGACCCGGTGCCGACGAGCCACCCGAGCAATGCGCCGATGAGGTTGATGATCAGGAAGACGATCGCCGCGACGACGAAGAAGCGCGTGAAGAACTTCGTGTAGAGCCGCCAGGACTCGCCGAGGATGCCGCCGACCGTCACGAGGCGAGACCTTACGGCCTCAGACGCACTTTGCCAAGCCCTAGGAGCTAGCGCTCGAGCGGGAGCTCGTCGTGGCGGCTCCACTCGTGCCAGGAGCCGGCGTAGTTACGGGCGTCGTAGCCGGCCGTGCGGAGGGCGAGCGTCGCGAGCGCCGAGCGGGAGCCGGAGTGACAGTACGCCACGACCTCCGCGCCGTCCGGCAGGCCGACGAGCTCACGGATGCGCTCCGGCGGCGCCGGCCGTCCGGGCGCCTCGAACAGCCCGCCGACCTCGAGGTTCCGCGCGCCGGGAATGTGTCCCTGCCGCGGGTCGCACTGGTTGCCGCGACGGCCGGTGAACTCGTCGGGCGTCCGGACGTCGAGGATCGTCAGCGACTCGTCGCCGAGCCGTCCCATGAGCTCCTGCCGCGTCGGCAGCGCGTGCGGGTTCGGCTCGAGCTCGGCTTCGCGCACGTGGTCGAGCTCCACGGCTCCCTCGGCGAGGTCGCCCTGCCAGGCGGCCATCCCGCCGAGCAGGATGGAGACGCTGGGATGGCCCGCGAGCTCGGCCATCTGAGCGGCCGGCATGGCGCCGACGCCGTCGCCGCGGTCGACGAGCACGAGCCGCTCGCGGCCGGTGATCCCGTGCCGCCGCAACCGCAGGGCGATCTCGCGCGCCAGCTCGCGCGCGCTCTCCTCGTCCGCAGCGGGCGGCGGCGACCCGAGCACGAGCGGCCGGGAGCCGGGGATGTGGCCGCGCATGTGCGCGTTAGGCCCGCGCACGTCGCCGACGAAGAGATCCTCGTCGTGCAGATGCTCGGCGAGCCAGGCAGAGTCGACGACGGGGCTTGGGACTCTGCTCACAGTGCCGCGACGATACCGGCTTCGCTCGCGACCGCCGGACGCTGCTCGAGCCGCGCGAGCCAGTCGGTCAGCGCCGGGAAGGGGACGAGCTCGACGCCGAGCATGTCGCGGGCGCGCAGGATCCACGGGACGTAGGCGATGTCCGCGAGGCCGTACTCCGAGCCGCCGAGGTACGGTCGCTCGCCGAGGGCGACGTTCAGCTGCGCGAGCGCTGCCAGGAACCGCTCCTCCGCGCCATCCTCGCCGCGCCGGAACGCGTAGTACGGGTCGGTCAGCTCGTCGTCGCGGAAGACGAGGAGCCGGACCGCCGCGCGGTCGGCGGGGTCGGGAGGCAGGAGCGGCGGATCGGGGTAGCGCTCCTCGAGGAACTCCATGATCACGGCCGACTCGGGCAGCGGCCGCCCGTCTTCTTCCTCGACGATGGGCACCCGGCCGCCCGCGTTCTTTCCGTACAGCCAGGCGGGCCGGTCGGCGAGGTCGATCTCGACCACGTCCACCTCGACGTCCTTCTCGGCGAGCATGATGCGCACCCGCGCGCAGTAGGGGCAGCGCGCTGCGTCGTAGAGCGTGATCATGGCTGCAGCCCCATCACGGAGGCGAGCTGCTCGTAGAGCTCCCGGGCCGGCGGCAGCTCGACGGGGGAGGCAGCGGTCCGCGCCACCTCGCGCACGCGCCTGGCGTCGGCCCCGGTGAGCCGGGCGACCACGGTCGCGTTCGCGCCGAGCGCGTAGGCGTCCCCCGGCGGCAGTTCCCCGAAGTACTCCGGGACGGACAGGTACTCGTCGATGTCGGAGCCGCGGTCGAACAGGTCGTAGCGGACGACGGCGCCCCGCTGGACGCCGAGCGACAGGACGACCCCGCCGGTCGTGTACGACAGCTCCTTCGCGAGCGCTTTCAGGCGGTCGGGGTCCTCGTCGGTCGCGTCGGAGCGCACGCGGACCCAGCCGCCCTCGATGTCGACGTCCGGCTCGGCGCGCAGGACCTTGACAGCGTCCCGCCGCACCTTCTCGACGTCGTCGGTCTGGACGTGGACGAAGCCGAAGGTCGGGCCCTCGGCGGGCGCGAGGCGCTGCTCGAGCTGGGCCACCGGGGCCCCGAGCTTCAGCTCGACCGGCTTGAAGCCCCAGCGCTCGTAGACGGTTCGCGCCTCGGCGTTCGAGGCGAGCACGTCAAGCTCGATCACCTCGGCGCCGGCCGCGCCGGCCTCGGCGACGAACTCGCGCATCAGCTCCCCCGCGACGCCCGAGCGGCGGGCCGCCTGTTGGACGAAGAGGTCGCGCAGCTCGTACACGTTCGCGCCGGTCTTCCGCCCGAGCGCAAGACCCACCGCGCTTCCGTCCTGCTCCGCCACGAGCACGATTCCCTTGCCGACCAGGTCGGCGATCTCCTGTAGCTCCTCGTCGAGGTCGTCGTCCCGGTACGGCAGGTCGGGGATCTCGGCGGCGAACTCGCGCCAGAGGCCCTGCAGCGCCGGAACGTCCTCGGGAGTGGCGGCTCTGATCACGGGCTCAGGAACTGGGCAAGGAGGTAGTGGGCCGTCAGATTCTGGAAGGGCTCGAACCGCGCGCCGGCCGCGCGGACGTCGACGTCACCATAGAGCGCGCGCACCGCCTTGCGCAGCGCGAGGTCGCCTGCCGGCCACGCGCGCGGCCGGCCCAGGTGGCGGGCGAGGAACCAGTCCGCCGTCCACTCCCCGAGACCGCGCACGGCGACGATCCGCTCCTTGACCTCTTCGTCGGGCAGCAACGCCAGCGCCGACAGGTCGAGCTCCGAGCGGGCGAGGCCGACGACGTACTCCGCCTTGCGGCGCGAGAACCCGACCGAGACGAGCTCGTCCTCCGAGGCGGCCGCGAGCCGCGCGCGCGACGGAAACGCCCAGACACGGCCGACCGGCTCGCCGAAGCGCTCCACGAGCCGGTTGCGGATCGCTACCGCGGCGAAGAGGGAGACCTGCTGCGCCGTGATCGACGTGACGAGCGCCTCGAACGGGTCGGGCACGAGCGACGGCCGGAAGCCGGCGAAGCGCACGACGAGCGGAGCGAGCAGCTCGTCGCCGGCCGCCCACGTCGAGAACGCGACCAGGTCGAACTCGAAGCCGAGCAGCTTGCGGACGACCGGCTCCGTCTCCGCGTCGAGCGGCTCGACCTCGACGGCGCCGTCCGCCGCGGCGATCCGCACCTCCCGCCCGCCGATCGCCCGGTACAGCGCGCCGTCCTCCCACACGTTGGCCCGGTCGAGCCCGAAGGCGCGGAAGCGCGCGGTCGTCAGCTCGAGCGAGAACGGCTCGGGCGCCGCGAGCAGCTCCACGGCGTCGCCTCTACAGGTGCGAGGTGAGACCCGCGCCCGAGGCGTCGGCGCCCTCGGCCGGCTCGTCGCCGTTCTGCCCGTTCGCGTACCACGAGCGCCAGTACGTCCCGTCGTCGAGGTCCCGCGCGAACGCCGACAGCCTCAGCGGGTGGAACGTGTCGCACATCACGGCGAGCTCGTGCGTCTCGTGCATCCCGATCGCCTTCTCGGCAAGCCCCGGCTGCGGCCCGTGCGGCAGCCCCGACGGATGGAGCGTGATCGATCCGACCTCGACGCCCTTGCGCGAGCCGAAGTTGCCGGAGACGTAATAGATCATCTCCTCCGACTGCAGGTTCGAGTGGTGGTAAGGGATAGGCACCGCGAGTGGGTCGAAGTCGAGCTTCCGCGGGCAGAACGAGCAGATCACGAAGTTCCGGCCGGCGAAGGTCTGGTGGGACGGCGGCGGCTGGTGGATGCGGCCGGTGATCGGCTCGAAGTCGTGGATCGAGAACGTCCACGGGTAGAGGTAGCCGTCCCAGCCGACGACGTCGAACGGGTGGTAGTCGACGATGTAGGTCTGGTAGCCGCCGCGGACGCGGACCTTGACCGGGTACTCGCCGTGCTCGCGCACCGTGTGCAGCTCGGTCGGTGGGTGGATGTCGCGGTGGTAGTACGGCGCGCCCTCTACCAGCTGGCCGTACTGGTTCCGGTAGCGGCGCGGGATCTCGATCAGCCCCGGCGTCTCGAAGACGAGATACCGCTGCGGGCCCTCGGGCTTGAAGCGGTACGTCGTGCCGCGCGGCACCACGACATAGTCGCCTTCCTTGTAGGGCAGCTCGCCGAAGATCGTCTCGAGCGTCCCCGACCCTTCGTGGACGAAGATGACCTCGTCGCCCTCGCCGTTGCGGAAGAAGTAGTCCATCGACCCGGCCGGCCGGCAGAGCGAGATCTCGACGTCGTCGTTCCACATCAGGACGCGCCGGCCGGTGATCTCGTCGCCCTCGGGCGCCGTGTCGAACGTCTTGAAGTGGCGGTGCCCGTGCTGCTCCGGCACCCACTCGTCGCGCTCGATCGGCTCGAAGCCGCCGAGCTCCATGACGCGGCAGGGCGAGTGGAGGTGGTAGAGGATCGACTCGTTGCCGGTGAAGCCCTCGAGCCCCATCACCTCCTCGGTGAGGAGGGTTCCGTTCTCCCGGAACTGGACGTGGCGCTTGCGCGGGACGTCGCCGAGGCGCTGGTAGAAGGGCATCGGTCGTAGCTTAGTCAGGAGACTCGCCCGCTTCGGCGGAGCGGCGGACGTGGCTCCTGCTCTGCAAGTCATCGCTCAATTCCCAGCCGCAAAGCCGTTGCTCGCTATCGACGGCGATTTGATTGACCGTTCAATCGGATTCGGACGTGTTTGAGTCGTGCGTTTATCTGGGTAAGAAACGCCGGTTTCCGCCGAAAACGCGTCAAGCGTGAGGCATCCAACTTTCATTCCTCGGGGGGAGAATGCACGCACGGGTCAGCGGCAGGGCCGGAGCGAGGCTCGTCCTTGCCATCGCATTCGCGGCACTGGCCGCGGTCTTCACGATCTCGCCGACGGCTCACGGAGCCACGCCGGCGAGCGGGACCCTGACGGACACGTCGGGACCGATCACGTACACCGCAGGTCCGTTCGCGTTGGCGAATCCGACGCCGGTCCCGCTCCTGGATTCCGGGCCCGAGTGTGAGAACCCGGTCCAGCCGTGCGACGACTTCGCGCTGACCGTCACTCTCCCGAGCGACTACGCGGAGACCCATCCGAACGACGTGATCCGCTTCACGATGGGCTGGACGGACACCGGCACCGGCCAGTCCGACTACGACATCTACGTTTACAAGGGGACGGTCACGAACACCGACGGCTCCCAGGCGCCGTACAGCCGGGGGCCGGGTAGCGGCAACCCCGAGATCACAGCGATCCCGGTCTTCGACGGTACGCAGACGTTCACGGTCAAGGTCGTGCCGTTCACGCCGACCGCCGAGACCGTCCACGTCACGATCGAACTGGCGAGCGGCTCGGGCGGCGGCGGCGGGACCACCGGGTTCGGCGGGCCGACCCCCACCCAGCCGGGCGTGCCGCGCTACCAGATCTTCTCCGCTCCGTCGGACTCGGGAGCGAACTCGAGCTCCGGAGAGTTCAACATCGGCTTCGATCCGAAGACCGGCAACATCATGACCAACTCGTGGGGCGACGTCTTCCGCGTGACCCCGCCCGAGAAGCGCACGCCGGCGCTCCCCGAGGCGGGGCCGGCGCAGTGGCAGGACGTGAGCCCGTCGATCGCGAGCGCCACGACGCTCGATCCCATCCTGGTGACCGACCAGTCGACCGGGCGCACGTTCATCTCGAATTTCACGGCCGGGGCGAGCGCGCTGTTCGCGTACACCGACGACGACGGGGCCAACTGGACGCAAACAACCGTCGCACCGCCGAACGGCGGCGTCGACCACGAGAGCATCGGCGTCGGGCCGTACCCGGCACCCTTGACAGGCCTGAACCCCGTCTATCCGAACGCGGTCTACTACTGCTCACAGGCCGAATTGCCGGACATGTGCCAGCGCTCCGACAGCGGAGGCCTCCAATTCGGCCCCGGTGTCCCTGCGAGCAACGGGGTCACCGACTGCGACGGCCTGCACGGCCACATCAAGGTCGCTCCCGACGGCACCGTCTACCTGCCGAACAGGTCCTGCGGCACGAGCGAGGGCGGCGAAGTCTCGACCGACGCGGGCGTCACCTGGAACGAGTTCCAGGTGCCGAACAGCGGGACGAGTCAGAGCGACCCGTCCATGGGGATCGACAAGAGCAACACGGCGTACTACTGCTACACGCCGCACGACGGCTCTCCGCACGTCGCCGTGAGTCACGACGGCGGGCAGACCTGGACCGACGACCACGACATCGGCGCCTCCGTCGGAGTCGTGCAGGCCGTCTTCCCCGAGGCCGTCGCCGGCGATCCGGGTCGCGCAGCATGTGGCTTCCTGGGGACGGACAAGCCCGGGAGCCTCGGCTCGGGCAGCTTCCCCGGCAGGTGGTACCTCTTCATCGCCACCACCTACGACGGCGGCAGGACGTGGACCACGGTCAACGCGACGCCGAACGATCCCGTGCAGGGCGCGGGCGGGATCTGCCTGAGCGGAATCGGCTGCACAGGCGGCAATCGCAACCTGCTCGACTTCAACGAGGTCACGATCGACGACCGCGGCCGCGTGCTGTTCGGCTACGACGACGGCTGCGTGAGCGAGACCTGCCTCTCGAGCGGCGGTGCGACCAACGACTTCGTCGCCTACGCGAAGGTCGCGCGCCAGACCGGCGGCAAGTCGCTGTATGCGCAGTACGACCCCGCCGAGCCGACGACCCCGAAGGCGCCCTATCTCGACGGCATCCGCTACAGCGCCAAGGCGATTCTCACGTGGAACGCGCCGGACAACGGCGGCTCGGACCTCACCGCCTACCGCGTCCTGCGCGGCACGAGCCCCGGGTCGGAGACGCAGATCGCCACGGTCAGCGGCGACAAGAACCAGTATGTCGACGCATCGGTCGACCCCTCGGTCACCGAGTACTACTACGAGGTCGTGGCCGTCAACGGCGTGGGCGCGGGCCCGGCGTCGAACGAGCTCGGGCTCACGGTGAGCGCCGATCCTCCGCCGCCACCTAACCCGTGCACGGCTCCCGGCCTGCCGATCCTGACCGACGACAGTGGGGACAGCACGGGGACGGCGGGCACCGACCTCAAGTCGCTGCAGCTCTCACAGCCGTACCGGAGCGACGGCAGCCTGAAGCTGCGGTTCCAGCTCGACGCGGACCCGGGCATGAGCCAGCAGCTGCCGAACTCGTACTGGTACGTCTCGTTCAGGGAGACGGACGGCTCGGTGCACGGCGTGCGGATGTGGTTCGACCCGAGCTCGCCGGCCGTGCCGACCTTCCAGTCGTACGTCGCCTCAGGGAACACGAGCGGCACCGTCGACGGGCGGTTCGTGAAGAGCGGCAGCGAGAAGCCTGCTGATCCGTCGAGCTTCTACGACCCGGCCACGGGCACGATCGTGATCGTCGCCTCCGCGGCCGACCTCGGGCTGCAGGCCGGCGACACCATCACCGGCTTCAACGCCGCGTCCGTGCAGGCGGTGACCACACCGGTCATCGGGGGCGCGGCGACCCTGGACGAGATGCCCGACGGGCTCGGCTACGAGGGCAGCTTCGCGGTCCAGGCCAACGAGGCCTGTGCCCCGAACACGGCGCCGACCGCGGCCCTTACCGCGACACCCATGTCGGGGAAGGTGCCGCTGCAGGTCGCGTTCAGCGGGTCTGGATCGTCCGACCCCGACGCCGGTGACTCCGTCGCCTCGTACACGTTCGACTTCGGCGACGGGTCGGCGCCCGTGACCCAGTCGACGCCGACGATCACGCACACGTACACGAACGCCGGCGACTTCCGGACGACGCTCACCGTGACCGATTCGCACGGGAAGCCGAGCATCAACGACGCCTCGGTCGTGATCGAGGTGAGCCCGACGGTCACCTGCTTCGAGGACGACAGCCCGAGCATCGCGTACGCCAAGGGCTGGCACACCGTCAAGGACGCGGATGCGACGGCAGGCCACTTCCGCACGAGCAACGGCTCCGGGCTCAGCTTCACGTTCCAGACCTCCGCGACGAGCGGGACGCTCACCTACCGCTACGCAACGGCGAAAAAGGCCGGCACCGCCGACCTCTATCTGGACGGGAGCAAGAAGCAGAGCGTCAGCTACGCCGGAAGCGCGGGCTCGGGCAACAACCCCGTCTTCGGGGCCTCGGTGACCGTGCCCCTCTCCCGCGCGGGGACGCACACCTTCGCTCTGCAGAACGCGAAGGGCCTCAATTTCGTCGACCAGATCTGCGTGACCGACGGAAGCTCGAGCTCGCAGCCGGCCGGCGCGCCCGGGGAGACCACCACGTCGACCGACACGGTCCAGTCAGGGGAGAAGCTCGACCCGGACGAGCTGTTCGTTCCGGCCAACGCGAAGTCGATCTCGGTGCTCGCCGAGACGACCACCTCGGTTCCCTTCGCGGTTGCCGTGGTCGACGCACTCGGCAACGTCGTGCACTCGGCCAGGTCGTCGAACGGCGTCGCGAGCCTCGACGTGCCGGTGAACGGAGCCGGGCTGTACTCGATCCAGGTCGTCAACCTGGGGCTCGGGCCGGTGACCGTCTGGAGCGCGGCGACTCCGTACCTCAGTACAGGCTGAAGCTCCTTCCGGGGAGCTGACGGCAGGAGGGGGCGCCGCGCGAGCGGCGCCCCCTCTCACTCCAGGGCGAGATCGGCGAGCCTGCGGCCGACCGCCGGCGCGAACTTGAAGCCGTGCCCGGAGCAGGCCGAGCCGATCACGACCCGGCCCCGCCGCTCGAGGATGAACTGCTCGTCCGCAGTCGTGGTGTAGAGGCACGTCTCGGCGGCGACCGGGGCCGGGTCCACGTCGGGGAACCGGTCCCGGACCCAGGTAGCTATCTGCTCGACGAGTCGCTCGTCGGGAGGCTCCTCGACGTTTGGATCCGCCAGGTGGCCGGCATGATGCGCGCCGGCCTTGAGGCCGTACTGCGGATCGTGGAGCGAGAACATCGCGTGGCGCCGCGTGACTTCGTCGACCTCCACCACCGACGGCCGCCCGCCCTCACAGGCGAAGTAGGCGACGGTCTCACGGGTGACGGTCACAGGAAGCTCGGGAACGAGCTCGGTCACCCACGACCCGGCCGTCACCACGACGACATCGGCGTCGACGTCGTCGAGCGAGTCGACCTTCCGCCGCTCGACGGGCAGATCGCCCCGGAACGCGGCGAGCGCCTCGTCGGCGAAGACGACGCCGGCTTCCGGCTGCACGAGAGCGACCCAGCCGGCAGGAGCGTCAAGCCCGAGCTCGCTCGGGTCGCACACCCGGTGCGCAACGAGACGAGCCTCCAGCGCCTCGTGTGAGCTGACCTCCGCGCTCGAGCAGATCTCGACGAACCCGTAGAGCCCGAGCAGGCCCTTGCCGGCCTGGCGCTCGAGCTCCCGCCAGCCGACGAGCGCCTCGTCGGCGAGCTCGACCCAGTGCCGCTCGGGATACGCGAGCCGGAAGATCCTCGTGTGGCCGTGACTCGAGCCGCGGCCGTGTCCCGGCTCGAACTGGTCGAAGAGCGTCACGTCCGCCCCCCGCTCGCGCAACGCCCACGCGGTCGCGCAGCCCATCACGCCGGCGCCCACCACCGCCACCCTCATCGCGCGATCAGGTCTCCGGGATAGAGCGTCGTGTTCTCGGCCGCGTGCGCGACGAGCCGCTCCCAGTCGACGCCGGGCGGCGTGGCCTCGTCGGGGGTCGTCACGACCGGACCGAGCGTGAGCGCGAAGTCGCGCTGCTTCGCGCCCTGCAGCGTGGGTGCGACCCATTCGACGAGCGGCGTGAAGCCGCCGATGGCGCCGCCGGCGCCGATGATCGCCGCGACGCGCTCCACGGGCTCGGCTTCGGGCACCTCCGGCTCCTCGCCGGCCGCCGTGATCGCGGCCGGGTTGGCGAAGGCGAAGTCGCCATCCTCACCGAAGATCCGCACCGAGGGCGGACGGAGCACGGGCGCGCGGAAGACGACGTCGGCGAGCGCGTACTCGGCGTGCTCGCGGGCAAGGCCCCCGCCCGTGAAGAACGCCTGCAACGTCTGCGCCGCGAGCTGAATCACCCTGTCGCCGTCGACCCGGCCGGGCCAGCCGCGCTCGAGGAACGGCTCGCGCGGCGAGAACATGCACAACCTCATCGTGGTTCGGTGTGTACCACGACGTCGGCGATCTCAGGCCGCTCGCGCCGGATGAGCTCCTCGATCCGGCTCGCGTCGGCGTGCGCGTCGGCGAGCGTGTCCGCCCCGAGCTGCAGCGTCAGGTAGGCGACGAGCCCCTCGTCCGTGTCGACGAAGCGCAGCTCCGCCGGCTCGACGCCGAGCTCGGCGCGGACGATGCGGCGCACCGTGTCGGCGTCGCCCGCGACCTCGGTCCCGGCCGCTTCCTCCCCGAGCGGCTCGAGATGCGTCTGCACCGAGGACACCTCCGGCACCGCCCGCTCGATCGCACGCTCGACCTGCTCGGCGATCTCGTGGGCCTCCTCGAGCGAGAGATCGCCGGGAAGCTTCAGGTGCAGCGAGAGCTCGGTGCCGCTCTCGACCGAGACGACCGAGACGTTGTGCACCTCGCGCACGCGGGGAACGGCGAGTGCCGCGGCGTGCGCCCGCTCGCGGACGGCGCCGTCGGCCTCGGCCGGCTCGACGTGCACGACGACGTCCGCCTCCGGCAGCGCCGACTGCACGGCGCGCTCGACGGCGTCGGCCGCCGCATGGCCCTGGGGGACGGCGGCGTCGTAGGCGACGGCGATCACGACGTCCGCGAAGACGCGGCCCGCCGCCTGGCGCATGCGCAGCCGCCGCAGCTGCACCGGCGGCTGCAGGCCGACGATCGCCAGCCGCGCCGCCTCCTCCGCGTCCGCGGGGGCCCTGTCCATGAGCACGTCGACGTTGCGCCGCATCAACCGCGCGGCGGCGACGAGGACGAGCGCGGCGACGAAGAGGCCCGCGACGGCGTCGGCGCGTAGCACGCCGGCGCGCACGAGCAGCAGGCCGACGAGCACGGCCACCGAGCCGCCGAGGTCGCTGCCGAAGTGGAGCGCGTTCGACGCCAGCGCGGGGCTGGAGTACGCACGCGCTCCCCGCCAGGACACCGCCGTCCGCGAGACGTCGATGCAGATGACGACGCCGATGACGAGCAGGGCGTACCACGGGGCCTGCACGGACGACCCGCCGTGAACGAGCTGGTCGAGCGCGCGCCAGACGATGAAGACGCTGGCCACGACGAGGATCGCGCCCTCGGCGAGCGCGGCAAGATGCTCGGCCTTCCCGTGGCCGTACTGGTGGCCGGGGTCGGCGGGGCGAACCGCGACGCCGACCGCGAAGAACGTCAGCAGCGCTGCGATGAGGTCGATGCCCGAGTCGGCCGCCGCCGAGACGAGGCCGAGGCTGTGCGTCGCGAGGCCGGTGCCGAGCTTGAGCGCGATCAGCGCACAGGCGGCGGCCACCGAGACGAGCGCGGTCCGGCGCTGCGGGCTCAGAGTCTCACCCCCGGGAAGCCTAGGTCAGCCTTCGGAGCGTCTGAGAGCTCCTAACGCAATGAAGCACGGGCCGCCTGGACACGCTGGGCGGCACGCTGCGGCGTCCTCGGTCGCGCGAATAGCGCTGCTATTCACGCTCCCTGCGTCCTTGCATCGCACCCGCCCATCGCGCCCAGTCAGCGCGTGGTCATTTCGTTAGAAGCTCTAACCGGCTCGAGCGGCCAGATCACGACATCCTGCGGCTCGGCGAGGTGGCAGAGCGGCGCGCCCGCGAGCTCGAAGGGCGCAATCGTGGTCAGGTCGATCTCGGCCTCGGCCGGATGCAACTGCCACGGCGTGTGGTGAATGTCCGCGCGGTAGAGCGTGCCGCGCCGGTCCTCCGTATAGAGGCAGTACCGCTCGGCGAGGAACCACTCGAGCGCGCCCGGCTGCGATTCCGACGCGGGGCCGGTCGCGCGGTAGCGCCCGGAGAAGACCCGGCCTCGCTCGCCGAGCCTCGCCGCCTCGACGTCGATCCAGCCGTCGGCGTCGTCGAACGTGATGCGGGCGTCGAAGTACGGCAGCTTGTACGTGCGTCGCGCGAAGCGCACCGCGAGCCGACTCGTTGCGTCGAGGCTGAAGAACCAGACACCCGGCCTGCCGTCGGCCGCACGGACGTAGGTGCGCACGTTCAGCTCGAGGAAGGACGAGACGCCGGGCAGCGGCACCGTCCCCCGCGAGCGGATGCCCGTGATGCGGAACGGGGTGATTCCGACCCAGGCGCTGCCGTCGTGCTCCTCCACCTCGAGGCCGTCCGGCACCATCGGCTGCAGGCGCTCTGCGGGGATGCGCCAGTGCGCGAAGAGCTGTTCCTCCCACGTCTGGCCCATCAGCCAGCGGCCGGTCGGCACGGGCCAGGGCCGATGCTCGACCCGGTCGAGCGAATGCGCCTGCCGGCCCGCCGCCTTCAGCCCGTCCAGCACACCGTGTCCCCGGAGCTACAGGTTGCCGCGCAACGCCTGCTCGCGCTCGATCGCCTCGAACAGGGCCTTGAAGTTTCCTTCGCCGAAGGTCGTCGCGCCATGCCGCTCGATCACCTCGAAGAAGACCGTCGGCCGGTCCTGCGCCGTCTTCGTGAAGATCTGGAGTAGGTAGCCGTCCTCGTCACGATCCACCAGGATCTTGTGCTCCTGGAGCACGGCGTAATCCTCGGCGATCTCGCCCACCCGCCCCGGCGCCTCCTCGTAGTACGAGTCGGGCGTCTCGAGGAAGAGGAGGCCCCGCTCCTTGAGCGCCTGCACGGTGCCGACGATGTCGCCGGACGCGAGCGCGATGTGCTGCGCGCCGGCAGTGCCGTAGAAGTCGAGGTACTCCTGGATCTGGCTCTTGCGCTTGCCCTCGGCCGGCTCGTTGATCGGGAACTTGACCTTGCCACTTCCGTCCGCCATCACCTTCGACATCAGCGCGGAGTACTCGGTCTGGATGTCCTCGTCCCCGAAGTGGATGATGTTCGTCATCCCGAAGACCCGCTCGTAGAACTCGACCCAGTAGTCCATCTTGCCGAGCTCGACGTTGCCGACGACGTGGTCGATGTTCACGAGCCCGACGCCCGGGGCGGCATGGCCGTTCTCGGAGGTCGAGACGTAGCCCGGGAGGAACGGCCCGTCGTACGCGTTCCGGTCGACGAACGTGTGGATCGTGTCGCCGTAGGTGGCGATCGCCGCCCGCTCGACCGTCCCGAAGTCGTCCTCGTCGCGCCGCGGCCCCATCACGCTGCGCGCGCCGCGCGAGACGGCCTCGCGGTACGCCTCGGTCGCGTCGGGGACGGTGAGGGCGATGTCACGGACGCCGTCGCCGTGCTTCGCGTGGTGCCTGGTGATCTCGTGCTCCTCGCGCAGCGCGCTCGTGACGACGAAGCGGACGTCGCCCTGCTCGAGCACGTAGGAGGCGCGGTCGCGCACTCCCGTCTCGGGACCGGCGTACGCCGTGCGGGTGAAGCCCATGGCGTGCTCGTAGAAGTAGGCGGCCTGCTTCGCGTTGCCGACCCAGAGCTCGACGTGATCCCACCCGAGCAGCGGCATGAAGTCTTCGGCCATGCACCGATTATGCCGCTCACGCGGCGGCGACGAAGTCGCGGCCCTCGACGAGCCCGAGCCCGGCGGCGAGCTCCCGCACGCGCCCTCTCCCCTCCGGCCCGGAGACGGCGCCGAGCGCCAGCGAGCCGGGGAAGTCACCGGCGCGCTCGACCGGGACGACCGGGGCGCCGTGGATTCGCTTGCCGAGCTTGCGCGGGTCCACCTCGACGAAGGCGGCGAGCGGAGTGCCGGCGGCGAGGAGCTCGCGCGCGAGCGCCTTCCCGGTCGGGCCGGCGCCCCAGACGACGGCCGCGCGGCCGCCCGCGAGCAGCGTCCGGCGCAGGAAGTGCACCTTGCAGCGCCGGAACGCGTCGAGCGTGTACGCGGGCTGCGTGCGCGTCAGCCGCTCGGGGTGGTCGCGCCAGCGGTGGACGAGCCGGTCGACGTTGCGAAAGCGGCCGCCTCCTTCCCAGATCCGGAGGACGAGGTCGTAATCCTCGGGCCAGGCGAGGTCGCGGTAGGAGACGAGCTCGGCGCGGGCGGTGAGCCCCGGCCCGGGCAGCGGGCACTCGATCCAGAGGTCGCGCCGCGCAGCCTCGACCGTCACGAGCGAGTTGAGCCAGGCGGCGTAGGCCCGCATCCCGTCCGTGGGCTCGGGGAAGTACTCGACCTGTCCGCCGACCGCAGCGAGCCCCTCCTCCTCGATCGCCGCAACCTGGAGCTCGAGCCGCTCCCGCACTGCGACGTCGTCGCCGTCCATGCGCGCGATGAGCGGCGCCCGCGCCTCCGCCCGGGCCCGCTCGGAGGCGGCCACCATCCCGGCGGGCTCCTGCCGCAGGACGCGGAAGCGCGAGTCGGCGCGCGCGTGCGCCGCGAGGATCCCGAGGGTCGCGTCGGTCGAGCCGTCGTCGACGGCCACGACTTCGAACTCGGACAGCGTCTGGGCGGAGAGCGACTCGAGGCACTCAACGAGGTACGGCTCCTCGTCGCGCACCGGCAGCAGGACGGAGACGCGCGGAGGGCTCACTCGGCGGACGGCACGGTCGCGGGCAACCGCCGCCACACGCGCTCGTACGCAATCCCCACGAAGATGAGCACGCCGCCGACGATCTCGAGCCCGTGGATCGACTCCGAGAGGATGAGGAGCGCGAAGAGCACGCCGAAGAACGGCTGCATGTTGTTGAAGATCGAGGCCCGCGGCGCGCCGACCCGGTCGACCGCGGTGAACCAGAGGATGTTCGTGAGGAAGAGCGGCCCGATCACCGCGTAGGCGAAGCCGAGCCAGGCGGTCCCCGAGAAGGAGAAGTCCTGACGGGAGACCTGCGGGATGCTCACCAGGGCGAGCGGCGCCCAGCCGAGCGCGAGCACGACCGCGCTGATCCGGTACGGCGAGTAGCGGCGCATCAACGGCGCGATCGCCAGGGTGTAGCTGGCCCAGGTGACGGCGAGGGCGATCGCGAGCAGATCGCCCTTCCAGCCGGAGACGATCCCG
>JBJMKE010000085.1:0-14999 GCA_045806005.1 Gaiellaceae bacterium
CGAGTCAGGCGAGCGGCTGAAGCGCCGCCGCCGCAGCGTCCTCGAGGGGCAGGCCCCGCCCCGCCTCGAGCGCGGCCGTCAGCTCTTCCGGCCCGAGCGAGCCTGCGATCAGCGACACCGCACGCTCGCGCTGTGCCTGCTCGAGACCCGCCAGGTTGCCTCCGACCAGCGTCCGCAGCTCGTCCGCCGCGCCGAGCAGGCGCGCCGCCCGCTCGGGATCGGCGGAGGCCAGCGCGCAGCCGGCGAGCTCGATCGCCCAGCAGGCGGTGTCGCGGTCGCGCGCCGGCGCCGTGATCGCGAGGCTCTGCGCTGCGAGCCCGCGTGCATCCTCGAGCCGGCCGGCCTCGAGCGCGACCGAGGAGCGCGCGGCAAGCGAGCGTGCCTGCCCATGCGGCTCGCCGCATGACGCCGCGAAGTCGACCGCGCGGCGCAGGTAGTCGTCCGCGACCTCGAGCTCGCCTTTCAGCAACGCCAGGTAGCCGAGGTTGAGGAGCGCGATCACAGCGAGCGCCGGGCGACCGATCGCCGGACCACGCTCCGCCGCGTCCGCGAAGAGCGCGAGCGCGCGTTCCTCCTCCCCCACCGCGAGGAGCGCGCGGCCGAGCGCGCTCGCCACCTCCAGCTCCGGCCGCGCGTCCCCGGCCGCCTCGCCGAGCTCGATCGCCCGCTCGCCGTAGGCAATCGCCGCGTCGAAATCGCCCTGCATCACGGCGAGGAGCGAGCCCGTCACGAGCGCCATCCGCTTCGCCGGGTCGTCATCGGTCACCCAGGGCAGTAGGTCCTCCACGGCACGCCGCCCTTCGCGGTGGTAACCGCGCTTCGCCCAGAAGAAGCGGAGGGCCGCGAGGTAGCGCCCGGCCAGATCCGGCTGCCCGGCGATCTCACGGAGGTTGGCGACGTCCTCCTCGAGGCGCGCGAGCCACTCCGCCTGGTCGGCGTCGTCGAGATGCGGCTCGGCCTGCTCGGCGAACGCGAGGAACCACTCCGCGTGCCGCCGCCGCAGGTCTGCGGCCTCGCCGCTCTCGTCGAGCCGCTCGAGACCGTAGTCGCGGATGGTCTCGAGCATCCAGAAGCGCTCGCCGGAGTGACGGACGAGGCTCTTCTGCACGAGCGACTCCAGCACGTCGAGCTCGGCGCCGGCCACCCTCTCGGCCGCTTCGAGCGTGCAGCCTCCGGCGAAGACCGCGAGCCGTGCGAAGAGCAACTGCTCCTCTTCGTCGAGGAGCTCGTGGCTCCACTGGATCGCGGCCCTGAGCGTCTGCTGGCGTGCGTCGGCGTCGCGGGCGCCGCGGAAGAGATCGAGACGCCGCTCGAGGCGCTCGAGGGACTGGGCCGGCGACAGCACGTCCGTCCGCGCGGCCGCGAGCTCGACGGCCAGCGGCAGGTTGTCGAGCGCGGCGCAGAGCGCGGTCACCGTCGGGTCCACGGGGAGGCCGGAGCGGTCGGCGAAGAGCTGGGCGGCGTCGTGCGACGGGAGCGGCTCGACTGCGTACTCGACCTCGTCCCGCAGCCGCAGGCGCTCGCGACTCGTGACGAGCACGTGGAAGTTCGGGCAGGTCGCGACGAGATCCCCGAGCGCAGGCCCAGCCTGGACGACCTGCTCGAAGTTGTCGAGCACGAGCAGCAGCTCGCGCTCGCCGATATGGCGCCTCAGGTCACCTCGGGCGCCGAGCACGCGCGCGATCTCCTCGAGCACGAGCTCCGGATCCTCGACCGGCGCCAGCTCGAGCCAGAAGACGCCGGCCCGGAACTCCGGCACGAGCTCCGCCGCCGCCTCGATGGCGAGGCGCGTCTTGCCGGAGCCACCCGCTCCGGTGAGCGTGAGCAGCCGCGCTCCCTCGCGGATGCGTGAGACGACCGCCGCCACGTCTTCGGCGCGGCCGACGAACGAGCTCGCAGGCCGGGGCAGGTTCGTGTTTGACACCGTCTTCAGCGGCGGGAAGCGCCGGGCCCCGAGCTGGAACAGGGGCACGGGGTCCTCGAAGTCCTTCAGCCGGTGCTCGCCGAGGTCGAGCAGCTCGGGGGCGGTGGCGAGCTCGCGGCGCGTGTCGTCCGAGAGCACGACCTGGCCGCCGTGCCCGACGCCCCCGATCCGTGCCGCGAGATGGACGTCGATCCCGACGTAGCCCTCGCCGGTCGGGACGGGCGCTCCCGTGTGGACGCCGACCCGCACGCGCACGGGCCCCGGCTCGAGCCGCTCGCATCCCTCGCCCGCCGCCGCGAGCGCCTCGTCCGCAGAGCGGAAGACGTAGAAGAACGCGTCGCCCTGCGTGTCGACCTCCGTGCCGCCGTGCCGCTCGAACGCCTCCCGCAGGACGCGCCTGTGCTCGCCGAGCACGGCCGCGTAGCCGTCGCCGAGCTCGTGCAGGAGCTGGGTCGAGCCCTCGACGTCGGTGAAGAGGAGGGTCAGCCGGCCGTCGGGCAGCTCGCGCACGGCACGATCAGGCCATGACCTCGACGCGTTGCGCGTCGGGCGTGCCGGCGCCTTCGAGGTCGAGCACCTCGCGCAGCGCCCGGATCGAGACCTCGAGCTGGTCGAGGCTCGGCTCCCGAGTCGTCAGCCGCTGCAGCCACAGCCCGGGCGCGAGCAGCGTCATCAGGAACCGGTTGTCCTGATGCTTGCCGGCGAAGCGGATCAGCTCGTACGCGATCCCCGCGATCACCGGCAGGAGAAGGATCCGCGTCGCGATCAGCCAGTACCAGGTGGGCCGCCCGAAGAACGCGAACACGAACACCGCGAGCACCATGACCCAGAGCAGGAACGCCGTGCCGCAGCGTGGATGGATGAGCGAGTAGCGCTGCGCGACCTCCGGCTCGAGCGGCTCCCCCGCCTCGTAGGCGTTGATCGCCTTGTGCTCGGCAGCGTGGTACTGGAAGACGCGGCGCAGGTCGGGCAGGAGCGAGATGAGCGCCAGGTACGCGATGAAGATCGAGACCCGGATCAATCCCTCGACGACCACGAAATAGCTGCCGTTCGAGATCGGAAGCAGGTCTGCCAGCAGCGCCGGCCCGACCTTGAAGACCATGATCGCGAAGCCGATCGCGATCGCGAAGGCGAAGATCAGGGCTCCGCGCGAGAGCTCCGTGTCGACCTCTCCCTCCTCGCCCTCCTGCTGCTGCGCGTAGTTCGCCGAGATGGCGAGCGCGCGGAAGCCGATGGCGAGCGACTCGCCGAGCGCGATCACGCCGCGCACGACGGGGAGCCGGAAGACGAGGTGGCGCGCCATGGCCGAGTGGATCGGCCGCGAGACCTGCGCGATCTCCCCGGTGGGGGTGCGGACGGCGACGGCCCAGTTCCCGGGGCCTCGCATCATCACGCCCTCGAGGACCGCCTGACCGCCGACGTTTGCCATGGGAGGATTGCCGCGCTAGCCGCGTTGCGCGCGCCCGCCGGCGCGCTCCAGGCGGCGCTGGAAGCGCTCGACGCGACCGCCCGTGTCCATGAGCTTCTGCTTGCCCGTGTAGAACGGGTGGCACTGCGAGCAGATCTCGACGTGCAGCTCGGGATTGGTCGATGTCGAGCGGGTCTGGAACGTATTCCCGCAGGAGCACGTCACCGTGGTGAGGACGTACTCGGGATGGATGTCGGCCTTCATTGCCCTCTCAAGATAGCAGCGGCCTGTTCGGGCTCCACGTTGCCGCCGGAGACGATCACGGCCACTCCGGGGCCCCCCTCGAGCTTGCCGGAGAGCACGGCTCCGGCCGCCGCGGCGCCCGCCGGCTCGCACGCGAGCTTCGCGCGCGTGTAGAGGAAGCGCATCCCGTCGGCGATCTCCTCCTCGCTGACGAGGACCGTCTCGACCCGGTCGCGGCAGATCGCGAGCGGCAGCTCGCCGGCGAACGGCGGCGCGAGCCCGTCGGCGATCGTGTCCGTCCCCACGCGCACCGGCTCGCCCGCCTCGAGCCCTGCGCTGAGGGCCGGCGAGCGCTCGGGCTCGACGGCGACCACCCGGGCGCGGCCGTCGAGCGCTGTGACGATCCCGGAGACGAGGCCGCCGCCGCCGACCCCGACGACGACGGTGTCGAGCCCCGGCACGTCCTCGAGCAGCTCGAGGGCGATCGTCCCGTGACCCGCGACGACGAGCGGATCGCTGTGAGGATGGACGAAGACGCGCCCCTCCCGCTCGGCCACCCCGAGCGTCCGCTCGTAGGCGACCGCGGGATCGGGCGAGGAGACGTCCACGGTCGCGCCGTGGGAGCGCGCCGCCTCGACCTTGAACGGGCTCGCCGTCTGCCACATCTGCACGAGGCAGTCGACACCGGCCTGGGCCGCGGCCCACGCGACCGCCTGTGCGTGGTTGCCCGCCGACCAGGTGACGACGCCCCGCTCCCGCTCCTCCGGCGTGAGCGCGGCGAGGCGGTTGAGCGCGCCGCGGGCCTTGAACGAGCCCGTGTGCTGGAACAGCTCCGCCTTCAGCGAGACGCCGAGGGACGGCGAGCCGAAGGTCGGCGTGCGCTCGATCCGGCCGGCAAGGATCTCGCGGGCACGTTCGACGTCCTCGCGGGAAGGGCTGCTCACGCAGGCAGCGTCTCACGCGCGGCGACGGGAATGCGCAGCCGCACGGTGAAGACGGTGAGCCTGCCGGGGCGGCTCTCGACCTCGACGCTGCCGCCCATCGCCAGCGTCAGCTCCTTCACGATCGCCAGCCCGAGCCCGGTGCCGACCGGGCGCTCCCGGCCGTAGCGCTCGTAGAGGTAGAAGCGCTCGAAGGCGTGCTCCGTGTCGGTTTCGGCGAGACCCGGCCCCGTGTCCTCGACGCGCAGGATGCCCGGCGCCGCGACGACACGCACCTCCCCGCCCGGCGGCGTGAGACGCAGCGCGTTCTCGACGAGGTTCGAGGCGACCTGGAGGACGCGGTCGGCGTCGCCGACGGCCGGAGCGCGCGTGTCGCCGGCCGCCACCAGCGAGACGCGGAAGGTCTCGGCCTGCGGCTGGTAGCGGCGGACGACGTCGTCCGCCACCTCCGCGAGATCGATATCGGTGTTGAGGACGCCGAAGTCGGTCCTGTGCATGCGCGCGAGGTCGAGCAGGTCATGGACGAGGCGCTCGAGGCGTCGCGCCTCGGACGCGACGGTCGCCGCAGCCTCGCGTGGCTCGAACGCGCCGTCCTGGACGGCCTCGGCGTAGCCTCGGATCGCGGTGAGCGGCGTCTTCAGCTCGTGACTGACCGAGAGGAGGAAGTTCCGCTCCGCCTCCTGCGCCTGCCGGAGCTGGGCCGCCAGATCGTTGAACGCGACCGCCAGGGTCGCGACCTCGGTGGCGCCCTCGACGGGCACCGGCTCCGGGTGCGTACCGCGCGTGAGCGTGCGGGCGGCCGCGGCGATGCGGTCGACCGGCCGGGAAATCCGCCGGGCCAGCAGGAAGGCGGCGAGCGCCGCCAAGAGCCCGCCCGCGGCGGCCGCGATCAGGAGGCCCCAGACGTACGGCGAGAGCAGCGAGCCCGCCGTGCTCTCCGGCCGTAGCAGGATGAGCGTTCCCCCCTTGAGCGGCCGAGCCGCGAAGTAGCTGCCGCCGAGGGTGCCCTGCACCGAGTGTCCCTGCGCCACGCGCTGCCGCGCCGGTAGCGGGAGGATCCTCGGATGGGTAGAAAAGCTCTCGCCCTGCCGGAGGAAGGACGAGGGCAGCTGCGGGAGCTGGCTGGGGCTCTTGATCCCCTGGTACTGGGCGATGAGGTCGGCCTGATGGGCGAGGTCCTTCAACGTCGCGCGTTTGACCGCGCGCTGGGTGAGGACGAGGCCGACGCCGATCGTGAGCGCGACGCAGATGAGGACGACGACCCCGATCGCTTGGAACAGCCGTGCGCGGAGGCCGCTCCCGAACATCTAGGCCGCGACGAGCTTGTAGCCGGCGCCGCGCACCGTGCGAATCCCCTCCGGGTCGCCGAGCTTGCGCCGCAGCTGCGCGACGTGCACGTCGACCGTGCGGGTTCCGCCGGGATACGTCATGCCCCAGACGAGGTCGAGGAGGCGCTCACGGGAAAGCACGATGCCGGGATGCTCGAGGAAGCAGGCGAGCAGGTCGAACTCCTTCGTGGTGAGCTCGACCTGGGAGCCGGAGACCGTCACCTCGCGCGAGTCGCGGCGCAGGACGACCTCCCGCGCGGCGAGCACCTCGTCCTCCGTCGTCCGCTCGGCCCGCCTCAGGATCGCCTTGATTCGGGCGGACAGCTCGCGGGGCGAGAACGGCTTCGAGACGTAGTCGTCTGCGCCGAGCTCGAGGCCGGCGACCCGGTCGGGCTCCTCGTCGCGCGCCGTGAGCATCACGATCGGGACCTTCGAGCCGGCCCTGATCCGGCGGCAGACCTCGAACCCGTCGATGTCGGGGAGCCCGATGTCCAGCACGACCACCCGCACCGGGTGCCCACGCAACTCGCTCAGGGCCTCCTCGCCGCTGCGGAGCCAGACGACGCGCCAGCCGTCCTGCTGCTCGAGGTACTGCTTGACGAGGCGTCCGATCGAGTCGTCGTCCTCCACGAGGAGGAGCGCGCCCCCGGTTGCCCTGGCGTTCACGCCCGCAGGATAGGTCTGGCTGGGGCCGGTGCGACCACGCTCACCCTTGCCGTCGCGGAACGAACTCGACGTCCACCGTCTGTGCCGCTCCACTCGCCGGCCACGTGACGACCACGCGCCAGCGTGGCGCGAGCACGTACGGAGAAACCGTGCGCCCCTGACGGAGGACCACGGTCGAGCCGTTGAGAGGAACGTCCTGGATGCGGCCGTCCGCCTCGCGCAGCGTGAGCTGCGTGGAGCTCACGGCCGTGATCACGCCTCGATCGACGCGCCAGTCGGTGCTTCCGGCGACCGGCTTCTTCTGGATCGCCTCGACCCGGACGAGCTTCGGGCCGAAGAGCTGCCGCACGATCGTCCTGTGGAGCCCTGCCGGGACCGGATCGACGATCACGGACTGCGCAGCTCCGCTCGCCGGCCATGTGACGAGCGCGACCTGGTGCCGATGGAGCCGGCTCGGCGGGGAAGTGCGCCCGTGGCGGACGATCCGGGTCGAGCCGTCGAGAGGAATGTCCTGGATGCGACCGTCGGCTTCGCGCAGCGTGAGCTGCGTGGAGCTCACGCCCGTGATCACGCCGTGGTCGATGCGCCAGTCCGTGCTCCCGCCGACGGGCTTCTTCTCGATGACCTCGAGGCGGACCAGCTTCGCGCCGAAGACCTGCTTGACGACGGCATTCCGGAGCGCAAGCCCGGGAGAAACGAGCCAGAGGGCGACGCCGAGCGCCGCGACAAGGGTCGCGAGGAGGAAGCGCCTGTTCCGCATGAGTCGCATTGTCCTGCCTCTTCGCTGTTTCCAGGTAAAGGCGCGGTAAATCAGGTCTTCGTGTACTCGGGCCCCGAGCCGCCCTCGGGCGGCGTCAGCCGGCCGCCCTTGGCGGTGATCGCGCCGCACTGGACGCAGTTGGATGGCGCCAGCTCGACCAGGACGGTGCCGTCGCGGTCCGCGGCCCCCACCTCGTACACCTGCGCGGGGCACATGTGCGCCCATAGCTCCGCGACTTCCCGCGGCACCCGCCGCTCGATCCTGATGTGGTTCGGCTGGTCGTCGCGCGTCTTGTTCCCCGAGGCGAAGACGGAAGAGAGCTTGTCGAAGGTGAGCTTCCCGTCCGGCGCCGGGTAGCTCAGGCCGCTGTCCAGGAGCGGCTGGTCGGCGTCGGGCTCGGCCCGCATCTTCCCGAGCTCGATGCGCCCCTTCGAGACGGTCATCGCGCTCGCCAGGGCGCCGCCGACGTAGAAGCCGCGCCCGAAAACCTGGCGCATGTTCCGCACCTCGTGGAGGTCGCGCCAGATGAAGCTGTCGCGCACCGCCTCGTCGTACGAGGAGAGGGAGCTCGCCGGGGTCTCGCCTCGCTGCAGCGCGCGGAAGGCCGCCTCGGCCGCGAGCCTGCCGGACTCGATCGCGTAATGGACGCCCTTGAGGCGCGGGATGTTGACCATGCCGGCCCCGTCGCCGCAGAGGAGCAGCCCGGGCGCGTGCAGCCGGCGCGGCAGCGAGTGGAAGCCGCCGCTCGGGATCGTCTTCGCCCCCCACTCCAGCCGCTCGCCGCCCGCGAGGATCTTGCGGATCTTCGGGTGGGTCTTCAGCTCCTGCAGCAGGTCGTGCACCGAGAGCGAGGCGTCCCGGTAGTCGAGCCCGACCACGAGCCCGATCGAGACCATGTCGTCGCCCAGCGGGTAGATGAAGGAGCCGCCGAACTCGCGGTACTTCTTGCCGGTGCGCAGCGGCCAGCCCATCGTGTGGATGACCCGCCCGAGCGGCTTCGCAACCTTCCAGACCTCCTTGACGCCGAGCTCCCACACCTGCGGGTCCTGGCCGCGGAGGGAGAAGCGGTCGAGCGCCACGCCCGTGAGGTGACCCTGCGTCCCCTCCGCCAGGACCGTGACCTTGGCCACCAGGTCGGAGCCGGCCTCGAAGTTGCCGAGCTCGCCCCCGTCGCGGTTGCGGCCCTTGTCCCCCGTGCGGACGCCCACGACGCGGCCGTGCGAGACGAGGAGCTTCTGCGCCGCGGTCTCCGGGAGGATCATCACGCCGCCCTCCTCCGCGCGCTCGGCGAGGAAGCCACCGAGCTGCGAGAGGGAGAAGATCCAGTTGCCGTGGTTCCGCATCGGCGGCGGCGGCGGGATCGGCCAGGCCGTGTGACGCGTGAGGAGGTAGACGGACTCGCCGGGCACTTCGCCGTAGGAGGGAAGCTCGTCCATGCGCAGGCGGTCCCCGAACAGGCGGCGCAACGCCCGCGGGTCCACCACCGCACCGGAGAGAAGGTGCGAGCCGGGCTGCTTGCCCTTCTCGATCACGGCGACCGGGACGTCGCCGAGTCGCTCCGCGACGTCGGGGCTCTGCTCGATCAGCTGGCCGAGCCGGACCGCGCACGCGAGGCCCGCCGGTCCCGCGCCCACGATCAGGACGCCGACCTCGATCCGCTCGTCGGGCGGGTCGGTCGGCTCGGCGACGTAGTCGCGCGTCGAGAACGGCGGCGGGAAGTTGCTGGGACGGCTCATCCCTTGCGGGCTTGGACGAGCTCGGTCAGCTTGGGCACGATCTCGTGCACGTCGCCGACGACGCCGAGGTCGCTGAACTCGAAGATCGGCGCGTTCGGATCCTTGTTGATCGCGACGATCGTGCCGGAGCTCTGCATGCCGACCTTGTGCTGGATCGCGCCCGAGATGCCGAGCGCGACGTAGAGCTTCGGCGAGACGGTCTTGCCGGTCTGGCCGATCTGCGCGGAGTATGGATACCAGCCGGCGTCGACGACGGCACGGGTCGCGCCGACCGCGCCGCCGAGCGCCTTCGCCAGCTCCTCCGCGAGCGTGAAGTTGTCGGGGGAGCCGAGGCCGCGGCCGCCCGCGACGATCACGTCGGCGTCCTCGACCGAGGGGCCGCTGCTCGACTCCGCGGCGTCCTGGGACAGAACCTGCACCGCCGTCGAATACTCCTTGTAGGCCGGCGAGATGTGCGCGATCTCCGGCTCGCCTCCTCCCGTTGGCGAGGGATCGAACGAGCCGGCGCGGAAGAGCGCGAGCCGCGGCGTGCCGCTCCAGCCGACGTCGGCGTAGACGGAGTCCTGCAGCGCGGGCCGCTTCCCGACGAGCTCGCCGCCGCTGAGCTCGAGGTCGACGAGATCCCAGTTGAGACCGGCGCCGAGGCGCGCCGCGAGACCTGCGGCGACGTCGGCGGCGAGCACCGAGTTCGCGAAGAGCACCGTGTCGTACCCGCCCTCCTCGACCACCTGCGCGAGGACGTCGACGCGCGGCTGCGGCAGCGGCTGTGCGACCTCCGCGTCCTCGCAGGCCCAGACCTTCGCGGCGCCGAACTTGCCCGCCTCTCCCGCCAGCGAGCGAGCGCCCTCGCCCGCGATCACGGCGCCGACGTCCCCCGCACCGAGCGACGCCGCCTTGGCGAGCACGCCGAGCGAGCCCCTCTGGAGCTCGTTTCCGTGCTGCTCGACGAAGACGAGCGTGCTCATACGAGGCGCTTCTCCGCGAGGAAGTCCACGATCGACTGCGCGGCGTTGCCGTCGTCCTCGATCTTGCGCGCGTCCTCGCGTGCGGGCGGGTCGCCGAGCGCGACGACGGTCGTCCGCGAGCCTGATTCGCCGGCCTCGCCCGCGTCGATCCCGAGGTCGGCGAGCGAGAGGACGTCCTGCTGCTTCTTCTTCGCACCCATGATCCCCTTGAGGGACGGGTAGCGCGGCTCGTTGATCGCGTCGCTGACCGCGACGACGGCGGGCAGCGGCGCCTCGAGCGTGTCGTAGCCGAATTCCGTCTGGCGCTTGACGCGGACGGCGCCGCCGTCGACCGAGAGCTCCATCGCCTGCGACACGACCGGCCGACCGAGCCGCTCGGCCACGGCCGCCCAGAGAACGGCGCCGTCGGCGTCGGAAGCCTGCTGGCCGAAGAGGACGAGATCGGGCTCCTCCCGCTGGAGCGCGGCGGCAAGCAGCCGGCTCGTGGCGACGAGGTCGGAGCCCGCGGTCGCGTCGTCCGACACCAGGATCGCGCGGTCGGCGCCCATGGCGAGCGCCTTGCGCAGCGAGTCGAGCGCCCGCTGCGGCCCGAGCGAGACGGCGACGACCTCGGTGTCGGAGTCGCCCTTGAGGAGCAGCGCCTCCTCGACCGCGTTCGCGTCGAAGTGGTTGAGCGCGCCCTGGCCGGAGCGGTCGAGTCGCTTCGTCGACGGATCGATCTTGCTCGGCCCTTCGGGCACGTGCTTGACGCAGACGGCGATCCTCATCCCGGCGGGATGCTAGTGGTGCAGCCGCGGGCGGGGGTTCACATGCGCTGCGCGAGCGCGAGCACGTTCGCCACGAACGGGCGGGTCTCCTTGTACAGGCCGTGCTTCCGCACCGCCCGCTCGCCCTGGTACCACCCGGCGAGCGCGAGGCGCCTGTTGCCGTGGAAGTCGTGCAGCAGATGCGCGATGTAGGCGACGCCGGCCCGGACGTTGCCGTTCGCGTTGTGCGTCACGCGGTGCCCGATCAGGACTGTCTCGGCGAAGCGGAAGGTCGTCGGCAGGAGCTGCATGATCCCGCGGGCTCCGACCGACGAGACGAGCGAGTTGTTGTAGCCCGACTCCATCCAGGCGAGCGCGCGGACGAGGTGCACGTCGACGCCGTAGTGCGCGGCCCAGTAGTCGATCAGCGCGCGCACCGAGGCGACCGATTGGGTGCGATAGGCGGCCTGCTGGGTCTTCACCCGCTGCGGCCGCGCCGAGGCGGCCGGGATCCGGAGCTTCGTCCCGATCAGGAGCACGTGCGAGGGATCGAGGTGGTTGCGGCGGGCGAGCTTCGCGACCGTGGTGCCGTAGCGGCGGGCGATCGACGAGAGCGACTCTCCGGCGCGGACGACGTGCATCGCGAGCGAACGGTGCGACCGGTGGGACCGGTGCGTGTGCGCGCGCGAGTGACGCACCGCGACGATCTGCACGCCGTGTGCGAGGGGGACGGGCTCGCGGCGGACGATGGCGCTGAGCGTGTGCGGCCCCACGACGCCGTCGCGGCTCAGATGGAGCCGGTGCTGCAGCAGCCGGACGCCGTGCAGCGTCGGGCCGTCGTAGTACGCGTTCACCGGCACGTTGATCCCCTGCCGGAGGAGCAGGAACTGGAGCACCGCGACGTCCCAGCCGAAGTTCCCGCGGTGAAGGGTGCGCGCGCCGAAGAGCGGGCGCCCGAGCGGGCCGAGGGCGCGGCGAGTGCGCGCGTCGGCGATGCCCGTCACGCGCAGCCCGTGGATCTGCTGGAACCTGCGGACGGCGGCGACCGTCCCGGGCCCCGAGATGGCGTCGATCGCGCCCCGGTAGAGACCCTGCGCCCGCAGCGCAACCTGCAGGCCGGCGGTCTGCGGGTTCCGGCCGCCCGAGGCGAATGCCGGTGGAGCGCCCACCGCGAACGCGGCAGCGGCGACTCCGGCGAGGAGGATGCGCAAGCGCATGGGGTCCACGACTACGCGCCCCCGGCCGCGAATCCTTCCGGGGCTTTACCTCCCGACGAAGCGCGGCGCGCGCTTCTCGGCGAAGGCGGCGAGGCCTTCCTTCGCGTCCTCGCTCGCGAACAGGTCGCCGAACTCCTCCGCCTCGCGCTCGAGTGCGCCGGGTGAGAGGTTGAGCAGCCGCTTTGCCACGCGCAGGGCGACCGGGCTCTTCGCGGCCAGGTTCTGTGCCACCTCGACCGCGTGGTCGAGGACGGGATCTGCGATCGCGTTCACGAGGCCGATGCGGAGCGCCTCGTCCGCGTCGACCTGGCGGCCGGTGAGGATGAGCTCCTTCGCGACGCCCAGGCCGCAGACGCGCGCGAGCCGTTGCGTGCCGCCCCAGCCGGGGACGATGCCGAGGTCGATTTCGGGCTGGCCGAGCAGCGCGTTGCTCGAGGCGTAGCGCAGGTCGCAGCCGAGCGCGAGCTCGCAGCCGCCGCCGAGCGCGAAGCCGTTGATCGCGGCGATCGTCGGCTTCGGCATCTCCTCGAGCAGCCGCGCCGCCTCGTGGCCGAGCGCGCCCCACTCCTTCGCCGCCTCGGACGCGAGGCCGGCCATGTACTTGATATCGGCGCCCGCGACGAAGGCGCGGTCTCCTGCGCCGGTGAGGACGACGACGCGAGACGACTCGTCCCCGGCGAGCTCGGCGAGGCGGTCGCGGAGCTCGGTCAGCGTCTCGACGTCGAGCGCGTTGAGCGCGTCCTGCCGATCGATCGTGACGACGGCGACCGCGTCGCGGCGCTCTACCGCAACGCTCACGCAGGGACCGCGCCGCGGATGAAGTCGACGATCTCGGTGGTGGGCGCGCCGGGGCCGAAGACGCCGGCGACCCCGAGCCGGCGCAGCTCCTCGGCGTCGTCCTCCGGGATCGTGCCGCCGACCACGATCACGACGTCTTCGGCGCCGTTCTCGCGCAGGAGCTCGAGGATGCGCGGCACGAGGGTCATGTGCGCGCCGGAGAGGATCGAGATGCCCACCGCGTCCGCATCCTCCTGGATCGCCGTCTCGACGATCTGCTCGGGCGTCTGGTGGAGGCCGGTGTAGATGACCTCCATCCCGGCGTCGCGGAGCGCGCGGGCGATGATCTTGGCCCCGCGATCGTGCCCGTCGAGGCCAGGCTTTGCGACGACAACGCGGATCTTCCCAGCCACGGCCGGGACCCTAGCTCCTAAGGACACGTCCGGAACCAGGTTCCGGACGTGTCCGGTTTGGCCGGGCGTGGGCCGCGGCCCCAACGACCCGACGGAGCGCCGCCGGGGTTCCACTCGCCTCCGCGACCACGACGCGCGCGTCCACGAATGGAAAGTCGCTCGCCATGCCGAGGGTTGTCCGGTAACTGCTCCACCTCCACTCCTCCGGGCGTAGGCAGAGACCCTCGGCAACGGGGTTGAGCACTACGTAGGAATAGGCGCCGAGGAGGTCAGCCCCATCATCGATCCGCCGGCTGCCGAAGCGCTTCCGCAAGAACGTGCCCTTGCGTCCATGGCGGAGGTTGAAATCGCATGAATACTCGCGATTGAGGTCTCGCATTCCGATCGCAAGCGACTCATCAGGGACGCTGAGCACGAGGTGCGCGTGCGTGGCCATCAGGCAGAACGCCACACATTTCCACGCCATCCGCTCGAGCATCGACACGAGACGGCGCACCCAGTCGATGCGGTCGATCTCGTCGAGGAAGTAGTTCCAGTCGCCGGTGGCATTCACCCAGACGTGGTGAAAGCCGGGACTGACGTCGCGTGGCCGGCGCGGCATGGGCACCAGCATTCACGGACGCGGTGCGCGGCACAAGACTCACTTTCGGGCCTGTCTCGGAAGGACACGGCCGGAACCTGGTTCCGGACGTGTTGCTTCGGGACCTGGCTCAGAAGACGGGCGTCTCGCGCCACGTGCCCCACACCTCGCGCAGGGCGTCGCACATCTCGCCCATCGTGACGTACGCGCGCGAGGCCGTCATGATCGGCTCCATCAGGTTGCGGTCGGGGTGCGTCGCGTCTTCCTTCAGCCGTGCGATCGCCGCCTCCGCCGCCGCCGCGTCGCGTCGCTCGCGCACCGCCTGCACCCGCTCGACCTGCTTCTGCTCGAGCGCCGGGTCGATGCGGAGCAGCTCGATCGGCTGCTCGTCCTCCTGCTGGTACCGGTTGACCCCCACGACAACCCGCTCGCCGCGCTCGACCTCGGACTGGTAGCGGAAGCTCGCCTCGGCGATCTCGCGCTGCTGGAAGTTCTGCTCGATCGCCGGGATCACGCCGCCGAGCTCGTCGATGCGCTCGAAGTAGTCGTACGCCTGCCGCTCGAGCTCGTTCGTGAGCTGCTCGAGATAGTAGGAGCCGCCGAGCGGGTCGATCGTGTTCACGACGCCCGTCTCGTGCGCGATCACCTGCTGCGTCCGCAGCGCGAGCCGCACCGCGTGCTCGGTCGGCAGCGCGAGCGCCTCGTCGAAGGAGTTCGTGTGCAGGGACTGCGTGCCGCCCAGAACGGCGGCCAGGGCCTCGATCGCGGTGCGGATCAGGTTCACCTCGGGCTGCTGCGCCGTCAGCGAGACACCGGCGGTCTGCGTGTGGAAGCGCATCAGCCACGAACGCGGATCCTGCGCTCCGTATTTCTCGCGCATCTGCCGCGCCCAGATCCGGCGCGCTGCGCGGTACTTCGCGATCTCCTCGAAGAAGTCGAGGTGCGCGTTGAAGAAGAACGAGAGGCGCGGCGCGAAGGAGTCGACGTCGAGCCCGCGCTCGAGGCACGCCTCGACGAGCGCGAAGCCGTTGGACAGCGTGAAGGCGAGCTCCTGCGCCGCGTTCGAGCCGGCCTCGCGGATGTGGTAGCCGGAGATCGAGACCGGGTGCATGAGCGGCAGCCGGCCGGAGCACCACTCGACCATGTCCACGACGAGCCGCATCGACGGCTCGGGCGGGAAGATCCACTCCTTCTGCGCGATGTACTCCTTGAGGATGTCCGTCTGGACGGTGCCGCGCAGCTGGTCGAGCGGAACGCCCTGCTCCTCGCCGACGCAGGCGTAGAAGGCGAGCAGC
>JBJMKE010000086.1:0-14974 GCA_045806005.1 Gaiellaceae bacterium
GATCACGTCCTTGATCCGTGCGGAAATCTCGCTCACGGGGTCCCTTTCGTCTTGATTCGAAGCTCGTGGATGGTGCCGTCGCGCAGCGGCTCGGCCAGCGCGTCGTTGACGAGCCGGTGCTGCTCGAGCAGTGGCAACCCGTCGAAGCGGGGGCTCGCGACGGTCACCTGGAAGTGGTCGCCGCCGCCGGTGCGGTCCTCGACGCTCAGCTCCGGCGCGTCCGGAAACGCGTCGCGCAGCAGCGATTCGAGGTGCTCGGCGGCCATGCCCGGAGAGTAGCCGTGGGCTAGACCGCTACCGCGCGCTCGAGCAAGTCCACCCGCTCGAGCCAGGGCGTCGCGCCGAGCCGCTCGAAGATCTCGCGCGCCTCGGCGAGCAACGGCGCAGGGTCGCTCCCGCCCAGCTCCGCTTGCTCCAGAAGTGCGATCGCCAGCGGGTACGGCGTCTGGAGCTCGCGCAGACCGTCGACGGCGTTGGCGAGGTGTTGCGCGGCGGTTTCCCGGTCGCCGCGCAGCGCGAGCAGCCGGCCGCGGAAGCGCGCCTCGTGGCTCACCACGCGCGGCGTCCGGTTCGACGGCGGCAGCCGCTCGACCTCGCCGAGCAGCTCCTCGACCTGCCCTTCGTCGGCGAGGTCGAACGCCGTCTCGGACGCCTCGATCCAGGCGACCTTGTAGAGCGGGTGAAGCGTGGACAGCTCCCCGATCCCGAGAGCCTCACGTGCCGCCGCGAGCGCTTCGGAAAGCCGCCCCTCGACGCGCAACACCTTGGCCTCGCACTGCCGGAAGAAGAGTCGCGTCTGCGGCTCTTCCGAGTCGCGGTTCACCGAGCTGGCCTCGAGCGCGGCTCGCGCTGTCGGCACGTCGCCCCGCGCAACGGCCACGTTCAAGATCCCGACCGTCCGCTCGCCGATGGTGCGGATGTCGTCGACCGTCATCTCCGCCGCGAGCCGCTCGACCTCGTTCCATTCGCCCAGTTCCCAATGCGAGAACATGAGGTGTCCGAGGAAGCGTTGCTCGTTGACGCGATCTCCGCGCCTGCGCGCAAGCTCCAGTCCTTCGAGGTCGACCGCAGCCGAGTCGGCAAAGCGGTCGCGTGCGGCGAGCTGGTACGAGAGGTTGTACAGAGCACGTCCCAGCGGCTCGCCGACCTCGTACCGACGACCGATCTCGATCGCGTGCTCGATCAGCGCCAGCGCCTCTTCGTGCCGACCCTGGTTGCCGAGTAGAAGGTGCTTCGTGTTGAGCCCGTGCACGAGCACGTTTGGGAGGACGAGCGCCTCGGCGATCTCGAGGGCGCGCTCGAGTCGGTCGGCCACTGCGTCGTATTCCGCGAGGAAGAAGCGATGCCGTGCGAGCGCCTCGGCCAGCTCCGCGAGCTCCACGCCAGGCTCGTCGTCGGCGAGCGCAGCGAACGCCTCCTCCATCCGCTCCGCGCCCTTGGCGAGATCGCCGCCGAACCCCATCGTGATTCCGATCGCGCCCGTCACATGCGCGGCTCGCCGCTCGTCGCCCTCGCCGCGATAGAACTCGAGCGCGCGTTCGTAGAGCGCGAGCGCCTGGGGATATCCGCCCCCGTCCTGCGCCGCACGTCCCGCGCGTTCCAGCAGGTCCGCTTGCCAGCGCGGCTCTTCCGCGAGCGCCGCCGCCTTCTCGAAGTACCGGAGCGCCTCCTCGGTGGCCGCGAGCGACGCCGCACGCTCGCCGGCGTGCGCGAGTCGCTCGGCAGCCTTGCGCCGGATGGCCGGGGCGTCTGCTGCGTCCGGCGCTGCCTCGTAGGCATCGACATAGTGCGCCGCGACCACCTCGACGGCCTCCTGCTCGGCCTGCCCGGTTGCCAGCTCGAGGTACTCCGCGGCCGCGAGATGCCGTGCCTTGCGGTCGGCCCTCGCGAGCGTCTCGTACGCGATCTGCTTCAGGAGATCCTGGAGGAAGGCGTACTGGCCCCGCTCGGGCGAGCGCGGGTCGGCCTGGACGGAGAGCACCTCCTTGCGCACGAGCGAGGCGAGGATTGGCTCGAGCTCGGGCTCGGCAAGCTCCGAAAGCGAGGCGAGCCCTCCCTTCGTGAAGCTCTTACCCAGGACGGCGGCGTCCTGGACGATGCGCCGCTCCTCCGGAGCGAGGCCGTCGAGACGTGAGGCGACGAGCGCGTGCAGCGTCTCGGGCACCTCGAGCGCCTCGATCGTGCCGGTCGGGCGGTAGACATCGCCCTCGCGTGCTAGGAGCCCGCGGTCGAGCAGCATCCGCACCGTTTCGACGGCGTAGAGCGGGACGCCTTCGGCGCGCTCGAGGATCCGGCCACGGAGGTCGTCGGGGAGCCCCGGGACGAAGCCCCCGAGCAGCTCCTCCATCGCGGCCGGTGCCAGCGGCTCGAGCGAGAGCGTCGTGGCGTTGCGGCCGCTCGCTCCGAAGCCGGGCCGGCGCTCGGCGAGCTCGGGCCGCGCGAGCGCGAGCACGAACAGCGGATGAGCGTGCGACCACTCGAGCAGGTGCTCGACGAAGTCGAGCAGAGCCGAGTCCGCCCACTGCAGGTCCTCGAAGACGAGCAGCACCGGGCTGTGCTCTGCGAGCCGCTCGAAGAAGAGCCGCCAGGCGGAGAAGAGATCCTGCCGGTCGCCCGCCGAGTGCTCCGCGAGCCCGAGCAGATGCGCCAGGCGCGGCTCGAGCCACTCACGCTCGCTTGCATCCTCGACGCGCTGAACGAGCATCGCGCGCAGCTTTCCGAGTGCCTCCTCCGGCGTGTCCTCCTCGGCGATCAGGGCCCGCATCCGCACCATCTCGGCGAGAGCCCAGTAGGCGACGCCGTCGCCGTAGGCCAGGCAGCGGCCGCGGTGCCAGAGCACCTCGTCGGCGACACCGTCGAGGTACTTCTCGAACTCCCACGCCAGTCGCGACTTGCCGATGCCGGCGATGCCGACCACCGAGACGAGATGCGCCTTCCGCTCCTCCGCCGAGCCGTGGAAGTGCTCCTTGACGAGGCGCAGCTCGCGCGCGCGGCCGACGAACGGCGGCTCGAGCTCGCCCGAGGCGCGCGCCCCGCCGCGAATCGAGGTGACGCGAAGCGCCCGGAAGAGCGAGATCGGCTCCGCCTTGCCCTTCAGTTCGTGCTCGCCGGCCGGCTCATAGGCGATCGCCGCGGCCGTCGCGCGCCGCGTCGCGTCGCCCACCAGGACGGTGCCGGGGGCGGCGGCGGCCTGGACGCGGGCGGCGGTGTTGACGAGGTCGCCGGCGACCATGCTCTCGCCCTCGGCGGCGAGGTTGACCGCGGCCTCGCCGGTCAGGACGCCGGCGCGCAGCGCGAGCTCGGGCGCGCCGATCTCCTCGCCGAGGGCCGCTACCGCCGTCACGAGGTCGAGCGCGGTCCGCACGGCCCGCTCCGCGTCGTCCTCCTGCGCGATCGGGGTTCCCCAGACCGCCATCACCGCGTCGCCGATGAACTTCTCGACGGTGCCTCCGTAGATGTCGATCAGGCGGCGGCAGGTATCGAAGTAGCGGGAGAGGAGCTCCCGCACCTCTTCGGGGTCACGCGACTCCGAGAGGGTCGTGAAGCCGACGAGGTCGGCGAAGAGGACGGAGACGAGCCGGCGCTCGGCGGCGTTCGCGGGCGGGGCGGGAGCGGCGGGCGTCTCCTCGGCCAGAGCGCTTCCGCACTCGCCGCAGAAGCGCATCCCGGGCTCGTTCGCGGCTCCGCAGCTCGGGCATGTGAGTGCGAGCGACGCCCCACAGCCGCCGCAGAACTTGCGGCCGGCGGCGTTCTCGACCCCGCAACTCGGGCAGCTGATCACGCTCGGACGCTAACGCCGGTGGGCGAGGAAGTCGAGGAGGTCGGAGCGCGTGAGCACGCCGACCGGCTTCCCCTCGCGCGCGACGACGACGGCGTTCGGGCCGCCGGTCAGCGTCGCGAACACCTCGTCGAGGGTCGCCGAGGCCTCGACCGCCGCGAGCGGCGGCTGCATCGCCGAAGCGACATCCTCGTGCACCGCGTCCGGATTGCCGAACACGCGCTCGAGCAAGGCGCGATCCTGCAGCGAGCCGATCACGTCGGCGAGCGACTCGCACCGGCCGTCCCGCACGACGGGCAGCTGCGAGATCCCGTACCGCTGCATCGTGTCGATCCCCTCGCCGACCTTCGCGTGGGCAGCGATCGTGACGAATTGCGGCACCTCGCCGCCGTGCTTGGCGCGCAACAGCTCGTCCACCGTCGGCGCCGGCGCCTGCCGGTCGACGAAGCCGTGCTCGAGCATCCAGTTGTCGTCGTAGAACTTCGACATGTAGGAGCGGCCGGAGTCCGGGATGATCGCCAGCACGTCCGCGCCGGCAGGGAACCGCTCCGCGACGCGGATCGCCGCCCACACCGTGGATCCGGTCGAGCCGCCGGCGAGGATGCCCTCCTCCTCCGCGAGCCGCCGCGCCGTGAGGAACGAGTCCCGGTCGGAGACCCGGATCCACTCGTCGACGACCGTGAGGTCGATCGTGTCGGGCCACGTGTCCTTACCGATCCCCTCCACGAGGTACGGGTGGAGCTCGGAGTCGTCCTGCGCGGTGTAGATCGAGCCCTCGGGGTCGACGCCGATGATCTTCACCTCCGGCTTGCGCTCGTGGAACCAGCGGCCGACGCCCGAGATCGTGCCGCCGGTGCCGACGGAGATCACGATCGCGGCGAGCTCGCCGCCGGTCTGCTCCCAGATCTCCGGCGCCGTGACGTCGTAGTGCGCCTGCGGGTTCGCCATGTTCGAGTACTGGTCGGGCTTGAAGCCGCCGGGGATCTCCTCGGCGAGGCGCGACGAGACGGAGTAGTAGGACTCGGGCGAGTCGTGGTCGACGGCGGTCGGCGTGATCACGACCTCCGCGCCGTACGCACGGAGCATCGAGATCTTCTCCTGGCTCATCTTGTCCGGCATGACGAAGACGCAGCGGTAGCCCTTGCCCGCGGCGGCGATGGCGAGGCCGACCCCGGTGTTGCCCGAGGTCGGCTCGACGATCGTGCCGCCCGGCTTCAGCCGTCCGTCGCGCTCGGCCTGCTCGATCATCGCGAGGCCGATCCGGTCCTTGACCGAGCCCCCGGGATTCAGGTACTCGAGCTTGGCGAGGATGCGGGCGTGGCCGAGCGGAGAGAGCCTGTCCAGCCGTACGATCGGAGTGTCCCCGACGAGGTCGAGGACGGTCGGGTATTCGCGGGCCATCGAACACGGAAGGGTATTTGATGAAGATCGCCGTGATCGGTAGGGGCAACGTGGGCGGCGGCCTTGCGCAGAAGTGGCGCGACGCCGGGCACGAGGTGCAGGAGCTCGGGCGCGAGGGCGGCGATGCGTCGACCGCGGAGGTGGTGCTCGTCGCCGTTCCCGGGCCGGAGATCGCGAATGCGCTCGCCGGGGTCGGCGGGCTCGCCGGCAAGGTGACGATCGACGCGACGAACGCGGTCCGCGGTCGGAAAGAGGGGTTCGAGTCGAACGCCCACGAGGTCAAGTCGATAGTCGGCGGCCCGACGGCCAAGTCCTTCAACCTCAACTTCGCCAACATCTACGACGAGATCGAGGCGCAGCGCGTCCGTCCCTCGAACCTCTTCTGCGCCGAGGACGAGGCGAGGGAGGTGACCGAGCGGCTGATCCGCGACGCCGGCTACGACCCCGTCTACGCGGGCGGGCTCGACCGGGCCCGAATGCTCGAGGACCACCTCGAGCTGCTCTTCGCCGTCAACCAGGCCGGCCTCGGGCCGTTCTTCGTGCGTTACGCCAGCCCCGGGGAGCTCTGAGTCTCGGCCTCGGGCTCGAGCTCTTCCTTCCGGATCAGCACGAGCGAGGTGACGAGCGCCGAGACGCTGATCCCGACGAGCACCCAGAAGGCGTTGCTCGTCCCCGAGACCGAGACGAACACCGCCGCGGAGAAGAGCACCGACGAGCACACGGCGACGCCGACGGCGCCTCCGATCTGCTGCGCAGTGTTGATCAGCCCCGAGGCGAGCCCGGCCTCGTCGTGGCTGACTCCGGCGAGCGCCGCGATCGAGATCGGGATGAAGGTGAACGGCAGCGCGAAGCCGATGAGGAGGTAGCCGGGAAGGAGCTCGCTCGCGAACGAGCCGTGCGCAGAGACCTGGGTGTAGTAGATGTTCCCGGCGATCATCGCGAGGAAGCCGACGACGAGCATCGGCTTCACCCCGTATCGCGTCGTCAGGGCCTGGGCCAGCCCCGCCCACAGAACAGCGCTCCCCGCCGTGATGACGAACGTCACGCCCGTCCTGATGGCGCTGTACCCGAGCACCTGCTGGACGTACAGCGTGAGGAGGAAGAAGTTCGCGAACGTGACCGCGCCGAGCAGGAGCCCCGTGACGTTGGCGCCCGCGACCGTCTGGATCCGGAAGATCTGGAACGGCATGAGCGGATCCTTCTGGAGCGCCTCGATGACGACGAACGCGACCAGCAGGACGACCGCGACGGCGAGGCGGGCCAGCGTCCAGCCCGAGCTCCAGCCGTGGTCGGGCGCCTTCGACACCGCGTAGACGAGCAGCGCGAGCCCGGCGGTGACCGTGAACGCCCCCGCGATGTCGAGGGACTTCCGCCCCTCGGCGCGGCTCTCGCGCACGAAGCGCGGCGTGAGCACGAAGGCGAGCGCGCCGACCGGGACGTTGATGAAGAAGATCCACTCCCAGCCGAGGTAGGTGGTCAGCACGCCGCCGGCGAGGACGCCGACCGCGGCGCCGCCGCCTCCGAGCGCTCCCCAGATGCCGAGCGCCTTGTTCCGCTCGGCGCCCTCCGCGAAGGTCGTCATCACGATCGAGAGGGCCGACGGCGTGATCACCGCTGCGCCGACGCCCTGCACTGCACGCGCAGCGATGAGGACGCTCTCGGACCAGGCGAGCCCGCAGAAGAGCGAGGCGGTCGTGAAGATCACGACTCCGATCAGGAAGACGCGCCGGCGACCGAACAGGTCGGCGAGGCGGCCGGCGAGCAGGAGGAAGCCGCCGTAGGTGATCGCGTAGGCCGTGATGACCCACTGCAGGTTCTCGCGTGTGAAGTCGAGCGACTTGCCGATGGAGGGCAGTGCGACGTTGACGATCGAGACGTCCAGGATCGTCATGAAGAACGCGGCGCATACGACCGTCAGCGCCTTCCAGCGCAGGGGATCGGGTTGGGCAGCCATCAGGCGACACCGTGCCAGATCCGACCCCTACTGCTCAAGTGGCTAGTGACGGAAGTGGCGGCGGCCCGTGAAGACCATGGCGGCGCCGGCCTGCGCGACGGCGGCGATCACGTCCTCGTCGCGGCGCGAGCCGCCCGGCTGGACGATCGCGGTCGTCCCCGCGTCGAGCGCGACCTGCGGGCCGTCGGCGAAGGGGAAGAACGCGTCGGAGGCGAGCGCCGAGCCCTGTGCGTCGTGGCCGAACTCCGCCGCCTTCTCGACCGCGATCCGCACCGAGTCGACGCGGCTCATCTGACCGGCGCCGATCCCGATCGTCTGCAGGTCCTTGGCGAGCACGATCGCGTTCGAGGCGACGTGCTTGCAGACTCGCCAGGCAAAGACGAGGTCGCCCCACTGCGGCTCGTCCACCTCGCCGGCCACCACCTGCCAGCCGTCGCGGCCGTCGATCTCGGCGTCGGAGTCCTGCACGAGCATTCCGCCGATGACGCGCTTGTAGCTGCGCTCGCCCGGCTCGCCGCCGCGCCGTTCCCCGTCGAGGAGGATGCGGGTGTTCTTCTTGCGGCGCAGCGCGTCGAGCGCCTCCTCGACGTAGGCCGGTGCGAAGAGCACCTCCACGAACTGTTCCGCGAGCTTCTCCGCCAGCGGCTCCTCGACCTCGCGGTTGAGGACGACGACGGCGCCGTACGCCGACGTCGGGTCGGAGGCGAGCGCCTTGTCGTACGCCTCCTCGGCGGTGGCGCCGAGTGCGACGCCGCACGGGTTCGCGTGCTTGACGATGACGCACACCGGCACCTCGAACTCTCGCGCGAGGGAGCGGGCGCCCGAGAAGTCGTTGAGGTTGTTGAAGGAGAGATCCTTCCCGTGCAGCTGCTCGACGCGCGAGAGGAGATGGCGCCGGGCCCCGCGCTCGGCGTAGTAGGCGGCACGCTGGTGCGGGTTCTCGCCGTAGGCGAGGTCCTGCACCTTCTCGAGCGAGATCACGATCGACTCGGGGAACTCCTCCCGCCCGTTGAACCACGTCGTGATCGCCGCCTCGTACGCGGCGGTGTGGGCGAACGCCTCGGCGGCGAGCCGGCGCCGCGTCTCGAGCGAGAGCTCGGGGCTCGTGCGCAGCTCCTCGAGCACGGCGTGGTACTGCTCCGGCCGGCAAACGGCGGCGCAGTGGGCGAAGTTCTTCGCCGCGCCGCGCAGCATCGACGGGCCGCCGATGTCGATCATCTCGACCGCCTCCGCTTCGCTCACGCCTTGGCGCCCCGCGACCTCCTCGAAGGGGTAGAGGTTGACGCAGACGAGGTCGATCGGCTCGATCGCATGCTCCTCGAGCGTCGCGAGGTCTTCGTCCACGTCGCGCCGGGCGAGGATGCCGGCGTGCACGCGCGGATGGAGCGTCTTGACCCGCCCGCCGAGCATCTCGGGCGAGGCGGTGACGGTCTCGACGTGCTCTACCGGCAGGCCGATCGCCTCGAGCGCTGCCGCGGTGTTCCCGCTCGCGACGAGCCGCCAGCCGAGCGCGACGAGGCCGCGCGCGAACGTGTCCAGCCCGGACTTGTCCCAGGTCGAGATCAGCGCGCGCACAGTTCTCTCACCACCTCGGGCAGGAGCCGGTGCTCGACCGACTTGATCCGGTCGTGCAGCGTCTCGGCCGTGTCGCCCGCGAGGACGGGGACACGCTCTTGGCGCAAGACCGGGCCGGAATCGACTCCCTCGTCGACGAGGTGGACCGTCGCGCCCGACTCGGCGACGCCGGCGGCGAGTTGCTCCTCCACGGCGTGCGCGCCGGGGAACTCCGGCAGCAGCGACGGGTGGACGTTGATCACGGCGCCGGGGAAGCGCTCCAGGAAGGCCGGCGTGAGGAGGTGCATGTAGCCGGCGAGCACGACGAGACGGACGCCCTGCTGCTCGAGCCAGTCGGCCATGGCGGCGTCGCGAGCGGCGCGATCCTCGAAGTCTGCGAGCTCGAAAGCGGCGGTCGCGCAGGTGGCGCGGAGGAGCGCGGGGGCGTCCCGTTTGTTCGCCGCGACCGCGACGACCGGCAGCCCGGCGTCGAGGAGCGCCTGGAGGTTCGTCCCTTCGCCGCTGACGAGCACGCCGATCACGTGATCCGTCCGATCACGTGCTCTCCCGGCTCGGCCTCCCGCACGACGGCGCACCAGCCGATGCCGAGGTTGAAGACACGCCGCAGCTCCTCTTCCTCCACGTGGCGCCCGAGCCAGCGGAAGACGAGGGGCCGCTCCCACGCGTCCCAGTCGATCTCCGCCCGGCGGCCGAGCGGGAGCACGCGCTCGAGGTTGCCGGCGATGCCGCCGCCGGTGACGTGCGCGAAGGCGAGCGCCCGGCCGCGCAGCCTGCGGGCGATGTCCAGATAGAGCCTGGTCGGGGCGAGGAGGTCGTCTCCGTCGTAGTCCTCCTCCTCGAGCACGCGCCGCACGAGTGTGAAGCCGTTCGCGTGGACGCCGGCGGACGGGAATCCGAGCACGACGTCGCCCGCCTCGATCGTGGAGCCGTCGACGAGCTGCTCACGGTCGACGACGCCGACGCAGGTGGCCGCGAAGTCGAGCTCGTCCTCGCGGTAGACGTCGGGCATCTCGGCCGTCTCGCCGCCGATGAGCGCGACTCCCGCGGCGCGGCAGACCTCGGCGGCGCCCTCCACCAGCTGTGCGACCTCCTCCAGCTCGATGCGGGCCGAGGCGACGTAGTCGAGCAGGACGAGAGGGTCGGCGCCGCAAGTGGCGACGTCGTTGATGCAATGGGCCGCCATGTCGGCGCCGCAGTTGCTAAGGAGCCCGCGAGGGCGCGCGACCATCGGCTTCGTGCCGATCGAGTCGGTGGAGGCGGCGAGCAGGCGCCGGTCGTCGAGCGGGTGGAGCGCGGCGAACTGCCCGAAGCCGCTCGCGCCGGTCGACTCCACCGCAGCGCGGAGCCGCTCCACCACCGCGCCTGCCGTCGCAAGCGAGACGCCGGCGGCGTCGTACGTGCGGCCTTCCTCGCTCACGGATCGAGTCTAAGGCGGCCACCCGACGTCCGTTCCAGCCATGTCTGGTACAGCCACGGCCGGAACCTGGTTCCGGCCGTGGCCCGAAGAGACAGCGCGCCGTCGGGCTGTTCGCGCGCAGCGATGCCCTGCCGGCGACTCGGACCGCTGCTTTACAGCCACGTCCGGAACCTGGTTCCGGCCGTGTCCCTTCTAGACGAAGAGCTCGCCGAAGAGCTCCGGGCGGCCTTGGGGGCCGCCGCGGACGAAGCGGACGACGGTGTCGCCGATCTCGACGTCGCTCCCGTCTCGCTCGAGGTCGAGGATCCCCGCGAGGGCCTTCGCCTTCCCGGTCGGGTCGTCGGCCTTCAGGTGCAGCTCCGACAGCTGCAGCTCCTCGCCCTGCGCGAGAAGGTCCTCGATCCACTCGCGCGGCGGATGGAGCTCGAGCCGGTAGCCGGCGTTCGTGGAGACGAAGGTGCGCCGACCCCCGTGCTCCTGCACCCGCAGCTCGTTCCGCTCTGCCCGCTCGAGCGCGGTCTCGAACTCGGCCTCGTCGAGCACGAGCCCCAGATGGTCGACCCGCGGCGTCGGCCACTGGCCGGGCTGGACGACGACGTTGACCGCGCCCTTCTCGAGCTCGGTCAGCCGGAGCTTGAAGCCCAGCGCGTCGAGCTCCGTCCACGAGATACCCGGCTCGTAGGACGTGAGGTCCTCGCCGATCCGCCCGTGGCGCGCGACGAGGTCGAACGCGAGCTTGCCGACGTAGCGAGCCTCGACCTCGCGAACGCGGCTCGTGACGAGGTGATAGTGGAAGAGCTGCATCGCGACCAATCGTGCCAGCGGCCGCACTCCGTGGGCGTGGGTCGCTCGCGCTTGCGCCGGGGGTTCGGGGACTACGCCCGCGCCGGCTCGAAGCGGAGCTTCGCGGCCTCCGCGGGCACCTCGGTCGGGTACTCGCCCGTGAGGCAGGCGCGGCAGAGGGCGGACGTCGGCCGGCGCGTCGCCTCGACGAGCCCGTCGTGGGAGAGGTAGGCGAGCGAGGTCGCGCCGACGTGCTCACGCACCTCCTCGACGCTCCGCGTCGACGCGATCATCTCCGAGGGGTCGGCGAGGTCGATCCCGTAGAAGCACTGCCCGATCACCGGCGGCGAGGAGATGCGCAGGTGCACCTCCGCCGCCCCTGCGTCGAACAGCATCCGCACGATCTCGCGCGTCGTGTTGCCGCGGACGATCGAGTCGTCCACCGCCACGACCCGCTTGCCGGCGACCTCCGCCACCGGGTGGTACTTGAGCTTCACGCCCTGCCGCCGCAGCTCCTGGTCGGGCTGGATGAACGTGCGCTGCACGTAGCGGTTCTTGATCAGCCCCTCGCTGAACGGCAGCCCGATCGCGCGCGCGAAGCCGATCGCGGCCGGGGTGCCCGAGTCGGGGATCGGCAGCACGAGATCCGCCTCGACCGGCGCCTCCTGTGCGAGCCGCTCGCCCATCCGCACCCGCGCGTTGTGCACCTCGATCCCCTCGAGCCTGCTGTCCGGCCGGGCCAGGTAGAAGAACTCCCAGATGCAGAGGGCACCGCGCTCCGCCGGCTCGAGCGCCTGGGTCGCATGCAGCCCTTCGCCGTCGGCCACGACGAGCTCGCCCGGAGCGACCTCGCGCACGAACTCGGCGCCGACGAGGTCGAGCGCGCACGTCTCGGAAGCGAACACCCAGTCCTCCTGCAAGCGACCGACCACGAGCGGCCGGAAGCCGTGCGCGTCTCGGAACGCGATCAGCCGTCCCTCCGAGAGCGCGACGATCGAGTACGCGCCCTCGAGCCGGCGCATCGCGTTCGCGACGGCCTCCTCCAGCGGCGCCTCGTCGTTCGCGATCAGCGCCGCGACCAGCTCGCTGTCGGACGTCGTGCCGAGCGGGACGCCCGCCTCGCGCAGCTCCTCCCGCAGCTGCCCCACGTTGACGAGGTTGCCGTTGTGGCCGAGCGCGACGGTGCGGGCACGTCCGTGCTGGACGAGGGGCTGCGCGTTCTGCCACTGGGACGAGCCGGTCGTCGAGTAGCGGTTGTGGCCGATCGCGACCTGGCCGCGCAGGCCGCCGAGCTTTTGCTCGTCGAAGACCTGGGAGACGAGCCCGAGATCGCGCAGCGCCGTCAGGCGCCCGTGCTCGGAGACCGCGATGCCCGCGGATTCCTGCCCCCGGTGCTGGAGGGCGAAGAGCCCGAAGTAGGTGAGCCGGGCCACGTCGCGGTTCGGGGCGTAGACGCCGAAGACGCCACACATGGCTACGGCACCTGCCCGATCTGCACGAACCCACGCGCGCCGAGCCGCCGCACGCGGCCCGGCCTGCAGGCGAGGATCGCGGCGCCCCGCCGCGCGTCGTAGTCGGCCGGGATCTCCACCTCCGCCTCGAGCCCGCCGCTCCACGCGGCTGCCTCGGCGAGCGCGGCCTCGATGCCGCCGCTGCCGACGTCGTGGCAGAGAGTGAGATGCGGCGCCGCCTTCCAGAGGAAGCGGATCAGCGCCGTCTCGGCCACGAGCGAGCCGTCGGGTGAGGTGGCGAGGAGCACGGCGTCGCCGCTCCGCCACCGGCCCGGCACCTTGCGGACGTCCTCCACGAGCCCGACACAGCCGACGACCGGCGTCGGCGGGATCGAGGCGCCGTCCGCGTCGTTGTAGAGCGAGACGTTGCCCGAGACCACCGGGATGCCGAGCGCCTCGGCCGCCAGCGCGATCCCCTCGATCGCCTGCGCCAGCTCGTGGGCGACGGCCGGCTTCTCGGGATTGCCGAAATTGAGGCAGTCGGTGAGGCCGATCGGCTCGCCCCCGGCGCACGCGACGTTGCGGGCGGCGCCGAGCGTCGCCTGGACGCCCGCGCGGAAGCCGTCGCCCTCACCGGGAGCGGGCCCCTGCAGCGCGACCGCGAGACCGCGGAGCGAGGGACGCAGCCGCAGGACGGCCGCGTCGAGGCCCGGGCGGCGGACGGTGCGCGAGCCGACGAGGTGGTCGTACTGCTCGATCACCTCGCCGACGTCGAACTCGGGCCGCTCGGGTCGCCGCGCCGGCCGCGGCTCGGCCCGCTGCTCGACCTCGTAGCGAGGGCACTCCTCCGTGAGCAACGCGGCCGGGATCTCGCCGACGACGTCGCCCTCGTGGAATGCGCGGAGCAGACCCGAGTCCGTCACCTCCCCGACCGCCGTGCACGGCAGCTCCCAGCGCGCGCAGACCTCGCGCACGGCCTCCAGCATCTCCGGGCGTACGACCGCCACCATCCGCTCCTGGGACTCCGAGATCATGATCTCCCAAGGCTCCATGCCCTCCTCCCGCAGAGGGACACGGTCGAGGTGGACGTCGAGCCCGGCGCCGTCGGACGCCATCTCCGACAGCGACGACGCGAGGCCGGCAGCGCCGCAGTCCTGCAGCGACTCGACGAGGCCCGACTCGACGAGCTCGAGGGAGACCTCGATCAGCTTCTTGCCGGTGAACGGGTCGCCGACCTGCACCGAGGGGCGCTTGTCGGCGTCGTCCTGGCTCAGCTCGGCGCTCGCGAGCACCGAGGCGCCGCCGATGCCGTCGCGGCCGGTCGTCGCGCCGTACAGGACGACGAGCCGTCCCGGCCCGCTCGCCTTCGCCGACCGCAGCCGGTCGGCGTCCAGCAGCCCGACGCACATCGCGTTGACGAGGCAGTTGGATCCGTAGGCGGGGTCGAAGACCGTCTGGCCGCCGACCGTGGGCACCCCGACGCAGTTGCCGTAGTGGCCGATCCCGGCGACCGCCTGCCGGAAGTGGAAGTCCGGCGCGCCGAACCAGAGCCCGTCGAGCAGCGCGACCGGCCGCGCGCCCATCGCGATCACGTCGCGCAGGATCCCGCCGATCCCGGTCGCCGCGCCCTGGAAGGGCTCGACCGCGGAGGGATGGTTGTGCGACTCGACCTTGAACGCGACGGCCGTTCCATCGCCGAGGTCGAGCACGCCGGCGTTCTCGCCCGGCCCCTGCAACACGCGCTCGCCCGCCGAGGGCAGCCGCTTCAGGAGAGGCGCCGAGTGCTTGTAGCCGCAGTGCTCCGACCAGAGCAGGGAGAACACGGCGAGCTCGAAATGGTTCGGGTCGCGGCCGAGGAGTTCCCGGATACGTCCCGCTTCCCAGTCGGTCAGACCGAGGGCGCGGTGCAAGGGCTGATGGGCGGCCAGCTCCGTCAGGTGATTCAGTGTAACCGCGGGCTCGGCGGAATCTCACGGGAGCCGGTCGCGTTCCGTTTGACTATGTGGGTGCGCCGGCCGATCGTCATCCTCACCGTGCTCGCGCTCATCTGGGGCGCGTCGTTCATGCTGATCAAGATCGCCGACCGCGAGCTCACGCCGGCGACGTTGATCCTCGGGCGGCTCGCCTCGGCCACCCTGCTGCTCGCCGCGATCGCGGTCGTGCGCCTCGGGCCGCGCGCGACGCTGGCCGCGATTCGCAACAAGTGGGGCTGGCTCGTGGTGATCGGCGTCGTGAACACGGCGATCCCCTTCTGGCTCCTCAGCTGGGGCGAGACGCGAATCGACTCCGGGCTCGCCTCGATCATCCAGGGAGCCGTGCCGATCTTCAACGCGCTGCTCGCCTTCGCCTTCTTCCGCGAGTCGCGCGTTTCCGGGCTGCGGCTGGTCGGGCTCGCGATCGGCTTCGTCGGGGTCGCGCTGCTCGTCGGCGAGCAGCCGCACGGCAAGCTGCTGGCCGCCCTGGCGGTCGTCGCGATGGCCCTCTGTTACGCGATCGGGACGCTGCTCGCGGGCCGCTACCTCGGCGGCACCCCGCCGCTCGTCGTGGCGCTCGCCTCGACCGCCATCTCGACGATCGCGGTGCTGCCGGTCGGCGTGATTCAGGCTCCGTCCGGC